>NZ_JBSGAW010000015.1:0-192616 GCF_053600955.1 Streptomyces sp. NPDC004838 | reverse complement strand
ACAACCCGAGGCCCTTCGTCTGGACGAAGTCCGCTGACGAGATCTTCGAACGCCTCACTGGATATCTGAACCGAATCAAAGACTCAGGACACTAGCGAGGCAATTGAGGAAGCCAAAACAAAGCGGGGCCCTTCCTACTGCCAGGACCGTGCCTGGCACGCCCCACACCTTGATCCCAGCACGCAGCCCGGACGCTATCCGGCGATGCGGCTCAGCCTGGTCTCCTGCTCCACACGCGACAGTTTCTCGGGATTGCGTACGAAGTAGAACCCGGTGATGAGGCCGTCCTCGACCCGCATCGCCACGACACTGTCGATCCGTCCGTCGCGCAGCACGACCAGCCCCGGATAGCCGTTGATCCGGGCCGGATCGAGCGATGTGCCGGCGTCGAACATGTTCAGGCCGGCGGCCAGCAGGCGTGCCACATCGTCGGCTCCCACGACGGGCTCCGGCATGGCCTGCGCGACTCCGCCGCCGTCGCCCAGGTAGACCACGTCCGGCGCGAGGATGTCGAGCAGGTCCCGCAGGTCACCGGAGTCGATCGCCCGCCGAAATGCCCGGAGCGCGGCTCGGGTATCGGCCGCGGAGACCACGGCACGCGACCGGCGCGCCGCGACGTGCGCCCGTGCCCGGTAGGCGATCTGGCGGACCGCGGCGGGGCTCTTGCCGACGGCGTCGGCGATCTCGTCGTACCCGAAGTCGAACAGCTCGCGTAGCACGAACACGGCCCGTTCGGTCGGCGTGAGCGCCTCCAGCACCAGCAGCATTGCCATCGAGACGCTCTCGGCCAACTCGAAGTCCTCGGCCGCGTCCGGCGCGGTCAGCAGCGGCTCCGGCAGCCAGGGGCCGACATAGGACTCTCTGCGTCGGCCGAGCGTATGCAGTCGGTCCACCGCCTTCCGCATAACGATCCGCACCAGGAACGCGCGGTGATCCTGGACCGAGCCGAGATCGTCTCCCACCCACCTCAGCCAGGTCTCCTGCAGGACGTCTTCGGCGTCGTCGGCTCAGCCGATCATCTCGTAGGCGACGGTGAACAGCAGGTCGCGGTGGGCGACGAACGCCTCGGTGGCCACGTCGACATGGCCACCTCCAGCGGTCGGATCAGCCCTTTCCGTCGCCCGATCGCCCTGCTGGCTCATAGTTCGGCTCCTGTCTGTTCTCATCTCACCCGCGCTACACGTATACGACGCCGGTCCCCACCGTTGTGTAACACCCGTGAGCGGTGGCGCACCTCACACGCCCGCCGTTGTCACAGGGATCGGGTCGCGGACGTCCTGTGACTGTCAGGACGCCGCAGACGATACGCGGCACGCAGCACCACGAGTGAGGTGGAAGTCATGGCAACCACGAAGATGCAGGCCACAGGGGCCCATTCGCGCCGCTGGGCCGCACTGTTCTTCATCGGGCTGGCCCAACTCGTTGTCGTTCTTGACGGCACCGTCGTGAACATCGCGCTGCCGTGACTCCAAGGAGACCTGGGATCTCCGACGGCGACCGGCAGTGGATCACCACCGCGTACACCCTCGCGTTGGGCAGCCTGCTGCTGGGCGGCCGGATCGCCGACTACACCGGCCGCAAGTGGAGCTGCCTGATCGGATTGATCGGCTTCGCCGACGCGTCGGCGCTCGGCGGCGCGGCGGACGACTTCGAGATGCTGCTGATCGCCCGCGCTGTCGCTGCTGACCGTGACGTTCACGCAGGCCATGGAGCGCGCCAAGGCGTTCGGGATCTGGGGTGCCATCTCCGCCGCGGGCGGCGCGATCGGGCTGCTGGCTGGCGGGGCGCTGACCGACTACCTGGACTGGCGCTGGTGCCTGGACATCAACATCCAGATCGCCCTGATCGCGGCGATCGGCTGGTACGCGATGCTGACCGAGTCGTGGCACGCGGGCCGCGCCCGGTTCGACATGCCCGGTGTGCTGCCGGTGACCGGCGGCCTGGTCGCGATCGTGTACGGCACCAGCCGGGCCGAGTCCGAGGGCTGGGGGTCGGCGCAGGTCGTCGGTCCGCCGTGCTGCTCGCCGCCTTCGCCGAGAGCCGGGTGCCGCAGCCGCTGCTGCCCTCGCGCGTGATCGCCGACCGTACCCGCGACGGCGCCCCTCGACGGTGAGGGGCGCGTTCCTCTGCGTCATGCGGTGGGACCGGGTGCGGAGGGCCGTTGGCCGGTGTCCCGCTGGGAGATGGCCTCTGCCACCTCGTCGAGGGCAGTGCGCAGGAAGGCGCCGTATGCGTCCTGAGGGAGGTTAGGGGCGTGTTCTTTGGCCGCGTTCATGTGCTCGGTGGCCGCGTCGAAGGATCCGAGTCGGCGGTAGGCGTCGGCGAGGTTGAGGTGGAGGGAGGGGTAGAACCCGGCGATATGGAGGCCGGCGTGGTGCTCCTTGACGCGCTGCTCGGTCACGGCGTCGGCAGCGTCCAGGGCCCGGATGTCCCAGGCGAGGGCCTGGGCGGGATCCTCATAGAGATCCGCGAGATAGTGGGCGAGGGAGCAACGGTGCAGCGGGTCACCGGTGACTCCTATCGCCGACCACAGGCTCAGGAGCTTGTGGCGGGCGGAAGCGATGTCGCCCGTTCGGCCTTCGGCGACGGCTTGGCCGATGGCTTCCATGGTCGGGTCAGGGCTGGCGGGCGCGGTGGTCATGGGAGTTTCCTTGTTGTCGTTCTTCGTTCTCGGGCTGGGTGGTCGAATTTCACGGGCATGGCCAGGGAGGTGAGATCGCCGCGGTCGGCGGAACGGATCGTGACGGGCCGGTCGTTTCCCCTCAGGTCGAGCATCACGTCGGGGCCGATCGCCGTGCTCACGGCGGGATAGAGCGTGGTCGTCTTGAACCAGATCCGGAGAGCCTCGCCCGTCACGGTGGCCGGGAGCGGGAAGCCGGGGTGCTCGTCGTCCGGTGTCGGGACGTTCACTCCGTGATCGGCGACGTGCAGCATGATGCGTTCGCCAGGGTGTTCTTCCAGGGCTCGCAGGAGCAGATCCTTCGAGACCGTCGCGCGGGTGGTGACTTCGCCCAGTGACGCGAGCATCAGCCGATAGTCGGGAAAGTCCTCGGACAGCATCCGGCAATGCCTGTCCTCCCTGTCTGCCGTGCGGAGCCAGATCCCGTGTGGCACCGCTTCGAGTCGGACCATCGGACTGCGGCGGATCTCGGCGATCGCCGCCCGCAGATCGTCGCCGTTGACCGTGCCGGCCCACGTCTGCCCCGGTTCGGCCGGCACCAGGGTCCGGCTGGAGAGCCGGTACCGGTCAGTCGCAGTCAGAACGACCGCCTCATCGCTCGCCTCGATGTGCAGGCCGGCGAGTACCGGCATCCCCGGCTCATGTGCGGTCGCGGTCAGGACCTGCTCGACCGCATCCGCGAGCACGGGACCCTTCAGCGTGGCAAACAGCAGACCGGGCGCGTTGCCGCCGAGTACGGACTTGATGACAGCGGCCTTCCGCAGCGCCGCTGCCGCATCCCCGACGATCTTCGCGACATGCTCATCGAGCAGCCGGGACGCCTCTTCGGCACCGGAGGCGAGGACCGCCTCGACAGCCGCGAGGGGCATAGCGATCTCGCGGAGCTGACGCAGTACCCTCGCCCGCGCCACCTGGTCAGCGCCGTAGTAGCGGTAGCCCGAGACCGGGTCCACTTCGGCAGGAGGCAGCAGCCCGGAGTCGGCGTAGAACCGCAACGCACTGGAGGTCAGACCACTGCATTGGGCAAAGACCCCGATCGGCATCAACTCGGAATTCGGCACCTCGCCATCATCGAGCTTCAACCAACTCGAAGGTCAACGTCGACGTCCGAGCTCACCAACCTCATGGACGGCAACACCCAGGGCGTGTCCGGTCGATCATGCTCGGAGTCAGATGGTGAGAGCTGCGGCGATCGCGGTGCCGAGATGGACGTGACGACCTTGACGTGTCGGCGACTCGGAGAGAACGGCACAGGGAGCTGGTTCACTCGTTCATCACGCTGGAGATCGAATCGGCACCGATCGCGGCCCGGTGCCGTCGGTGGTACATCCGGCCTCGCTGCCCGCCCCATGGGACTGGCGCACACCCTCCCGCGAGGTGTGACAGCTCCTCACCGCTCCGCTGGCGGCTGAGGAGTCCGGCCTATGCTCTCAGCTCACACGTGGTGGTCGAGACCTTTGTTCCGTGGTTCGGACAGGGCTCGGCCGGGGCCGGTCCGGGTGGGGCCGGGGGTGAGGGGGTGGTGGCATGAGCGGGACCGTGCGCTGGGGTGTCGTGGCGACCGGGGGCATAGCCGGCAGGTTCGCCTCGGATCTGCTCCGTATGCGGGAGGACGGTGAGAAGGTGGAGGTCGTGGCGGTGGCGTCGCGGTCCGCGGCGTCCGCGAGGGCCTTCGCGGACCGGTTCGGGATACCCCGGTCGTACGGGGACTGGGCCTCGCTCGCCGCGGACGGCGAGGTGGACGTGGTGTACGTCGCGACGCCCCACTCCGCGCACCGCGCGGTGGCCGCCCTGTGCCTGGAGGCCGGGAAGGCGGTGCTCTGCGAGAAGGCGTTCACCCTGAACGCGGCGGAGGCCGTGGAGCTGGTCGCTCTCGCCAGGCGCCGGAAGGTGTTCCTGATGGAGGCGATGTGGACGTACTGCAATCCGGTCGTCCGCAGGCTGGCCGAGATGGTGGGAGACGGCGCGATCGGTGATGTGCGGGTGATCCACGCGGACTTCGGCCTTCAGGGGCCGTTCGGCGCGGGCCACCGGTTGCGGGATCCCGCGCTCGGCGGCGGCGCGCTGCTGGACCTCGGCGTGTATCCGGTCTCCTTCGCCCAGTTGCTGCTGGGCGAGCCCGACCGGGTCCAGGCGCACGCCCGGCTCTCCCCCGAGGGCGTCGACCTGACCACCGGGGTCCTGCTCGGCTGGGACTCGGGCGCCACCGCGCTGCTCTCCTGTTCCGTCGAGGCCGCCACCCCGGTGACGGCCTCGGTGACGGGCACGACGGGCCGGATCGAGATCCCGCACGGCTTCTTCTACCCGGAGCGTTTTGTGCTGCACCGGGAGGGGCGGGAGCCGGAGGAGTACGCGGTCGGGGGCGACCGTCATTCGCTGCGGCACGAAGCGGCCGAGGTGGTCCGCTGTCTGCGGGCCGGTGAGACGGAGTCGCCGCTGGTGCCGCTGGACGGTTCGCTGGCGGTCATGCGCACGCTGGACGCGGTACGGGACAGGATCGGGGTCCGCTACCCCGGCGAGGAGAACCGGCCGAACCGGCAAGGCGGGTGACCGGCCCCGCGTGGGCGGGCACCTGGGGGGCCGATCCTGACGGCGGCCTACGCGGCCGGTGTCTACGCCGCCCTGCGCGCGGCGACCGGCGCGAAGGGCTCCCGGACGGCCGCCGAGACCGACGCGGTGACGACCGCGGTCTGAGGGCACGGATACGGGCTGAGGGCACGGACGCACCCGGAAGTCGACTCTGCCGGGTGCATACCCTTATGCGGACGGGGCGGCACCACAAGGCGGCCGGCCCAGCGCCGGACCCATGCACGGAGCGAGGTGAATGCCATGGGAGTACCGCTCACCTGGCTGCTACGGCGCCCGGACCTGCGCCTGATGGCGCTGGCCGGGCGCGACGGCCTGGAGCGCGACGTGGAGTGGGCACACAGCATCGAACTCGCCGACCCGGCCAAGTGGCTCAGCGGGGGAGAACTCGTGCTCACCACTGGACTCCGGCTGCCGGAGTCGTCCGAGGCCCGCAGGAACTACGTCCGGCAACTGGCGAAGGCCCGGGTGGCCGCGGTCGGGTTCGGCGTGGGCCTGTCGCACGAGCGCGTACCGGAAGCACTGGTCGAGGCGGCGGAGGAGACCGGGCTGCCCCTCCTCGAAGTGCCCCTGCCCACCCCGTTCGCGGCCGTCACCAAGGCGGTCATGGAACGGCTGGCCGAGCAGCAGTACGAAGGGGTCGTCCAGGCGTCCCGGATCCAGCCCCGGATGACCCGGGCCGCACTGCACGGTGGCGCACAGGCCGTCGTGCGGGAACTCGCCGTCTCCACCGGGACATCGGTCCTCTTCCTGGACCGGGACGGCACACCGCACGCCTCGCACCCACCCGGCACCAGTACGCCGGGCCCCGGCGTGCTCGCCGGGCTGCGTCCCGCGGACCAGGCAGCGGCGGCGGTGAGCTCCGGCCCCGAAGGGGTGGTGGCCGTGCACCAGGTGCGGGTGGGCCCCCGGGCGCACGGACGTCTGGTCCTGGTCACGGACCGGCCCCTCACACCGGTCGACCACCTCCTGCTCGGGCACGCCGCGTCGCTGATCGCCCTGGAGGCGGAGAAACCGCGGCGGTTGCGCGACGAACACAGCCGCGTGTACGGCATGTTCCTGCGGATGCTGCTGGAGGGGGCCGTCCCGACGGCCGCTGCGGTGGAGTACTTCACCGAGGCGGGCTTCCCGGCCCGGGACGGCGTGCGCGTGCTGGCGCTGCGGGGCGGGAACCCGCGCCGTGACCTGGAATCGGCGGGGGAGGAGCTTGACCGGCGTGGCCTGCCCCTGTTCGGCACCGTGCGGGAGGGGGACGCGGTGCTCCTGCTGCCGGCCGGGCACACGGACACGGCACGTACCGTCGCGGACGGCCTGCGCTCCCGCACCTGGGCCGGGCTGAGCACCGTACGGGACGCGGGGGACGTACCGGCGGCCTTCCGTGAGGCCATGAACGCCGCGTCGGCGGCGCGGGCGCGCGGCAGCAGGGACCTCGTCTCCTTCGAGTCGCTGGCCGGGCAGACCCTGATCACCAGCCCCGGGACGAGGGACGTGCTTCGAGCACTCGCCGACGCCCGGCTCGGCCCCCTCGCGGCGTACGACGCCCGGCACGGCAGCGACCTGGTCGCCTCCCTGCGCGCGTTCCTGGAACACAACGGCCAGTGGGAGGCGGCCTCGGCGGCGCTGGGAGTGCACCGCCACACCCTGCGCAACCGCATGGACCGGATCCAGGGAATCCTCGGGGCGGACCTGGAGTCGGCCCATGTCCGAGCCGAACTCCTGCTGGGACTGTCGGTGTGGCAGGAGTCCGGCCGAACCTGTCATACGGCGGACGCGGCCTCCTTGGCGAATGCCTCGCCGATGACGGTGAGCCCCTCGTCCAGCAGGGCGTCGGAGATCGACAGCGGCGGAAGGAACCGCAGGACGTTGCCGTAGCTGCCGGCGGTGAGCACCAGCAGCCCTTCCGCGTGGCAGCGCCTGGCGATCCGGGCGGTGAGTTCGGGGGCCGGGATTCGGTCGCCGAACGGCTCGACCAGCTCGATCGCGATCATCGCGCCTTTGCCGCGCACCTCCCCGATCACCGGGTGCGCGTCACTCAGTTCCCCGAGCCGCTCCCTCATGGTGTCGCCGATCACCAGCGCCCGTTTTGTCAGGTCGCCCGCCTCGATCTCGGCGAAGACACCGAGCGCGGCCTCGCAGGCCACCGGATTGCCGCTGAAGGTGCCGCCGAGGCCGCCGGCCGGTACCGCGTCCATCAGTTCCGCGCGGCCGGTCACCGCGCCGAGCGGCAGCCCGCCCGCGAGGCCCTTCGCCGTGGTGATCAGGTCGGGCCGGACGCCTTCGTGCTCGCAGGCGAACATCCGCCCGGTGCGCGCGATGCCGGTCTGGATCTCGTCGACGATCAGCAGAATGCCCCGGCTCCGGCAGATCTCGGCGACCCTCGGGAGAAATCCGGGAGCCGGCACCACGAAGCCGCCCTCGCCCTGGATGGGCTCCACCAGAACGGCGGCCACGTTGTCGGCGCCGACCTGGCGGTCCAGCAGGTCCGCCAGTGCGTCGGCGGCCTCCTCCGCGCAGTTCTCCGGACCGGTGGGCCAGCGGTAGGGGTACGCCATGGGAGCGCGGTGGACCTCGGAGGCGAACGGCCCGAAGCCCTGCTTGTAGGGCGTGTTCTTGGCCGTGAGGGACATCGTGAGCAGCGTGCGTCCGTGGAAGGCGTGGTCGAAGACGACGATGCCGGGGCGACCGGTGGCGGCACGGGCGATCTTGACGGCGTTCTCCACGGCCTCGGCACCGGAGTTCACCAGGATGCTGCGCTTCTCACCGGGGACGGGAGCGAGCTCGTTGAGCTTCTCGCATACGTCCAGATACGACTCGTACGGGTTGACGAGGAAACACGTGTGGGTGAACCGGCGCAGCTGCGCCGCCGCGCGCTCCGCCACGGCCGGGGCGGAGTTGCCGACCGTCGTCACGGCGATGCCGCTGCCGAAGTCGATGAAGGAGTTGCCGTCCGCGTCGACGATCACACCGCCGCCCGCGGCCTCCACGAACACGGGCAGGGCCGGGCCGACTCCGGCCGGGACCAGGGTCCGCTGACGGGCCAGCAACTCACGCGAGCGCGGGCCGGGGATCTCGCTGACGATCCGCCGTACCTGGGCCAGGTCGGGACCGCCGACAGGCCGGGAAGCACCGGGCATGGGACGTCCTCCGGAATGTGCGGGGATGGGAGGCCGAGCCAAGCACCGCCCCGACCCGCGGGACATGGCCGTAACGGCGTGCCCCCTCCTCCGGCGGCGGGACATTCCGTCCAGTGCGCCGTCCTCCGCACGGTCCCCACAATGACGGCCTCATGAGGCGCGAGCGCCTTGATGGACAGCCCTCGCGGGTCCACGGAAAGGGAAGACCGATGCGAAACAGCACGGACGGCAGCGTGAAGACGGACGCGGTCTCCCGGCCGCCACGGTCCCTGCGCCATCTGGTGGCGGGCGAGTGGCGGCCCGGTGACGGCGATGAGCTGCTCGACATCAACCCGGCACGCCCCCGCGAGACGGTCGCGGTCGGGCGGCTCGCCGGGGAACACGACCTCGACAGCGCCGTCGCCGCGGCACGCGACGCCTTTCCCCGCTGGGCCGCGACCCCGCACCACGCGCGCGGCCGGATCCTCGACCGGGCCGCCGACGTCCTCGACGCGCACGCCGAGGAGTGGGGCGAGGAACTGTCCTGGGAGGAGGGAAAAACCCGGGCCGAGGGTGTCGGCGAGGTGCGGCGGGCCGCGGAGATCTTCCGCTACTACGCGGGTGAGGCGGCCCGTCCCGTCGGTGAGGTGTTCGCGTCACCGCGGCCCGGCGAGCAGATCCAGGTGATCCACCGCCCGGTCGGAGTGGTGGCGGTCGTGACCCCGTTCAACTTCCCCATCGCGATCCCGGCCTGGAAGATCGCCCCCGCCCTCGGCTATGGCAACACCGTGGTGTGGAAACCCGCGAGTGTGGTGCCGCTGCTGGCGATGCGGCTGACCGAGGCACTGGTCGAGGCCGGGCTGCCGGAGGGCGTCCTGTCGCTGCTCATCGGCGGCGGGGGCCTCGGTGGCCGGCTCGTCGAGCACCCGGGGGTGGACGCGGTGACGTTCACCGGGTCGACCTCCGTCGGCCGGGGCCTGATCGCCGCCTGCGGCCGACTGGCGCGGCCCGTGCAGACCGAGATGGGTGGCAAGAACGCGGCCGTCGTCCTCGCCGACGCCGACCTCGAACTGGCCACGAACGAGGTGCTGGCCGGAGCCTTCCGGTCCACCGGCCAGAAGTGCACCGCCACCTCACGCCTCGTCGTGGCGGAACCCGTCGCCGACGAGTTCCTGGCCCTGCTCACCAAGCGAGCCGCCGCGCTCCGGGTCGGTGACCCCCTCGACCAGGACACCGACATGGGCCCGGTGATCTCACTCGGGGCCAGGGACGAGATCCAGCGGGCCGTGGACGCCGCCATCGCCCGCCCCGGCGTCGATGTCCTCACCGGCGGCCGCGCCTACGACGACGACCGCATGGACGGCGCGTTCCTGCGGCCCACCGTGGTCGAACTCACCGGGGACGACCCGCTGTGGCGGGAGGAACTGTTCGGCCCCGTACTCTCCGTCCGGCGCGCCCGCGACCTCCAGGAAGCTCTCCGGCTGGCCGAGGACAGCGAGTTCGGGCTGTCCGCGGCCGTCTTCACCGACGACCTGCGCGCGGTGACCGCCGCCATCGAGCACATCGACGTGGGCGTGCTGCACATCAACTCCGAGACCGCCGGGGCCGATCCGCACGTCCCCTTCGGCGGCGCGAAGCAGAGTGCGTACGGACCGAAGGAACAGGGTCGCGCCGCCCGCGAGTTCTTCACCCGGACCAAGACCGTCTACCTGCGCGGCTCGGGAGGATGGGAACGGTGAGTGGGGCACCCCGGCTACCGCTGTCCGGCGTGCTGGTCGCCGACTTCGGACGCGTGCTGGCTGCCCCGTACGCCACCATGCTCCTCGCCGACCTCGGCGCCGACGTCATCAAGGTCGAGCACCCCGCCCGCGGCGACGACACCCGGGCACGGGGTACCCCGGCCTCGTCTACTGCTCGGTGACCGGCTTCGGGGCGGGGGCGGAGGCGGGGGCGGGAGCCGCCCTGCCCGGCTAGCTACGACCTGCTGATCCAGGCGGTCGGCGGCCTGATGAGCGTGACGGGGCCGGCCCCGGGGGAGCCCGTGAAGACGGGCGTGGCCCTCGTGGACGTCCTGACCGGACTGCACGCGGCGATCGGGGTCCTGGCCGCCCTGCGCCACCGCGAGGCGACCGGCGAAGGACAGCACGTCCAGGTCAACCTCCTCTCATGTCTCCTGTCTGCTGTCCAGCCTGGTCAACCAGGCAGGCGGGTACACCCTGGCCGGGGATGGTCCGGGTGATGTGAGGGGCGGCCCGCCGGAACCGTGGTCGCGGCGGGCCCCCGCGTCCTGGTCAGACCGCCGGGCGGCACCAGGCTGGTTCCGTGGAGGCGATCCAGCGGCGCAGCCTGCGGGCGACATGGATGGCGTCCGTGCCGACGCCGTGGATACCGCCGGAGAGCAGGGACCGCTGGCCTTCGAGGCCCACGAAGGCCAGCCCGGGGTGGATCGTGGACATGCCCGACCGCTGCCGGGGCACACCGCGCTGGTCGAGCGCGCCGATCGGCCGCAGATACTCCACCGCCGGACGGTAGCCGGTGGCGAGGACGACGGTGTCGACGTGCTCGGTGCTGCCGTCGGCCCAGCGGATGTCGGTGCCGTCGGCGGACGTGAACAGTTCGCGGTGGTCCAGGATGCCGCTGTCCAGGGCCTTGCGGTACCGGTCGTCGTTGTCGACGATCACCGCGGACTCGTGCCCCAGCGGTATCAGGGCGCCGATGGGCAACAGCAGTCCGGTTTCGAGGGCCTTCCAGCCCGCCGGACTTTTGGGGGGCCGGAGTTTGGTGTACCTGATCGGGCGTCGGCTGGTCAGGGTGACCCGCGCCTCCCCGGCCAGTTCATGGGCGATCTGCATCGCCGAGTTGGCGCCGCCGACCACGACGATCCGCTGTCCCGCGAACGGTTCGGGGGAGCGGTACTCGGCGGAGTGCAGCACCTTTCCGGTGTACGCGGCGAAGCCGGGTATCTCCGGGCGGTTCGGGTTGCCGAAGGTGCCGGTGGCGGCCACGACGACCGGGGCGTGCAGCACCTCGCCGGTCTCCGTCGTCACGGCGTAGCCCTCGGGTGTGGTGTGGACGGCGGAGACCCGGGTGCTGGTACGGATCTCGCAGTCGAGCCGGGCGGCGTACGCCCGCAGATAGGCCACCATCTCGTCGCGGCGGGGAAGGTGGTCGGCCCGGGCGGGGAACGGCATTCCGGGCAGACACGAGAGCCGGGCGGGGGTGAAGATGGTCAGGCTGTCGTAGTAGTGCGGCCAGGATCCGACCGGCGCGGTACCGGCTTCGAGCACGATCGGTTTGAATCCCTGGTTCCGTAAGGCGTAGGCGGCCCCGAGTCCGTACTGTCCGCCGCCGATGACGATCGCTGTGTCCATGGTCCTCCGCTCCTTCGTACCGGGCCCACGGCACGGGCGGCCCCCGGGCGGGTCCGTCGTGGTCCCGTCCGCCGTCGCGCCGTGGTCCCGCCGGTTGGCGTTGTCGTTGTGGTGTCGCTGTGGTGAGGTTCCGGTGTCGCCGCGGTGAGGTCGCGGTGTCGTGACCCGGCGGCCGGTTCAGCCGCCGGGTGGCCGGGCCGCTCGGTCCGGGGCGGGCAGCCCGGCCTCGACGGCGGCCACCGCGTCGTCGACGAGGCCGGGGAGCGGGGTCGCACCTCCCAGCCGGTGCCAGAGCGCCATGCTGGCCTCCATCACCCCCCAGACCACGTGGAATACGAGTTCGGGGTACGGGTCGTCGGGCGGCAGGCCGGTCCGGTAGGCCAGGGCCTTGACGGCGATGCGCCTCTCCTCGGTCATGTGCCCGGCGAGCCGGGCGGCCAGCGCCGGATGCTCCGTTATCGCCGTGAGCCGGGTGAGCCATTCGTCCCGGTCGGCGTCCCACCGGGCCAGATCGCCCCGCCAGGCGTGGGCCATGGCGCGCGGCGGCGAGAGCCCGGCCGGGGCCGTGACGATCCGGTCCGGCAGGGCCGCCATCCGCTCCTCGTCGTCCGGGTACGGCACCAGAAGAGCGTCCTCCTTCACCGCGAAATAGTTGAAGAAAGTGCGTGCGGAGACTCCGGCCTCCGCGCTGATGTCCTCCACGGTCACCCCATCTAGACCGTGCTCGGTCACCAGCCGCAGGGCCGTGGTCACCAGCAACCGGTGGGTCTGCCGCCGTTTGCGCTCACGAAGACCCGGGGTGCCGTCGCCGGTCCGGCCGCGGGCGCGTTCTTCCGTCGTCACCGTTCCACCGTACGAGCAAGAATGCAGTATCTGCAAGATTTCAGGCTCTGCAATTTTTTCAAATCCCCTACAGAGCAGCCGCGTTGGGCGGCGTCGCCGACACCGGACAGGTGGCCTGCACGCTCTTCGCCGCCGGTCCAGCCGACTTCGCGGAGGCGGACCGCCCATCGCTGTCCGCGAGCGGTTCGGCCGGGTGGACCGCCCGGGTACGAGAACGCCGACGCCTCAAGCCTTGCCGGAGCTGACGCAAGCAGCCCGGATCGACCCTGGCGGATGGAGCCGAGGCCGACTGCGGCGCTGGCATGTGGCTTCGGGTCCAGCAGGGCTCGGCTGTCGGCAGGGCGGAGTATGGCGCAAGTCCCCGCGGCCATGCCGATGAGCGGTGTGCTCCGTCGGCGCATGCCGGGCTTTTCGGCACGGCACGCGGTGCGGCTCAGTCGGTTGTCTTGGGGGCGAGTCCGCCGTAGACGTGGATCTCGGTCGTGGGGATTTGTTCGGTGTCGCGCGGGTCGGCCTGGGCGGCGGCTGTGGCGTCGGGCCGGTGGGAACCCGTACACCCACTTCCCAGGGACTCCACCCCGGGCGCGGAGGGAGTTCCACTCCGTATGCCGTCCGCCTGTTTCCGATGACGCGTCATGTGCACCCCCTACCGCGGTAGCACCCCCACATTGGCTCCCCGGTATGACGCCTGGCGCCCAGCCGAGCGCGCACCCTCACTTCGTCAGCACGAGGCGAACGGGAAGGGCAGAACGTGAGGCTGCGCAACGGCAAGCGGCAGAAGGCGGACCACCGACGGGAGGCTCCCGCGGCTACACCCGGTGTGGCCGTTGAACTGCGCGGCGTCCGGCGGCAGTACGGCCGCGGCTCAGGCGCCGTACACGCACTCGCGGGTGTCGACCTGGCCCTCGCGCGCGGCACATTCACCGCGATCATGGGCCCCTCCGGGTCCGGCAAGTCCACCTTCCTGCAGTGCGCCGCCGGGCTCGACCGGCCGTCGGCGGGGTCCGTTCGGCTCGGTGGCACGGAGATCACAGGTATGAGCGAGAACGAGCTGACCGAGCTGCGCCGCAGCCGCCTCGGCTTCGTCTTCCAGGCGTTCAACCTGCTGCCGTCGTTGACCGTGGAGCAGAATGTCCTGCTGCCCATGCGCCTGGCCGGGCAGCGGCAGGACCGCCGCCGGGCTGCGGCGGTCCTCACGCGGGTGGGGCTGGCCGACAAGGCGCGGCGCCGGCCCGGCGAGCTCTCCGGTGGCCAGCAGCAGCGCGTGGCGGTCGCCCGCGCCCTGGTCACCAGTCCCGACGTGGTGTTCGCCGACGAGCCCACCGGCGCCCTCGACACCGGCACCGCGGCCGAGGTTCTCGGCCTGCTCCGGCACGCGGTCGACTCCCTCGGCGCCACCGTCGTCATGGTCACCCACGACCCGGTCGCGGCCGCCTGGGCAGACCGGGTGCTGTTCCTCGCCGACGGCTCCTTCGCCGACGGACTGGAACGCGGTTCGGCGGAGCAGATCGCGCAGCGGATGAGGGCACTCACCGCCCGTGCGAGCAGGACGGCGGGTGCGGCGGCATGACGCGTCCCAACGGACTCGCCCGCGCGGCCGTCCGCTTCAAGCCCGCGTCCTTCGCGGGGACCTTCGTCGCACTGTTGATGTCCGCACTGATCGTCACGGCCTGCGGAGTCCTGCTGGAGACCGGCATACGCGCGTCGGTGCCGCCGGAGCGATACGCGAAGGCGCCGGTCGTCGCGGCGGCCGACCAGTATGTGCGGGTGGTCACGGGCAGCGGAGAGGACCGCGAGGAGGAGGCGACTCCGCTGCCGGACACGGCACGAGTCGACGCCGATCTGGCGACGAAGGCCGCCCGGACACCCGGCGCGGCCAACGCCATAGCGGACTTCACCTTTCCGGTGCGCCCGGCCGTCGGAGGGGCAAGCGACGGCGAACAGGTCGTCCTGAGCGGTGCGCTGACCGCGCACGGATGGGGCTCGCACGCCTTCACCGGAACCGCGCTCACCGCCGGCTCCGCACCCGGCGAGGGCGAAGTGGTGCTCGACGCGCGTACCGCCCGAACCGCGAAGGCCGCCGTCGGCGACACCGTCACGCTGGACACCGCCGCAGGGCAACGGGAGTTCCGCGTCGCGGGTCTCGCCGAGCCCGGACCCGGTGACACCCCCCGGAAGACCGGCTCCGCAGGCGCCCTCGCCTGGTTCGCCGACGCCCAGGCACCTACGCTCGCCGGCCACCCCGGCAAGGCGGACGCCATCGCCGTGCTCGCGAAGCATGGCACCGACGCCGGCGCCCTCGCCGAATCCGTGAAGAAGTCCCTGGAGGGCTCCGGCGCCCAGGTGCACGTCGGCGACGACCGAGGCGCCATCGAGGACCCGGGCCTCGGCTACGCCAAGGAGACGCTCTTCGGTATCGGTGGATCCTTCGGCGGCATCGCCACCATCGTCGCGATCTTCACTGCGGCGGGGACCGTGGCCCTGTCCGTATCCCAGCGTGCCCGAGAGTTCGCGCTGCTGCGCGCCATCGGAGCGACCCCGCGGCAGATCCGCCGCGCGGTCGCCTCCGAAGCGCTCCTCGTCGCCCCGCTCGCCGGACTCCTCGGCTGCCTGCCCGGCATCGGGCTCGCGCACTGGTGGTTCGGGCAGCTACAGGACCGTGGAGCGATCCCGCAGGCGGTGCGGGTGCACGTCTCGGCGTTCCCCCTGCTCGCCGCCGTCGGCATCGGGCTGCTCACCGCGCTCGGGGCCGGCTGGGCGGCCGGCCGCAGGCCCGCGAAGATCAAGCCGGGGCAGGCGCTGTCCGAGGCATCCGTGGAGCGGCTGCGCCCGGGCGTGATCCGTACCGTTCTGGGCATCGCCGCCCTCGTCGGCGGCACGTTCCTCACCGGCCTCTCCGCCGGCTCCGCAGGCGACGACGCGGCCGGCGCGGCCCTCGGGGTCGTCATGTGCTTCATGCTCGCCGTCGCGCTGCTCGGCCCCCTGGTCGCACGGCTGTGCGCCGGCCTCTTCGGTCTCCCGCTGCGCGGCGCGGGTCCGGCCGCCCAGCTCGCCGCCGCCAACTCCCGCGCCAACTCGCGCCGCCTTGCCTCCGCGATCACACCGATCGTGCTCGCCATGGCCTTCGCCTCGACGCTCGTCTTCATGAACACGAGCGAGACCCATGTCGCCGATGAGCAACTGCGCTCGGGCATCACCGCGGACCACGTGGTCACGGACCCGGCCGGGCTTCCGCTCGACGCGGCCGCCCGTGCCGCCCGCGCACCGGGTGTGGAAGCGGCCGTCGGCCTGCTCGACACCCAGGTGCTGGTCCCGGTGGGCTCCGGAGAGTTCACGTCGCTTCAGGGAGCCAGGACCCAGGGTTTCAGCGGCTCGGGCGCCGAGTTCACGAAGGTGCAGGACCTCGACGTACGTGACGGCAGCCTCGACCGGATCGGCCCGGGCCGGATCGCCGTCGACACAACACTGGCGACCACAGCGGACGTGGGCGTCGGCGACCGGCTTCCGCTCCACCTCCCCGACGGCACCAGAGCCGCCCCCGAGATCGTCGCCGTCTACAACCGCGGCCTCGGCCTGGCCACGGTGACCATGGACCGGGCATCCCTGGCCGAGCACGTCACCTCAGGCTTCGACAGCACCCTCCTGGTCCGCGGCGGCTCGGAGAAGTCGCTCACCGCCCTGGGCGAGGTCACCGACGCCTCCGGCTACGCCACCGAGAAGAATCTCGACGCGAGGCTGGGCGCCTGGACCAACAACACCATGGCCGCGGTCCTCGGCGGCTTCGCCGCCATCGCTGCCGTCAACACCCTGGTGATGACGGTCCTCGACCGTCGCCGCGAGCTGGGCACACTCCGCCTCGTCGGCACCACCCGGCGCCAGGTCCTGACCATGCTCCGGTGGGAGAGCCTGCTGGTCGCCGTCATCGGTATCGTCCTCGGCTCCGCGATCGCCGCGGCCACGCTGATCCCGATGATGCGCGGCATGACCGGCGCCATGCCCTACGTACCACCCCTGGTGTACGGCGCGTTCGCGAGCGCCGCCGGCAGCCTGGCACTGCTCGCGGTCATGCTGCCCGCCTGGGGTGTGCTGCGTCGTCGACCGTAGCCCGTCCGCGACGGGCGGCTCGAGCCGACTCCCCTCAGAGAGCCCGATACCGCCCCGCGCCGGCTCACACCGTCCTCGGCGAGCAGCCCGTCCGCCCGAACCATTGTGGCCGGACAGCTAAGAAGCTATCGTTTGAGAAAGATTTCTCATTTAAGAAAGGAATCTATTGTGTTCATTGCTGCGGCGACGGACGGCGTGTCCGTCGCTCCGGGCTGGGACCGCGTGGCGGCGGCGGAGACCCGCCGTCTGGGGGAGGTGCCGGCCGCCCACGTCGGCGACGCGCTGCGGCGGATGACCGTCATGGACGGCGGCATCCGGCTGATGACCGAGTGCGCCTCATTCCTGGGAAACGCCCTCACGGTGGACGTGCGGTCGGGCGACAACCTCGCCGTCCACCGCGCGCTCGACGAAGCCCGGCCGGGCGACGTCCTGGTCGTCAACGGGCACGGGGACACGACCCGCGCGCTGATCGGCGACCTCATCGGCGAAATCATGGTGAACACCGGGGTCACCGGCGCAGTGGTCGACGGCGCGGTCCGCGACGTCCGGGCGCTGTCCGAGATGGGCCTGACCGTCTATGCGCGGGCGATCACCCCCGCCGGACCCTTCAAGGCCGGGCCCGGCGCCGTCGGAGCCCCGGTGGCGGTCGGCGGCATGGTGGTGGCCGCGGGTGACGTGCTCGTCGGTGACGCCGACGGCGTCGTCGTGGTCCCGCGCCGGCGGGTGACGGAGGTCGTGGACGCGGTCGACGGGATCGGCGAGAAGGAGGACGCGCTCCGCAGGCGTATCCTCGCCGCGCGCCCCGACCATGCGGCGGCGGACCGGTGACCGCCATGGTGCCCGCCTTCCGTATCGAGGAACTGCGCCGCCGTTCGCGGCGCCCGGCGCTCGCCCCGGCGCCGCCGGGGGCCGTCTCCCTGGCCATGGGCGAGCCGGACTTCCCGACACCGCCGGCGGTGATCGGGGCCGCCGTGACCGCCTTGCGCGAGGGCCACACCCAGTACGCCGACCAGAAGGGGTTGCGGGAGCTGCGCGCCGCGCTCGCCGCAGGGCTGCCGGGCCACCCCGGGCGGACGTGGAGCGAGGACGACGTCGTGGTCACTCACGGTGCCACCGCCGCGCTGGCGGCGGTGGTGCTCGCGATGGTCGGCCCCGGAGACCGCGTGGTCATCCCGGAGCCCGCCTACTCGCTCTACGCCGACCTGGTCGTCCTGGCCGGCGGCACCGTGGACTTCGTCCCGCTCGCCCCGGACCTGCACTGGGATCTCGACGCGCTCGCGGCCGTGCTCCCCGGTGCCGCGATGATGATCTTCTCGAACCCGTCGAACCCGACCGGCATCGTGCACCGCAGGGACGAGCTGGAGGCCCTCGGCAAGGTCCTCGACGGCTCCGACACCCTGGTCGTCAGCGACGAGGCGTACCACCGGCTGGTCTACCCGGGGCACGAACCGGCCTCGGCGCTGGAGGTCGAGTCGCTGCGAGACCGGACGGTGTACGTGCAGACGTTCTCCAAGACGTATGCGATGACCGGCTGGCGGGTGGGGTACCTGGCCGGGCCGCGCGCGGTGGTGGACGCGGCGGCGCACGCGCACCGGACCTGCAACGGCTCGTTGAACACGGCGGTTCAGCACGCGGCCCTCGCGGCCCTCGGCCTGCCGGACGGCGTCGTTGAGGCCATGGTCGACAGATACCGGCAGCGGCGCGAGTTCGTGGTCGCGCAACTGTCCGATGTGCCCGGCCTGCACCTGGTCGCGCCGGAGGGAGCCTTCTACGCGTTCCTCCGCTACGACACCGGCCGGCCCTCCGAGACGGTCGCCCGCGAACTCGCCGAGCGGGGGGTGATGGTGCGGGCCGGAGCCGAGTACGGGCCCTCGGGCGAGGGGCACGTGCGGATCTCGTTCGCGGCCTCCGAGGACGATCTGTGGCTCGGGCTGGAACGCCTCGTCCGCTACTTCGGTGCGGTGGGGCCCTGAGATGCCGTGGAGAGGGGCGAGGCGCGGTGCCAGGGCGCGCGAGCCCAGCGAGATCCATCAGAAGCGGCCCAGGCGTGCTGCCTGTGGACGCCTCGGCCGGAGGTGAACCCCGAGGCGATACCCTTTGCCTGCGGTTCGACGAGCGGAGGAGGCCCGTGACCGATCAGCAGGCCGCCCCACGCGGACGGCGCAACCCGCGCAGTGACACCCGGCGCAATCACCGCCGCCTCCTCCAGGCCGTCGGCGAGCTTGCCCGGGAGGCGCCCGACCAGCTCACCATGCAGGCGATCGCGTCCCGCGCGGAGATCGGTCCGGCCACCGCCTACCGCTACTACTCCTCGATGGACGATGTGCTGGCGGCCTATGTGCTCAGTGTCGTGGAGGAGCTCCGGGACTTCAGCGTCACGTCGACCGCCCAGGGGCGGCCGCTGTTCGACGCACTCGTGGACAAGTGGGTGGACCTCCTCGCCGAGCACGGCCCGGCGTTGGTGCAGCTTCGCTCCCGGCGGGGCTACCTGGAGCGGCTGCACGGCGGGAACGAGATCATCGTCGCCCTGCGGGACGCCTGGAGCGAGCCCGTGCGCGGACTGCTCGACGACATCGGCCTCTCGGACGAGACGCTCGAACACGCCCTGTTCCTCAGCAACATGATCTTCGACCCGCGGGAGATCCAGGATCTGCTGCGGGAAACGGGCTTGTCCCGCCGAGAGGTCATCGCCCGGCTGACCGAGGCGTACTGCGGCGCCTTGCGCGGGTGGACGCGGGCAGGCTGACCGCCCCGCCCCGGGTGCCGATGGAGCACCCGTGACTTCCCACCCCCTACCCCGATAGCGCCTTCACATCGGCTCCCGGGTACGACGCCCGGCGCACAGCCGCCCCCGCCCCCCGCACCCTGTACCCCGTCGCCTCACGCCATCGCACCGCCGGCAGCGCCTTCCGTCGGGCGGCCCCATGAAGCGATAAAGATCTCTCAAATTAGAGAGTTATTTCACTTTCGTTGCTTGGATAAGGAGGTCCTGGTGACCACACAAGAACAACGCGAACCCGGCGGAACGGCTGATGCGACCATACGGGCGGGTGATCTCGAAGTCGGGTTGATCGATACCGGTGACGGTGTGCCGCTCGTGCTCGTCCACGGCGGCGAGAGCGATCGCACCCAGTTCGCCACGCTCCGCGCACGACTCGGCACGGGAATTCGGGCGATCTCGTATGATCAACGTGATTCGGGGATCACTGTCAACCCGCCGATCCCCTACACGCTGGGCGTCCTCGCCGACGACCTCGCCGCCCTCCTGGACGCGCTGGGGCTGCGGCGTGCGCACCTGCTGGGTACTTCCTTCGGCGGCGCCGTCGCGCAGCACGCCGCGCTCCTGCACCCCGAACGGGTCCAGTCCCTCATCCTGGTCGCCACCACGCCGAGCTACGCGATGGGCGGCGAGGCGGTCGACGAGCTCCTGGAGATGTCCCACGATGACCGGCAGCACACGGTCGCGGACTTCTTCTTCACACCCGAAGGCCAGGCCGAGCAGCGTGCCCGGCCGGCCCGGACGCTCACCCGCCGCGATCCCGAGCAGAGCTCCCGCCGCCACGACGTCGCCCGACAGCACGAGGTCCGGGACAGCCTCGGGAAGATCACCGCACCCACCCTGATCGTGCACGGCACGGAGGACCGGCTGGCCCCCTACGCCGGCGCACTCCTGATGGAGCAACGGATCCCCAACGCCGAACTGCGTGCGATCGAGGGCGGACGCCACGGGATCGCCGTGGAGTTCGCGGACCGGATCGCTCACTGGGTGCGCGAGTTCCTCCAGGTGGACGCGTCATGAGCGGCAACGCGGCAGACCGCCCCACCCGCCCGGCCGGCCAACGCGGCTCCGTGGCCATGACCGACGGCAGCCGCGAGGTCGCGGACCGGATGGCCGAGGCGGCACGGGCGTGGCTGGACTCCCTGGACGCGGACCAGCGCGAGGTGGCGGTCGGACCTCCACCCGGCGCCGACGGCGAGGCCGAGGCCGAACGCACCCGCTGGTTCTACACACCCACCGACCACGGCGGCCTGACCCTGCACCAGCAGCGCCCGGCCCAGCACCGGTTGGTCATGCGGCTGGTCGCGAGCGGGCTGTCCGAAGCCGGGTACGTCACCGTCGCGACCGTGCTCGGCCTGGAGAACGTACTCGACCACGTCGAGGGCTTCTCGGTGAACTGGGGCAGGGAGCGGACCCGCGATCCCGGCATGTACTACCTGCGGGTCTTCGGCGAGCCCGGCGGGACACGGCCGTGGGGATGGCGGTTCGGCGGCCACCACGTCTCGCTCAACAACCTCGTCGTGGACGGACACGTCGCCGCCACCACGCCCTGCTTCCTGGGCGCCGACCCCGCCGCCTCACCCCTGCTGGGCGGTACGACGCTGCGCCCGCTGGGGGCGGCCGAAGACAAGGCCCGCGAGCTGGTTCGCTCCCTGCGCCCCGAGTCCGCCGCCCGTGCGCTGCTGCTGCCCCGCGCCCCGAACGACATCGTGGCGGGCAACAGCACCCGGATCCACGACCGCGTGATCAAGCGCCGCGAACTGTGGCGCCCCGGCACACACACCCCCGACCGCGCCGAGCACCCTGCCACCGGCCTCGACGGCACGGACCGGCGGGCGCTTGCCCTCACCTCCACACCCACGGGCGTGCCGGGCTCGGAACTCGACGCGGAGCAAAGGGAGTTGCTGCGTTCCCTGCTCGGCAGTCACCTCGGCCGCGTCCCGGACGGGGTCTCCCAGCTGCCCCGCTACGACGACCCCGCGGCGCTGGACGCCGTACACCTCTCCTGGGCCGGCTCGACCACGGCGGGTGAACCGCACTACTACCGCTTGCAGGGTCCGCGGCTGCTCATCGAGTGGACCAACGTCCACCGCGGCGCCAACCACGCCCACGCCGTGTGGCGAGACCCCGAGACCGACTTCGGCGGCGACGTCCTGGCCGCCCACCACGCCGCCCACCACACGCCGTGAGCCGACACGGGGCCACCCTTCGCCATAGGAACGGAATGTGACAGACATGGCCGGTCAACACCCGTCACCGACCGACGCTCCCCCTCACAAGACACGCCCCACGCTGCGCGGCTCCTTCGGCATGTGCGCGTCGACACACTGGCTGGCCTCCGCGACGGCCCAGTCCGTACTGGAGCGGGGCGGCAACGCCTTCGACGCGGCCACCGCCGGCGCCTTCGTGCTGCACGTGGCCGAACCTCACCTCAACGGGCCGGGCGGCGACCTCGTCGCCGTACTCGCGACCGCGGCGGACCCGTCGCCGCGCGTGCTGGCGGGACAGGGCCACGCCCCGCGAGGCGCCACGATCGAGCACTTCCACGCCGAAGGGCTCGACCACGTCCCCGGCGCAGGCGCCCTGGCCGCCGCCGTCCCGGGCGCCGTCGACTCCTGGCTCTGGCTGCTCGCCGAGTTCGGCACCTGGGAACTCGCCGACATCCTGGCCTACGCCGTCGAATACGCGGAGCGCGGTGTTCCCGTCGTACCCCAGCTGGCACGCGTCCTGGCCACGGTGGAGGACCTCTTCCGCCTGCACTGGCCGACGTCGTACGCGCTGTGGATGCCCGAAGGACGAGTCCCCGAACCGGACGCCACCCTCGGCAACCCCGCCTACGCCCGCACCCTGCGCAGGCTGTGCGACGCCGGCACGGCGGACACGACGGAAGCCGCGGGTACCGGAGGGACGAGAGCCGCACGCATCGACGCCGCACGCCGCGCCTGGCGAACCGGGTTCGTGGCGACCGCCGTGGCGCAGTTCGCGGCCGTACCCCACCGGCACTCCTCGGGCGGAGACCACGCCGGAGTCATCACCGCCGCCGACTTCACCGACTTCCACCCGTCCCTCGAGCCCGCGGTCACCGCGGAGTTCAGGGGGGTCACGGTGGCGAAGGCGGGCCTGTGGTCCCAGGGCCCCGTGCTGCTGCAGGCCCTCACCCTCCTTGATCACTTCAACGACGAGCAGATCGATCCGTCGACCGCCGAGGGCGTCCACACCATCACCGAGGCTCTGAAACTGGCCATGGCCGACCGAGAGGCGTACTACGGGCACCTCGATCCGGCAGCCGCGGAAACCGTGGTGCGCCGACTTCTGTCCCCCCGGTACAGCAAGGCGCGCGCCGCTCTGATCGGCGCAGGAGCCTCGACCGCCTTCAAGCCCGGCGACATCGGCGTCGCGCCGTACACACCACCGCTCATCACCCGGGGGCCCGCCCGACAGGCCGACGGCGTGGGAGAACCCACCGTGCAGCAGACCGGGGAGACGCGAGGCGACACCTGTCACATCGACGTCGTCGACCGCTGGGGAAACATCATCTCCGCCACGCCCTCGGGAGGGTGGCTCCAGTCCTCGCCCACCGTGCCGGAGCTCGGATTCGCGCTGGGTACACGACTCCAGATGACCTGGCTGGACCCGGCCGCGCCGTCGCGCCTGGCACCGGGTCGGCGGCCGCGGACGACACTGACGCCGACCCTGCTGCTGCGCGACGGCAGTCCCGTGGCAGCGCTGGGCACACCCGGGGGCGACCAGCAGGACCAGTGGCAACTGCTCTACCTGGTGCGCACGCTGGCGCTGGGCATGGACCCGCAGGAGGCGATCGACGCACCCGCGTTCCACACCACCGCGGTACCCAGCTCCTTCTGGCCGCGGACCTGGACACCCAGGGGACTGGTGATCGAGGAACGGGCCGGCGAGGCGGTCGTCGACGCGTTGCGTGAACGCGGTCACGACGTGACCGTCTCCGGACCCTGGAGCCAGGGCCGCCTGTCCGTCGTCACGCGTGACCCGGACAGCGGCGTCCTGCGGGCGGCCGCGAACCCGCGCGGCGCCCAGGGCTACGCGGCAGGACGATGAGCGGCCGCGCGGCCCGCATCCGCCTCGGTCTGTACACCCGTCGCCGGCTCGGGCCGGCGCGACGGCGACGAGCGGTTCAGCGACGACGGCTGGTTCCGCGACCGCTCCATCGACGGCCCTCACTCGGCAATGACGGAAAGGACCCTCATGACGACAAGTCTGGCTCCCTCACCCCCCATCGGGAAGGCCGCTGTCGGGGCGCTCGGCCTCCTGGCCCTGTCCACCGGCGCCCTGGAGTCGGTCGTGTCACCGACGATCCCGCTCCTGGAGCGCGAACTGGACATGAGCCAGTCCGAAGGGGCGCTGCTCAGCATCGTGCTCCTCATCGCCGGCGCGCTCATCACACCGTTGGCGGGCAAGTTCGGCGACCGCTACGGCGGGAAGAAGGTCCTGATCCGGCTGATGGCGGTGGTCTCGGTCGGCGGCACGGTGTCCGCCCTGGCACCGAACCTCCCCGTGCTGCTGCTCGGCCAGGTGCTGCAAGGGGCGATGGTGGGTGCGCTGCCCCTGTCGTTCATCGTGGTGCGCAAACACCTTCCCGCAGGCGAGTCCAAAGTGGCCATCGGCGTGGTCAGCGGACTCTTCGTAGGGGGAGGGATGGCCGGCATGCTGTCAGCCGGGCCGGTGGCGGAACAGCTCTCCCGGCACTGGATGTTCGCGCTGCCGACGATCGCGGTCGTCGGAGCCACCCTGCTCGTGAACAGGCTGATGCCCTCCGATCCTCCGGGCCCCTCTCGCGACGCCGGGATCGACTGGCCCGGCCTGCTGCTCCTGAGCGGAATGCTGATCACGCTCATGCTCGTACTGGCGCTGGCCCCCGAGGCCGGCTCGCAACCACTCGTACTCGGCGCCCTCGTCGTGGTCCTCGCCGCCTTCGTCACCGGATGGGTGTCCGTGGAACGGCGCGCGGCCTCGCCGATGATCGATCTGCGCATGCTGGCACGGCCCGAGATCTGGAAGGCGTGCGTGCTGACGTTCGTCATCTGCCTCGGCACGTCGACCGCGGTCTTCCTCGTTCCGCAGTTGCTCGACGAGCGCGGCGACGGATACGGATTCGGAGCCAGCGCCACCGAGATCGGCTTTCTCCTGCTTCCCGGCGCCATCGCCGCGACGCTGGCAGGGCCGCTCGGCGGGATCGGCGACCGGCGGTTCGGCTCGCGCGCCGTCGTCAACGCCGGCGTCGTCATGATGGCCGTCTCCCTGGTCGCCCTGGCGGCCGTGCACACCGAGGTCTGGCACCTCGTCGTCGGCAAGGCCCTGATCGCGCTGGCCAACGGCCTGTGCGTCACGGCCATGATGACCAGCACCGCCACCGCCGTCGACTCGGGCGACACCGGCATCGCCACCAGCCTGATCCTGGTGAGCCGCGTGCTCGGCTACGCCGTGGGCGGCCAGCTCGGCGGCGCCCTCCTCACCGCCGCAACCCCCTCCGGGTCGGAGACCGCGGCCGAATCGGCCTACGTCACCGGCTTCGTCCTGGCCGGCGTCGTCACGTCGCTGGCCCTGTTCGTCACCCGCACCATGCACAAAGGAGTCAAGGCATGACCCGCACCCAGCAGCCGACGAGCACACGCGCCACACCCGGGCGCAGCGTCCTGATCTCCGGGGCCAGCATCGCGGGGCCCGCCCTGGCCTTCTGGCTCAACCGCTACGGCTACGCGGTCACGGTCGTGGAGAAGGCCGGCACGCTCCGCAGCGGCGGCTACCCCATCGACGTACGCGGCACCGCACTCGACGTCGTGAAGAGGATGGGGATCCTGCCGCAACTGCGGGACGCACACATCGACCTGCGCCGCCTCACCTTCCTCGAGGGGGACGGCAGGGAGGTGGTCTCGCTCCACCCGCACGCCGTCACCGGCGGTGTCGCGGGACGGGACCTGGAGATACGGCGCGGAGATCTGACCGACGCTCTGTACACGGCCATCCGTGACGACGTGGAGTTCCTGTTCAACGACTCCATCGCCACCCTCGACCAGTCCGACCGCGGAGTCGACGTCACCTTCCACAGCGGCGGTGGCCGTACGTTCGACATGGTGTTCGGCGCGGACGGCATGCACTCACGCACCCGGGAGATGCTGTTCGGCCCGGAAGAACAGTTCCACCGCCACCTCGGCTACTGCTTCGCCATCTTCACCATGCGCAACACACTGGGTCTTTCCCACGAGACCGTGATGTGGAACACCCCGGGCAGGGCCGCGGCCCTCTACGCCGTGGGGGAGGACGACGAAGTACACGCCTTCCTGAACTTCGTCCAACCGGATCCACCCCTCGACGCGTTCGGCGACCTGGAAGCCCAACGGGACCTGCTTGCCGAGGCGTTCGCCGACGCCGGATGGGAGGTTCCGGGTTTCCTGGCCGCCTTGCGCGACGCGGACGACGTCTTCTTCGACGCGGTCGGCCAGATACGCATGCCCCGCTGGACCAGCGGCAGGGTCGCCCTCCTGGGCGACGCCGCCTACGCGCCCTCGTTCCTCACCGGCCAGGGCACCAGCCTTGCCCTCGTGGGCGCCTACATGCTCGCGGGTTCCCTGGCCGATGGGAACCACGCCGAGGGCTTCGCCGCCTACGAACACACCACCCGTGACTTCGTGACCCTGAACCAGAACCTCGTCGGCGAGGGCGGCGCCACCCTCTTCCCGACCACCGCCCAGGCCCTGGAACAGCGCAACGACCGCCTGCGCGACCTCAGCACCATGCCCACCCCGGAACCCCGCCCGGCCCATTCGGCTCTCACCCTGCCCGACTTCGGCGCCCACTGACTCCGCTCGGTCGTACAGCGCCGTTGCCCGAGCGGAAGGTCCCCGGCCACCCCACAAGGGCGGCCGGGGACCGCTCCCGTCGTCAGGTCCGGCTGAGGTCCGGCCGCCGGGCGCCAGGGGCTGAATCCCCGGACCAGCCAGACGGGGGCGTTGCGATGGAAGGCGCGGGCGAACGCGATGCGTTGCCACTGTCCGCCGGACAGGTCGTGTCCTCCCCACCAGGAACGGGCCAGTGAGATGTCCAGGCCATGGGGCAGGTTGGCGATGACGCTGTCGGCGCCGGCGGCCTCGGCGGCGGTGTGTACGGCGGTGTCGCCTTCGGGGCGGGGCCGGCCGAGGGTGATGTTCTCGCGTGCGGCGAGCGGCCAGCGGGTGTAGTCCTGCGGGACGAGCGCGACCTGGGCGAGTGCATTGGCCGGGTCGGCGTCCGCCAGGTCCACCCCGTCCCACCGCACGGACCCCGTCGTGGGGAGGAAGAGGCCGGTCAGGATGCGGGCGAGGGTGCTCTTGCCGGCGCCGTTCTCGCCGACCAGGGCGATGACCTCGCCGCGCTCGAGACCCAGGTCGATGCCGTCGAGCGCGGGGGTGTCGGTGCCGGGGTAGGTGAAGGAGACGTCCGTGGCGGTGATGACCTGCGGCCCGTCCTCGGCGACGGCGGCGCTGCCGCGTCGGGTCGTCCACGGCTTGGCCACGGTGAGAAAGCGGGCCCAGTCCTCCAGGGACAGCGAGGTGCGGTACAGCCGCGCCCCGGCCCGCACCGTCGTCGCAAGAGCTGCCCCGGAGGTCCGTACCGCCAAGGCCGCGGTCCCCGCGACCGCGAGCTAATCGGTGGTGGCGTGCCCTGAGCGGGGTTATGCTGCTGCTCGTTCCAAGGTGCCGCTGTGTGTCGTGGCCGGGGGCGATGTTGGTTCGTTGAGGTGAAGCAGGAGGTGAGGACGTTGATGACGGTCATGGTGACGGGCGCTGCCCGCGTTCAGGAGTTCATCGCTTCCACCCCTGTGGCCTCCGGCTGACACCACTCGACGTTCCGCGCGCAGAGCGCGCTGCCGGGGTCACCCTTCGAAGGGTTTCCCTTGTTCAACGCTTCGTTCAACACTTCTTCCCTTTCTGATGCTCAGCACGCGCCTGCCGTTTACGGCTGGGATGAGGGCTGGGCTGCCGAGTTCGCTCCGTACGCCGCGCAGGGGCTGGTGCCCGGCCGTGTGGTACGGGTCGACCGTGGTCAGTGTGACGTCGCCACCCCCGACGGGGTGATCCGGGCCGACACCGAGTTCGTCGTTCCCCGTGACCCTATGAAGGTCGTGTGCACGGGGGACTGGGTCGCCGTCGATCCCGAGGGCGGTGATCCGCGGTACGCGCGCACGATCCTCCCTCGCCGTACGGCCTTCGTGCGGTCGACGTCGTCCAAGCGTTCCGAAGGTCAGGTCCTGGCCGCCAACGTCGACCACGTCGTCATCTGTGTGTCGCTCGCGGTCGAACTCGACCTCGGGCGGATCGAGCGGTTCCTCGCCCTCGCCTGGGAGAGCGGGGCGCAGCCGGCCGTCGTGCTCACCAAGGCGGACGTGGTGCCGGACGTCACCGGGCTCTCGTATCTCGTGCAGGACGTGGAGACCACCGCGCCCGGTGTGCCGGTGCTGCCCGTCAGCTCTCTGACGGGCGAGGGGATGGACGTACTCGCCGCGATCGTCTCCGGTGGGACGAGCGTTCTGCTCGGTGTGTCGGGTGCGGGCAAGTCCACGCTCGCCAACACACTCCTCGGCCTGGACGTCATGGACGTCCAGGCCGCGAGGGACACCGATGGCAAGGGACGGCACACGACGACGACCCGGAACCTCGTCGTCATGCCCGGCGGAGGGGTGCTCATCGACACCCCCGGACTCCGGGGCGTCGGCCTCTGGGACGCCGGAACCGGTGTGGGGCAGGTCTTCTCGGAGATCGAGGAACTCGCCGCGCGGTGCCGGTTCCACGACTGCGCGCACGACGCGGAGCCGGGCTGTGCGGTCCTCGCTGCCGTCGAGGACGGCTCGCTGCCGCAGCGCAGGCTGGAGAGCTACCGCAAGCTCCTGCGGGAGAACAAGTACATCGTCGCCAAGACGGACGCCCGGGTCCGGAACGAACTGCGCAGGGAGGGGCGGATGCGGGGCGCGATCGGCCGGGCGGCGATCGAGGCGAAGCGCGGCCGGCCGCGGTGAGTCCGGGAGATCGCTGACCGTGGCGCGGGAAACCCGGGTCCCGCGCCGCGGTCGTCCTCCGCGGCCGCGGTGAGGCGCGGAGCGGACTACGGCTCCAGGCCCCAGCTGTGGATCTTCCTCGGGTGGATCCGGATCAGCTCCTCGCTGAAGTGCGGGCCCAAGTCGTGCGGGCCCGTCAGCAGTTCCGCCTCGCCCCGGATGTCCACTCCGCGGACCTTCCACGGACTGATGCTCACGATGTCGTCGACGACGAGCGCGACCTTCGGGTTCGCCTGGAGGTTGCGCCACTTCTTCGTGCTCGCCAGGGAGTGTCCCCCGACGAGGATGGTCCCGTCCGGCTGCGGGAAGAAGCCGACCGGGTTCGCCTGCGGCTGCCCCTTCACATCGACGGTGGCCAGCCGCCCCAGCCGCTGGGACGCGAGATAGTCACGCTCGGCCTCACTGAATTCGGTCATCCGCCAAGCCTCACACGTCACACCGGGTCCCGCATCGGGCCAAGGACCCGGGACGGAGCATTGAAGGGGAGGATTCGGGGCGGAGGATTCGGGGTTGGCGGCGGTGGTCCGGGTCTGCGGGCGGTCCGGGGTACGGAGTATCGGGGCCGGCGGTGCCTCCGGGGCCCTCAGCCCCAGATGACGGCCCCCATCCACGCCCCCATCACCAGCAGACACGCGAACAGCTCCACCAGCACACTCGTCCCCGCCCCCCGCATCGCCGTGCGCGTGGAGGCGGCCGCTTGGCCGTGGCCGCCGAGACGTTGCCGTTCGCAGAGGTAGATCCCACCGACGAACCCCGGAATCGCGCCGATCACGGGCACTGCGAAGAAGCCCACGATCGCCCCCACGCCCGCGAAGGCGGCCATCCGGACAGTGGCGCCGGACTCGCGTATGAGGCGGGTCGGCATCAGCCACAGGATCACCTGGACGACCAGGAACAGCGCCGTGGAGGCGACCAGGAGCACCCAGGCGAGCCGGGTCTGCTCCTGTAGCGACCACCAGAGCATGGCCGCCCATATGAGCCAGCGCCCCGGGACCCCCGGAACGATCACTCCCACCACGCCCAGCCCCATGACCAGGCCGACCAACAGGAGCTGCCATATGCCGCCCATCTGACAAGGGTGCAGTATCCACGCGAATCCCGCAGGTCGCGCGGATACGCCCGTCACCGTGTCTCCCGGATCACCCAGCCCTTCGCGTACGCCTGCCAGCCCAGTTGCAGACGGGTGGTCACGCCCGTGAGTTCCATCAGACCCTTCACCCGGCGCTGAACCGTACGGAGACCGAGGTCCAGCTGCTTGGCGACCCTGACGTCCGTCATGCCCGCGAGCAGCAAGGAGAGGATCTCCAGATCGGTGGCGTCGGGCCCGCCCGGAACCTCCTCGTACCCCGTGACCGCGCCGGACGGCGTCCCCGTGCCCAGGCGCAGCGGCAGCGCCTCGCGCCAGACCGCCTCGAAGAGGCTCAGCAGGGACTCCAGGAGACCGCTGCCGTGGACGACGAGAGCGGAGGGAGCGGTGCCGTGGGCCGTGAGGGGAACCATCGCGAGGGCCCGGTCGGCGACCACGAGCCCGCTGGGGACCCGGTCCACGACCCGCACCTGTTCGTCGCGGCCGAGGGCCGCGATCAGCTCGCCGACGCCTCCCGGCGCGGACAGCGCCGCGCGTTCGATGACGACACGGTGGACGACCCCCCGCGCGGACGCCTGCTCCTCCGACTCGTCTCCCCGGCCGGCATCGGCGGCCGGGTGACCGGCGACGAGGGCACAGACCTCCGCCACGGCCCCCCGCCGGAGCTGGAGAGAGCGGTGCGCCACCGCGCTCTCGCCGGTCACCACCTCCACCAGATCGTGCGCGGCCGACTCGGCCGCCTCGGCGCGGTACTCCTTCACCAGCAGCGAGGCCGCCAGCTCCGCCCGCTCCAGTTCATGGCGCTGCCGAGTGAGCAGTACACCCAGCGCGACGCCGGGAGGCGCCGCCACCCACCGCCCGAGCCGTGCGGACGACCGTGCGGCGAGTCCCTGCCGCTCCAGCCGCCGCAGCGCCCTCTCCGTGTCCGTCTCCGGCAGCTCCAGCCGGTGCGCCAGATCGGAGATCTCGGCCGCCCCCAGTGCGACCAGCGCGCGATACGCCGACTCCTGTCTCTCGTCAAGACCTATAGCTCCCAGCACCAGATCCCTCCCAGCACCAGACCTCCTCAGACCCGCGACTGCTTGCGACCGCCGTCGAACCCCTGTGTCGACCGCGTGTACATGGCCCCTGTGGGATCGCCGTGACGCGTACCGGTCACGGCGGCTTCCCGCCGCGCACATCATCCCCGTATCCCTTGGCGCTCCGCCAAGGTGACATCACGACAGCACCGACACGCCCCGGTTACGGCGCATTCGACGGGTACGGGCACTCGTGCTCGGAGGCGGCCGGGAGGGAATGGGCCCGGAGACGTTTCTCACGAAGTCTCCCCGCCCACGTCCGCGTTCGGCGGTCGCGCGAGTCCCGGACGGTGACGTCCGGGACGTCCGCGACCCGGACTCGCCCCCGCCGTGATCACCGGATACGCCCTGTGCCGGCCACGAGCGGGTCCGCCGGGGGTCCGTTTCCCCTCCGGGTGAACGGGGCCCGGTGGAGCCCTGTTCGGGGGTCTGGCCGCTCATAGGTTTTCGGAAGGCCCCGTTTTCATACGGCCCTCGCGGTGGACAATAAGGGCATGAGTCAGCAGGGGGAGAAGCCCACCACCGGCGAAGACGACTGGTGGAACCGGCTGTACGACGAGTCCGCCCCGGACACGGGTCCGGCGGCGAGTGCGGGGGACACGCTGGACACGCGGTTCGACTCGGCGTCCGACGCCGTGACCGGGCCGGGTCGGCGGTCGGCGCCCGAGGCGGGTCCGTCCGGCTCCGGGGCTTGGTGGGAGGCGGCCCCGGCGGACGACATCGAGGCTCCGGACGACATCCCGGGCCCCCGGACCGCGCCGGAGCCGCCCGCCGCGCGGAGCGGTCCGGCTGATCCCCGGCAGCCCGACGGCGTGGGTGCCCCGGCCCGGTCCGAACAGCCGGGCCCGGATTCCGGGCCGTCGGCGTCGGGCCTGCCCGGCGCGTCCGCCCAGTCGGCCTCCGGTCCGCCCGACGCGTCCGCCCCGCCGCTCGGGTACCGAGCGCCCGAGCCCGGACCGCCGCCTGCCTCCGCCGGGTCGCCCGCCGGTTCCGCCGACCCGCCACGGGCTTCGAGCCCGCCGGACCCGCCGCCGACCGCACCACCGACCGCGCCCGAGGCCGCCGCCCCGGAAGCCGCGCCCCAGGCCGCACCGGAAGCCGCGCCTCAAGCCGCTCCGGAAGCCCCACCTGCCGCCCCGAAGACCGCCCCGAAGACCGCACCGAACGTCCCTCCTCCGGCCCCTCCGGCGGCTCCCGCACCCCCTCCCGCGGCCCACGCGGGCCCCCCGCCGGATCGGCCGCGCACCGAGAGCGCTCCCCGCCCGGCGGCCGAGCCCGGCGCAGCCATCGGCGCGGCGCCCGCACCCGGTGCTCCCTGGGAGCCGCACCCCGCTGCCGCGCCGCCACCCGAACGGCCGGTCGCACCGCCGCCCGCACCGATGGAACCGCCCCCGACGCCGCCCCCGCCCCCGGTGCGGCCTCCACCGCGCGGAACGCCCCACGCGCCCGCGGATCCGCCGCGAGCCACCGCTCCTGCCGCCACCGTCGTCGGCGCGTCGTCCCACCCCGGTTACATCGGGGCCGGTCCGCCCACCTACGACGCCGATCCGACCGCTCTGCCGCCCGCCGACGCGGAGCGGCTGGAGGAACTCGTCGCGGACACCGTGCTCGACGGCGCGCGGTACGGCTCGTACACACTGCGCGCGGCGTCCGTACGAGGGGACTCCGCGCGCTACCGGGGAGAGCCGCGCCGGGACGCGCTGCTGACCGCCCGGTTCGGCACCGGGACCGCCGCACTCGTACTGGTGGCCGTGGCGAGTGGGGCGCGGGCCGCCGAAGGGGCGCATCTCGCCGCGGCCGACGTCTGCCGGTGGATCGGCGGAGCCGTCGGGCGCAGCCACGCGCGGCTCTCGGAGGACATCAGGGCGGGACGGCGCGGGGACCTGAAGTCAGGGCTGCACCGGCTCACCGACCGCAGCTTCGGCAAGCTGCGGGCCGCCGCCGCCGACATGGGGGTGGCTCCGCAGGAGTACACGGCGGGGCTGCGGTGTCTGCTGCTCTCCGCCGACCCCGAATGCCGTACGCGGATCTTCTTCGGCGTCGGTCCCGGCGGCCTCTTCCGGCTCAGGGACGGCGTCTGGCAGGACATCGAGCCCTCGCTTCCCGGCCCGGATTCGGTCTCCGGCGCCCCCGTCGTCGGGTACGGCTCCGCGCGGGCGGGGGACGGCGTTCCGTCAGAGACCCCCGAGGGGGACCGGCTGACCATGAACCTCGGGATCCCGACGCCCCCGTCCCCCTATATGGAGGCAGAGCCTCCGCCGGTTGCCGAACCGTTCCGCTTCCGGGCCTCCGTCGCCCGCCCCGGTGACACCCTTCTGCTCTGCGGTCCGGGGCTCGCCGACCCGATGCGCGGGGAGCCCGCCCTCGCGGGAGAACTGGCCGAGCGCTGGCGGGCCGTCGAGCCGCCGGGCCTGTCCGAGTTCCTCTCCGACGCCACACTGCGCGTGAAGGGGTACGCGGACGACCGCACGGCCGTCGGAATCTGGGAGGCGTGACCGGCACGGGCCCGATCGGCGGCGCGACGGGTACGGGCCCGATCGGCGGGCGAGCCTCCCGGGGCTGCGGGGCTGCGAGCCTCCCGGGGCCGCGGGGGGCGGCCGGGCGGCGGCTCCTTCCCGCCGTGGGGCGGACCACTGGGCGTAACGGGGAGGCGCGATCGCGCCAGGCGTGAATTGATGGAAGTTCAGGCCGTAGGCCGTCCATGCCGAGAAAGGGTGCGCATCCCATGGCCAAGCAGAACGTCGCGGAGCAGTTCGTCGACATCCTCGTCCGCGCCGGTGTCCAGCGGCTGTACGGAGTCGTCGGCGACAGCCTCAACCCCGTCGTCGACGCCATCCGCCGCAACTCCGCCATCGACTGGATCCAGGTCCGGCACGAGGAGACCGCCGCGTTCGCGGCCGGCGCCGAGGCCCAGCTCACCGGCAGGCTCGCGGCCTGCGCCGGATCCTGCGGCCCCGGCAATCTCCATCTGATCAACGGGCTCTACGACGCCCACCGCTCCATGGCCCCCGTGCTCGCCCTCGCTTCGCACATCCCCTCCAGCGAGATCGGCCTCGGCTACTTCCAGGAGACCCATCCCGATCAGCTGTTCCGGGAGTGCTCCCACTACAGCGAGCTGATCTCCAACCCCCGGCAGATGCCGCGGCTGCTCCAGACGGCGATTCAGCACGCGATCGGCCGCAGCGGCGTCAGCGTCGTCTCGCTGCCGGGGGACATCGCCGCCCAGCAGGCACCCGAGAAGTCGATCGAGCACGCGCTGGTCACCTCCCGGCCCTCCGTACGTCCGGGGGACGGCGAGATCGACAAGCTCGTCCGGATGATCGACGAGGCCGAACGGGTCACCCTCTTCTGCGGCAGCGGCACGGCGGGCGCGCACGCCGAGGTGATGGAGTTCGCGGAGCGGGTGAAGTCGCCGGTGGGACACGCACTGCGCGGAAAGGAGTGGATTCAGTACGACAATCCGTTCGATGTCGGCATGAGCGGTCTGCTCGGCTACGGCGCGGCGTACGAGGCCACCCATGAGTGCGATCTGCTGATCCTGCTCGGCACGGACTTCCCGTACAACGCCTTCCTCCCCGACGATGTGAAGATCGTGCAGATCGATGTGCGGCCCGAGCACCTCGGCCGCCGGTCCAAGCTGGATCTCGCGGTCTGGGGCGATGTGCGCGAGACGCTGCGCTGTCTCGTTCCCCGGGTACAGGAGAAGACGGACCGCAGGTTCCTCGACAAGATGCTGAAGAAGCACGCCGACGCGCTGGAGGGCGTGGTCAAGGCGTACACCCGCAAGGTGGAGAAGCACGTACCCATCCACCCGGAGTACGTCGCGTCGGTCCTCGACGAACTCGCCGACGAGGACGCCGTGTTCACCGTCGACACCGGAATGTGCAATGTGTGGGCGGCGCGCTACATCTCGCCCAACGGCCGCCGCAGGATCATCGGTTCCTTCAGCCACGGCTCGATGGCCAACGCCCTGCCCCAGGCGATCGGCGCCCAGTTCATCGACCGGAACCGGCAGGTCGTCTCGATGTCCGGCGACGGCGGATTCTCCATGCTGATGGGCGACTTCCTCACACTGGTCCAGTACGACCTCCCGGTGAAGGTGGTGCTCTTCAACAACTCCTCGCTGGGCATGGTCGAGCTGGAGATGCTCGTGTCGGGACTTCCCTCGTACGGAACCACCAACAAGAACCCCGACTTCGCGGCGATCGCGCGGGCGTCCGGGGCCTTTGGCGTACGGGTCGAGAAGCCGAGGTACCTCGCGGGCGCGCTGAAGGAGGCGTTGAAGCACAAGGGACCGGCTCTCGTCGACGTGGTCACCGACCCGAACGCGCTCTCCATCCCACCGAAGATCAGCGCCGAGATGGTGACGGGATTCGCGCTCTCCGCCAGCAAGATGGTGCTCGACGGCGGTGTCGGCCGGATGGTGCAGATGGCGCGTTCCAATCTGCGCCATGTGCCCCGGCGTTGAGACCCGGGTTGGACCCCCGGCTTGGACCCCAGGCTTGGACTCCCGGCCTTGAAGCTTCCGCCCTGAGACCGCTACTTGGACACGCCGGTCCGAAGCCGATTGCCGTGAGACGCCGACCTCCGGCAATTGGCGTAGACCACATCCGTCCGCTGGGGGAAAAATCCGGCCCCGGCGCGACTTGACCATTTCGTCATGCGTGGCGTGGGCCCGCAGGGGGCAGGGCTCTCCGTGACGGTGTCCGATACGGACAGTGGCACGCGGATAGTCGTGACAGAGGATCCGACGTAAACGGGTGGGGATGATGATAGGGCGTCAGGGAGGGGCCGGGTCCGGGACGGAAGGACACGGCCGACACGGGGGACAGCCTGGAGCGGCCCATGGAAGGGAGCGGCTGCACCGGTACATGGGGTGCGGCGATCTGAAGTCCGTGCCGGAAGTACGGCATGGACTGCGGGAGTTGCTGGGACAGTGGGGCGGCCGGGATACGGCCGACGTGGCGGAGCTGCTGGCGAGCGAACTGGTCACCAACGCCCTGATCCACACGGATCACGGCGCGGTGGTCACGGCGACCGTCGCCTCGGCCACGCTCCGGGTCGAGGTGCGGGACTTCATGGAGGGGCTGCCGGAGCCGCCGGACGGCCGTCCGGACACCGGCGCCGCCGATGTGCTCGACATTCACGGCCGGGGCCTCGCACTGGTGCAGAGCCTCGCGGACTCTTGGGGCGTACGGACGCAGAGCGCGGGCAAAGTGATCTGGTTCGAACTCAACGGCAGGCCCGCCGCCTGACCCGGCGAGTAAGCCGCCGGGCCGCGCGGGCAGGGCGCGTCGGGGGAGTCTCCCTGGCGAGTGAGAACCGAGCCACAAGAAGAAGGGGCCGGTCCGGGGTGTCCCGGACCGGCCTTCTTGGTATGCGTGCGCGTCCGGCGCTCAGCCGAACTGCTGCTCCAGGTCCTTCAGTTTCCGCTCCAGCGAGTCGAGGCGCGGCAGCGTCATCGTGTCGTCCTCGGCGGTGAGGTCGACCATCCGGGGCTCAGCGGAGGCCGGACCCTCGGCCTGACGGGAAGACATGGACCGAAGCGGCGATTGTCCGGGTTCTATGGCAGGCTCCGCTACGGATTTGGAACCCTCCGTAAGGGCCTGGGCGGAACTCCCCGAATTGCTGGAGCCGGAGCCCCCGCCGGAGGCGAGCGCCGGCAGTGCCGGCTCCCGCAGGACGCGGCCGCGGCCCCAGGCGCGGTGCTGCCGGTTCAGGGCCTTGATGCGCGCCCGCTCCAGCTTGGCCTGGTCGCGCGAGCGGACACGGTTCTCCTTCTTCGCCGCCTGGTCCTCGCGAACCTCCTCGACCGCCTCGTCCAGCGTGCGGACGCCCTCCAGGAGCATCAGCGACCAGGCGTTGAAGGTCTCACGCGGAGCCCGCAGCCACCGGACCACACGGATCTGCGGCAGTGGGCGGGGCACCAGGCCCTGCTCCCGGAGGGCGGCCCGGCGGGTCTGCTTCAGGGCGCGGTCGAAGAGGACGGCGGCCGAGAGCGACATGCCCGCGAAGAACTGCGGAGCGCCCGCGTGGTCCAGCCCGCGGGGAGCGTGGACCCAGTTGAACCAGGCGGCGGCCCCGGCGAACGTCCAGACCAGGAGGCGGGAGCCGAGGGCGGCGTCACCGTGGCTGGCCTCGCGGACGGCGAGCACCGAGCAGAACATGGCGGCACCGTCGAGGCCGAACGGGACCAGGTACTCCCAGCCCCCGGAAAGGTTCAGGTTCTGCCGGCCGAAGCCGACCAGACCGTGGAAGGAGAGAGCGGCGGCAACCGCGGCGCAGCAGAAGAGGAGTACGTAGGAAGCCGTGCCGTACAGGGCCTCCTTGCGCCGGCGGCGCTCCTCACTGCGCTCCCAGGAATCCTCGATTTCCGGCTTGCCGGCGGCCTTCTTGCCGCGCTGGAGCACAGCGATCGCGACCAGGACTCCCACGAGCATCACGCCGCCGGGAAGCAGCCAGGTAAGCGATATGTCTCTCATGTATTGGCGTCCCTTACATCTGCATCGCGGTAGGGCGTTTCGGCCGCCATAGTGACCGAAGTCCCGGCGATCCCAGGGGGTTTCGTCGCAAGAGAACGCCAATGGGGCCATACGGCATACGGATAGGTGCGTTTTACTCGAACTGCCGTACGGGCAGCGGGAGTTGCGTACGATTTATATCACCCGGACGGGGTGGCGTGACATCCGCTGCGTGACATTGGTCCCGCGATAGTGGTTTTAGACGCTCGGGAGCAGTCTCGTCACGCGGTCCGTGTCGCGGGTGCGCGGGCACGTGACGCAGGTGTCGTCCGGTCGCAGTGTATAGAACAGGCAGCAGCTCGCCCTGTCGCGGGTGGGCAGTCGCTCACCTTCGGGCCCGGTCAGGACGCGGAAGCCGGGCGCTCCGACGAACGGCTCGACCCTGCCGGGCAGTAGCTCCCGCAGCTCCGCCATGGCCCGCTCCTCCTCGCCGAGGAGGCCGCCGATGTACCAGAGGCTTTCGACGACTTCGTCCGTCACCATGCCCCACAGCGCGCGCCTGCCGCGCCGCATGCGCGGGCCGAAGCCGTCCAGGAGGGGGCCGAGATGATCGGCGACGGCCCCGCGCACCTCTTCGCGCAGTGCCTCTTCGTCCGGTACGACTCGCGCTCCGGGCAGTTGGGCGGCTGGGTCGCCCGGCAGACAGGCGAACTCCGTGACGCGGACCGTCATCCGGCCCGACGCCCGGTGGAAGGCGACCTGCCCCGGCGGCACCCTCGGCACCCGGCGGCACAGAAACCAGGGGACGGTGATCAGCAGGCAGGCGGGCCAGGCGTAGCGGTGCAGTCCGAAGGTGGCGACGACATCCGGGCGGGCCTCCTGGCCGTAGTCCCGGACGATCTGGGCCTCGTCCCAGGAGAGGTACGCGTCGAGTGCCCCGCCGCCGGCCGCCAGTTCGTCCGCGCCCGCCCAGCCGTCGCCCGCGGGCGTCCTCTCGCCCGGCTTCAGCTCCAGGACGCGCAGCGCCGGGTAGACCTCGGCGAGGCGGGCGTACGCGTCCTCGACGGGCGAGGGCGGGGCGGGCAGCAGTGCGGGCAGGGTCATTCCGGGGACCACCGAATCACGATCGTCGTCAGGTAAGGCTTACCTTACCCTGTGCGGCCGATGTTTGAACTGAGGTCCGGTCCGCCTATCGTGCACCCAGGGCCTCGGGCGCAGACATCCGGGCCCGGTACCCCCCGGCCGGAGGAGGACCCGAGTGGAGCAGGCCCCCGCGCGCGACGCCACAGCGCCGCCTCAGCCGTACGCGTCCGAGCCGCCCTCGCCGTATCCCGCCGCCCTCCAGCCCCCCGCGCCTGCCCCGGCGTACGCCGCCCGGTCCTATGCGCAGCGGCCGTACGCCTCCATGCGTCCAACGCCCGCAACGGACGCCGGCCGGTCGTCCGCACCCTCCGGTGCCCCGGTCTCCTCCCCGGTGTCGCCGGGGCGCGTCGGCGCCGGCGGCGAGCCCCGCGTACCGGAACAGGCCCGTGGCGAGCACACTCACAGCGAGCCGCCCGCGCTCTCCATACGCGAGGCGTCCGCCCCGCGCACCGTCCAGCGCCACTCGGTGCGAGGCCAGATCCTGCAAGCCCTGCGTACCGCCCTCGCCGACGGCGAGTTGGCACCCGGCGAGGTCTACTCCGCCCCCGCCCTCGCCGTGCGCTTCGGCGTCTCGGCGACCCCCGTCCGCGAGGCGATGCAGCGGCTGGCGGCCGAGGGCGCGGTGGAGGTGGTCCCCAACCGGGGCTTCCGCGTCACCGTCCGCAGCAGCCGCGAACTCGCCGAACTCGCCGAGGTCCGCGCGCTGATCGAGATCCCGGTCGTGCTCCGGCTCTCCCGTACCGTGTCCGCCGCCCGCTGGGTCGAACTGCGCCCCCTCGCGGACGCGGCGGCGGCCGTCGCGGCGACCGGGGACCGGGCCGCCTACGCCGAGAGGGACCGTGCCTTCCATCACGCCGTGCTCGCCCTGGCGGGCAACGACCAGTTGGTGGAGATCGCGGACGACCTCCACCGCCGCTCCCGGTGGCCCCTGGCGAGCGGCTCCGCCGCGTGCCGCGCCGAACTGATCGCCGACGCGTCGGAACACAAGGCGCTGCTGGACGCGTTGATCGCCCAGGATCCGGCGATCGTGCGCGCTCTGGTCGGGAAGCACTTCAGCGGCCAGTCAGGCACCTGACGCGCCCGCCGCCCGGTCCTCACGGGCAGCCGCCCTGCCCGTGGGCCTGCGTCCGTCGGGGCCGTGCTTGTCGGTCCGTTGCCCGACCTGTGCTTGTCGGTCCGCTCGTTGGTCCGTGTACGTGCCGGTCCGTGTACGTGAGCCTCTGGCCGTGGATCCCGCGCCCGTCGGCTCTCAGAGGCATCCGCACTCAGAGGCAGCCGGCACTCAGGGGCAGTCGGCTCGGAGGGACAGTCGGCACTCAGGGGCAGCCGGCTCGGAAAGACAGTCGGCCCGGACGGCATCGCGTTCACAGCATCGTCGGCGGCTCCAGATCGGTCAGCAGCGCGGCGACATGCAGTCCCGTCAGCAGATACTGTTCGAAGATCTCGTTGTGCAGCGCCCACGGTGAGCGCCGCTGCCGCACCCGGTCGATCGAGTCCGCCGCGTCCAGCCCCATCTCGACCAGGGTCTGCGCGACCACCAGACCCGACCCGTTGTACCCGGTGTAGCACCGTACGAGAACGCTGCGCCCGTCCCGTAACGCCCCGGCGCTCACCAGCGCGAGATCCCGTACGCGGTCGATCTCCCGCGCCGTCAGCGCGTCGTCGGGGATGGGGAGCATCCGGTGCTCGACACCCGCCGGCGGGCCGTGGCCCTGGCGGGTGAACAGGCTGATGACCAGGTCGAATTCATGATTCACGACCACGGGCCGCTTGCGCTCGTCACCGTCGATCCAGATATGGCCGCCCATCCAGAGGCCCCCGGTGATCTCGTCCCAGCGTGAACGCGGGTCCGGTACTTCCCCCTCCTCGCGGCGTGTTCTCACCCGCCACGCACCCCCCTCACTCTCCTCAGGCAGCGGGCTCCGATGGCTCCGCTTGCGGTGACGGGACCGTGGTGGCCAGCCGGCCGGCGAGCCACACCGGCACCCCGCCCAGCAGCCGGTACAGCCTTGTGGCCTCGGCCCGCAGCCGGGCGGCCTCCGGCTCGGGCTCGCAGTCGGCGAGGGCCGCGAGCGCCGGGGCCGCGCCGATCAGATAGCCCAGTTCGACCCGGATGCGCAGTGCTTCGGAGAAGCCGTGCCGCGCCTCCGCCAACTCCCCGTCCCGCAGGGCGAGTCCGGCCTGATGATGCCAGGTGAAGGAGAGCAGCAGCGCGTCGCCCTGCGCGGCGGCCCCGTCGTGCGCACGCCGGTAGGCGGCACGGGCCGCCTGGGGCGCGTCGGCGATGTGTTCGGCGAGCAGACCCCGGCGGAAGTCGAGCAGCGGCCGTCTCGGCGACGTGGGCGGCAACAGGGCCGCCGCCCGGCCGAGCGCGGAGCGGGCCTCGTCGGCCCGGTCGCGTACGCCCAGCTTGGTCGCGGCATAGGCCAGCCTGCCGCGTTCGCCCGCCGCGCCGCCGCGCTCCTCGTCGTCACGGGCCACGGCCTCGGCCGTACGGAGGGCGTCCTCCGCGTCGGCCCAGCCCTCGCCTGTGAACAGACACCGCTCCCCGAGCAGTCCCGCTCTTTGCAGGGCGGCCGCTGGGTCCGCCGTGAACGGAGTCAGCAGAGCCGCCGCGTCGGTCCAGCAGCCGCGCGAGCGCAGCCGCCATACCGCGGTCTGGAGCGGATCGTCACCTGCTGTGGTGCCAGAACCAGACATGGCGGTATGCGCCACTATGCCCTCCCGAGCGCGCCGTTGAGCTGTTGAGTATGGGGAATCTCAGCATGGATAGGCATGCCTGGCCAAGGGTTCTGGTGAATTAATTCACAAACTTTCATCCGTGGGCCGGATCGTGATCGTGTCCGTGGCGGGGGAGATCCACCGGGTGAGTCCGGCCGGAGAGGGGCCGCGGCACCGGGCTGTGGGGGTGCGATCCGCGTCACCGCAGGCCGCCGTGTTTCGGATCCCGGAGCGCCGTCGGCCCGTCTCGCGCGGAGCCGCCGCGACTGGCGCGCCCGCGCGCCGACGGCCTCGTGCCTGCCCGCGCGGCCGGGGCCGCGCGGGCGCGAGGAGAACGCCGCACGGCCTCCGTGACGCCCGAATCCGGTGGTGACGGCGGTCATTCGCCCGGCGCGTCCGCGCTACCGGCGAACCGGCGGTGGGGCGCGGTGGGCTGGGGCGCGGTGCCTGGCGTCGAGCCGTATCGCCCGGAAGGCCGGCCTGGGCCCGACCTCCGTCTCGGCCGGCTGAGAAGGTCCCGGACGGGGTCGCCCCGGGCCCTCCGGCCGGGTCTCATGGCTTCCCGACGGGGGCGACTTCCGGCCGCACCGGTGTGAGGCGCGGGGGCGGGGCGGTGCTCCGGGGGGTCCGGGCCCGACGCGGCTGGGAACCGGCGCGTGGTTTCTTACGGTGTCGTGGTCGGGCGGGACGTGTGTTTCCGGCCATGCGGGTGTGTGAGGTGCGATGGTGCTCTTGCGGGTCAGGCGGTCGGTTGCGGTCGCCCCGGCAATCCGGCCGGACGGACCTCACGGCCTTCCGACGGGGGCGACTTCCGGCCGCACCGGTGTGTGAGCTGCCGGGGGCGGGCGGTGCACGGCAGGTCAGGGCCCGGACGCGGCTGGGAATCGGCGCGTGCGTTTCTCACGGTGCCGGGGTCGGACGGGTCCCGCGCTTCCGGGCGCGCCGGTACGTCACACGCCGGGGTTCGGGGCGGAGCCCGCGACGGCGGCGGAGCCCCGGCGGGCACGGAAGGCCGGCGGGGCGTGGAGTCACGGCACTTCGCGGACGTCCCGGCGAGGCGGACCGCCCCGAGGTCAGCCCGTCGGCACCCGGTGGAACAGGTCAGTCCGTCGGCACCCGGTGGAACGTCGCCTCGCCCGTGACCCGGACCCCCGTCTCGTCACCCGGCGTCACCCCCACCGGCCCCGAGGTGCGTACCGTCACCGTCGCTCCCACCGCGGCGACGTCCACCAGGATCAGCGCGTCGTGGCCGTGGAAGCGGACCTCCGTCACCCGGCCCCTGGCGGCCTCCTCGTCCGTGGAAGGGACCAGCCGCAGCTGCTCGGGGCGCAGCACCACCGTGCCGTCGCCGGCCGGGGCGTCCGCGAGACGGACCGTGCCGAGCGCGGTCTTCGCCCGTGCGCCGTCCGCCGAGCCCGGCAGCAGCACCGCCTCGCCCACGAAGGAGGCGACCCAGGTGTCGGCGGGACGGGCGTACAGCTCCTGGGGTGTGCCCGACTGGACCACCCGGCCGTCGCGGATGACCGCGACCCGGTCCGCCGACGACAGCGCCTCCTCCTGGTCGTGCGTGACCAGCAGCGCCGTCGCCCCGGCCGCGCGCAGAGCGGCGCGGATGTCGGAGCGAAGGCCCGCCCGCAGACCGCTGTCGAGCGCGTTGAAGGGCTCGTCGAGGAGGACGAGCGCCGGCCGGGGCGCCAGCGCGCGGGCCAGGGCCACCCGCTGCTGCTGCCCCCCGGACAGTTCATGCGGCATCCGGTCGCCGAAGTCGCCGAGCCCGACGAGTTCCAGCATCTCGGCCGTACGGGCCCGGCGTTCGGCACGCCCCGCGCCCAGCAGTCCGAAGGCCACGTTCCGGGCCACGCTCATATGCGGGAAGAGCGCGCCTTCCTGCGCGACGATGCCCACGCCCCGCCGCTCGGGCGGCACCTGGACTCCCGGTCCGCTGACCGTGCGCCCGCCGACGACGACCTCGCCGGAGTCCGGCGCGAGAAAGCCGGCGATGACCCGGAGCAGGGTCGTCTTACCGCAGCCCGACGGCCCGAGGACCGCCGCCAGTTCGCCCTCGGGGACGGTGAGGCCGAGGCCGTCGAGCACCCGTGCGCCGCGCCCGTACGAGGTGGTCACCGCGGTCACGCGCAGTCCGGTCATGAGCGCCTTCCGAGCAGGTAGGAGGGGATCGCGGCGATCAGGACGATGGCCGCCGCGTACGGCGCGGCGCCGGCGAAGGCGCCCGCGCCGGTCTCGGTCCACAGCCGGGTGGCGAGGGTGTCCGTCCCGGTGGGGCGGAGCAGCAGCGTCGCCGGGAGTTCCTTCATGATCACGACGAAGGTGAGCGCCGCGCCCGCCCCGATGCCGGGCGCGGCCAGCGGAACGGTGATCTCGCGCAGCACCCGCAGCGGTGAGCGGCCCAGCGAGCGGGCCATGTCCTCCAGCACCGGCGGGGCCTGTAGCACGGCCGCGCGGGCCGAGGCCACGGCGACCGGCAGGAACAGGACGACGTACGCCACGATGAGGAGCGGCAGCTCCTGGTACAGGGGATAGGCGTAGCGGACGGAGAAGAACACCAGGGCGAGCCCCACGGTGATGCCCGGTACGGCGTGCCCCGCGTACACGGACTGTTCGAGCAGCCCGGCGAGCCGCCCCCGGTGACGCGCCGACAGCACGCCCACCGGCAGGGCGAGCAGGGTGGTGACGGCGGCTCCGGCCGCGGCCACCGTGACCGTGGCGAGGGTCGCGGACCACAGGTTCTCCGGGTCCCAGCCGGAGTTGCCGACCGTCAGCCAGTAGCCGAGGGTCGCGAGGGGGAAGGCGACGGCCGCCGCCGCGACCGCGCCGCACCAGGCGAGCGCGGGCACGGTCCACCGGCCGAGCCGGAGCGTGGCGGCGGGGCGGGCCGAGCCCCGGCCCGTGCGGGCGTGTCCGGCGCGGCCACGGGTGCGGTTCTCCGCCAGTACGAGGAGCACGGTCATCGCCACCAGCACACAGCCGAGCACTGCAGCCGGGGTGCGGTCGAAACTGGCCTGGTACGAGGAGTGGATGGCGCGGGTGAAGGTGTCGTACCGGGTGATCGACACCGATCCGAAGTCGGAGAGCACGTACAGCGCGACGAGGATCGCGCCCCCGGCCGCCGCGGGCCGCACCTGGGGAAGGGTGATCCGCAGGAAGGCGCGGAACGGCCCGTTCCCCAGGGACCGCGCCGCCTCCTCCTGCGCCGGGTCGATCCCGCGCAGGGTCGCCGCCACCGGCAGGAAGACATAGGGGAAACAGGCGAAGGTGAGGGTGATCGCCGCGCCGGGCAGCCCCGCCAGCGACGGCGCGGCCGAGATCCAGGTGAAGGCGGCGACATAGCTGGGCACGGCCAGCGGCAGGGTCGCCAGCACGGCCCAGACCCGACGGCCCGGCAGGTCGGTGCGGACGGTCAGCCAGGCCAGCGAGACGCCGATCACCAGACAGCCGGCGACGACGATCGCGGTCAGACCGAGGCTGCGGCCGAGCAGTTCGAGGGTGCGCGGCTCGGAGACGATGTCCCACGCGTAGCCCCAGCCGTGCTCCATGGCGCGTACGCCGAGATAGCCGAGCGGCAGCAGCGCGATGAGCGCCGCCGCCGTGGCGGGGAGCAGCAGAACGAGCGGGGGCCGACGCCGACCGGCCGCCGCGCGGGGCGCGGCAGCCGGGGTGCCCACGGACGGTGGACTTTTCGTGCTCATACGGGTGTCTCTGAACGGTCTCTACGGGTTCTCCGCGCGACCGGTCAGACCATCCCTGCTTCCTTGAGCATCTCCAGAGTCTGCTGGAGGGACTCCAGCTTCCCGAGGTCGATCTCCGGGGCGTCGAGGGAGTCGAGCGCCGGGAGGTCCTTCACCGACGAGGTGACGCCGGCCGCGAGCGGGTACTCCTTGGTCTCGTCGGCGAAGTACGTCTGCGCCTCGCTGGAGAGCAGGAACTCGACGGCCTTCTCGGCGGCGGCGCTCTGGCCGCCGTTCTTCAGGACGCCGACGCCGGCCGCGTTGATCAGCGCGCCCGAGTCGCCGCCGGGCAGGAAGTGGATCTTCGCGGTGAGCTTGTCGGCGCCGACCTCGGCGGCCTTCTCGTACCAGTAGTAGTGGTTGATCAGTCCGAGGGAGACCTCACCGGAGTCCACGGCGTCGAGGACCGCGCCGTTCTTCTCGTACGGCTTGGCTCCGTTCGCCTTGAAGTCCTTGAGCCACTTCAGGGTGGCGTCCTCGCCCTCCAGCACGCGCATGCCGGTGACGAACGCCTGGAAGGAGGCGTTGGTGGGCGCGTAGCCGACCTTGCCCTTCCACTCGGGCTTCGTCAGGTCCTTGACGGTGTCCGGGGCCTTCGGGGCCTTCGTCGGGTTGTACGCGATGACGCGGGCCCGGCCGGAGACGCCGACCCAGTCGCCCTCGCCGCCGCGGTAGGCCGCGTCCACCTTGTCGAGGGACTTCTGGGGGAGCTTCGCGAGCACCTTGGCCTGGGAGAGCGCGCCGAGCGCGCCGGCGTCCTGGGAGAAGAACAGGCCCGCCTTCGTGCGGTCGCCCTCCTCCAGGATCTGGGCGGCCAGCTCGGCGCTGTCGCCGTAGCGGACCTGGACCTTGGTGCCGGTCGCCGTCTCCAGCTTCTCGACGAGCGGGGAGATCAGCTTCTCGTTGCGGCCGGAGTAGATCACGAGTTCGTCAGCGCTCTCCGCCTTGGAGTCGCCCTTCGCCTTCTCGTCCTTCTTGTCGTCCGAACCGCCGCAGGCGGCGAGGACGGGGATGAGCAGCGCGGATATGGCGAGTGCGGTGCCGCGGCGGACGAGCGGACGTCGCATGTGAGCCTCCTGAACAACCCGCGGGGCTCGGGGGAACCGGTTGCGGGGAACAAATACGGACGCCCTAATAAATATGGTGAGGCTTGCCTAACTGTCAATTCCGGGTCAAGTGCGGGTCAATTTCATGTCCAAGTCGTTATCGACCGATAGGGCGCGGACGGGTCGGGGCGTGGTAAATCGCGGAGTCCTGCGGGCGCCGGGAGGAGAGAGGGGAGGAAACGGCTGGAAGGGGGTGAAGGAGCACGGGAGGGGGTGTGGTCGTCGTATCGGGCGCGGCCGAGCCGCGCGGTGTTGAACGGGCGGAGGGTCGCAGAGCCGCGTGGTGTTGAACGGGCGGAGGGTCGCAGAGCCGCGCGGTGTTGAACGGAGGTGCGCCCGACGGAGGCGTCGAACGCGGGAGCACCCGACGGAAGGTGTTGTTCGGTCGGCTCATCCGGAGCGCTGGCGGTCAGCTCATCCGGAGCGCCAGGAAGAAGTCCAGCTTGTCCTCGAGCCGGGCCAGATCGCGGCCGGTGAGCTGCTCGATCCGGCCCACCCGGTACCGCAGCGTGTTCACATGCAGATGCAGCCGGGCCGCGCACCGCGTCCAGGAGCCGTCGGACTCGAGGAACGCCTCCAGCGTCGGGATCAGCTCGGCGCGGTGGCGGCGGTCGTACTCCCGGAGCGGGTCGAGGAGCCTCGCCGTGAACGCGCGGCGCACATCGTCGGGGACGAAGGGCAGCAGCAGCACATGGGACGCCAGCTCGTGGTGTCCGGCGGCGCAGACCCGGCCGGGGCGTGCCGCGGCGACCCGGCGCGCGTGGCGGGCCTCCTCCAGCGCGCCGCGCAGGCCCTCCGCCGAGCTGACCGCGGCGCTGACCCCGAGGGTGAGCCGCCCGTCGTCGCCGAGTCCGGCCGACAGCGGGCCGCGTACCGCCTTCAGGAGCGCGTCCGCGTGGAGGCCGTCCTCCGTGGCGGGCGTGTCCCCGGTGGGCGGCAGAGCCGACAGCGGTACGAGGGCGATCGCCTCACCGCCCGCGTGGGCGACGGCGATCCGGTCCGAGGAGTCGGGACCGGCCGCGGGCTGGCCGGCGAGAATCTCCTCCAGTAGGGACTGGGCGACCGGCCCGGCCTCGAACGCCGGGGCGTCCCGGCCCTCGGCCGCGCCCCACTCGACCCGCGCGACCACGACCTGCCAGTGCGGCGCGTTGCCGACCCCCGGCAGCAGGACCGGAGCGGCGACCCGCAGCCGGGCGGCGATCTCCGCGGGCGCGGCGCCCGTCTGGACCAGTTCGAGGACCTCCTGGGCGAGGCGTCTGCGTACCGTGCGGGCCGCGTCACGCCGGTCCCGTTCCACGGCGATCAGCTGAGTGACGCCCTGGAGCAGGTCGAGACGGGCGGCGGGCCAGTCGCCCGCGTCCGCCTCCACCGCGAGCAGCCAGTCCGACAGCACACCCTCACGCGGATCGCGGGAATCCGTCGCGCCGTTGAGATCGGCGTTCCGGATCGGGAAGAGCGAGTACACGGTCTTCTCCACCGTCGCGCGGTACGGCCCGCGCCGCCCGCCACGGGTGGCCGCCAGATGCTCACCCGCGAGCGCGGCGCTCACCCGGTCCGGCAGACGCACTCCGGGACCGGCGATACGGCGCCCGGTGGGGGAGAGCACCCAGGCGCGAAGATCGAGGTCGGAGCAGAGGAGGTCCAGGACGGCCTCCGGTCCGCCGCCCGCGGGACCCGACGTCATCAGCCGCCGGTGCCGGTCCACGACCGCGGCCAGATCACCGGCCCGCTCGCCCGAGACCCGACGTACGACATACTCGGTGATCGTTGCGAACGCAACGGATTCGCCGACTGCGAACAGTGGCATCTGATGGCGAGAACACGCCGCCACCAGATCCTCCGGAACACTGCCGAGTTCCGCCTCGCCCGCCGCGAGCCCCGCGACCTGCGCGCCCGCGAGAATCCGTACGAACGGCTCCGAGTCCTCGGGCGAGCGCCGCCAGGCGAGGCCGGTCAGCACCAGCTCGCCGCCCGAGAGATAGCGGCTCGGGTCACGCAGGTCGGTGGTCATCACCCCGCGCACCCCGCGCTCCAGCTCATCCCCGCCGGCGAGCAGCCGCAGCCCCAGCGCATCGTTCTCCAGCAGTGCGCGCAGCCGCATTTCGTCGCCGCCGATCTGTCTCGTTCTGTCGTGTCGCAGCCGGTGGCGCATGGCCACGGTTTCCATGGGAGAACAGTGGAGTCACCGGTCTCCGCATTTCGGCATTTCGTCTGAATCTACAAGACGGGGGAGGAGACCAGCCAACTCCTTCATGGTTTCGGTGGCTGCACCGGCCGGAGCACACCAGGTGTACTTGACCGGCATGGCGTGAACTGGACAGGAACAGGTGCGTGAACCGGCGCGGACGGCATTCCGTGCGCGGGAACGGTCCGACGGGACCGACGGAGTCGCGCCGGCCGGGAACCCGGCCGGAGACGCAGCGAGGAGAGAGAGCCGCCCATGGAGTTCCTTCGCCCCGCCGACTGGGACGAGGCGCTCGCCGCCAAGGCCGAGCACCCCGCCGCCGTGCCCATCGCGGGCGGCACCGATGTGATGGTCGAGATCAACTTCGACCACCGGCGGCCCGAGTACCTCATGGACCTGAACCGCATCGGCGAGCTGAGCGAATGGGAGACCGGCGAGAAGACCGTCCGGCTGGGGGCCTCCGTCCCCTACACGGCGATCATGGAGAACCTCCGGGCCGAGCTGCCCGGACTGGCCCTCGCCTCGCACACCGTCGCCTCCCCGCAGATCCGCAACCGCGGCGGCGTGGGCGGCAACCTCGGCACCGCGTCCCCGGCCGGCGACGCCCACCCCGCGCTGCTCGCCGCGGGCGCCGAGGTCGAGGTCGCCTCGGTGCGCGGCAGCCGCCGCATCCCCATCGACGCCTTCTACACCGGGGTCAAACGGAACGCGCTGGCGCCCGACGAGCTGATCCGGGCCGTGCACATCGACAAGGCCGACGGGCCGCAGCAGTACTCCAAAGTGGGCACCCGCAACGCCATGGTGATCGCGGTCTGCGCCTTCGGACTGGCGCTGCACCCGAGGACCCGCACGGTACGGACCGGCATCGGCTCCGCCGCGCCCACACCCGTACGGGCGAAGGCCGCCGAGGAATTCCTGAACGCGGCGCTCGACGAGGACGGGTACTGGGAGAGCGGGAAGGCCATCACGCCGTCCATCGCCGGGCAGTTCGCGCGGCTCGCCGCCGCCGGCTGCCGTCCGATCGACGACGTCCGGGGCACGGCGGGCTACCGCCGCCACGCGGTCGGCGTCATGGCCCGCCGCACGCTGGCGTGGACCTGGGAGTCCTACCGCGGCGAAGTCCGCACGACCGGGGGAGCCCTCTGATGCGTGTCACCTTCACGGTCAACGGCCGCCTGCGGGAGGCCGACGACGTGTGGGAGGGCGAGAGCCTTCTCCATGTGCTGCGGGAACGCCTGGGCCTGCCGGGGTCCAAGAACGCGTGCGAGCAGGGCGAGTGCGGCTCCTGCACCGTCCGACTCGACGGTGTCCCGGTCTGCGCCTGCCTTGTCGCCGCGGGCCAGGCCGAGGGGCGCGAGGTCATGACGGTCGAGGGCCTCGCCGACCATGCCCGGCGGCGCGCCGCGGGCCGCTCCGCCGGGGCCCGCGGGACCCCGTTCCCGGACGCCCGGCGGTCGAGCGCCGCCGCCACCGACGCCGATGCCGCCCTCGGCGCCACCGCCGACACGGGCACGGATCCGGGTCCGGTGCCGACTCCGGGTACGGCGGCTTCCGCGGCCACCGGAACCGGTGCGCCCACCGAAACCGGCGCGACCACCAGGGGCGGCACGCCCACCGGGGACGGCGTCACGCTCTCCCCGATCCAGCGGGCGTTCATCGACGCCGGAGCCGTCCAGTGCGGCTTCTGCACCCCCGGCCTGCTCGTCGCCGCGGACGAACTGCTGGAGCGCGAGACCGGCCCCTCCGACGCCGACATCCGCGAGGCGCTCTCCGGCAACCTCTGCCGCTGCACCGGCTACGAGAAGATCCTCGACGCGGTCCGCCTCGCGGCCGCACGCCAGGAAGGAGCCGGCTGATGGCCCCCACAGGCGCCGCGGGCTCCCCGGCCGGCACCCCCACAGGCATCACCCAGGGCTCCGGCACCAGAGGCGGCATCGGCGAGTCCACGCTCCGCCCCGACGGAATCCTCAAGGTCACCGGAGAGTTCGCGTACTCCTCCGACATGTGGCACGAGGACATGCTCTGGGGCCATACGCTCCGCTCCACCGTCGCCCATGCCGAGATCCGGTCCATCGACGTCTCCGAAGCCCTCGCGACCCCCGGCGTCCACGCGGTGCTGACCCATGACGACCTTCCCGCGCCCGTGACGTACTACGGACTGGAGATACGGGACACTCCCGCGCTCGCCCACGGCAAGGTCCGCCACCACGGCGAACCCGTCGCCGTCGTCGCCGCCGACCACCCGGAGACCGCACGCCGCGCGGCGGCGAGGATCCGCGTCGACTACGCCGAACTGCCGCTGATCACCGACGAGGCGTCCGCCACCGCGCCCGGCGCGGTCCTCGTCCACGAGAACCGTTCCGACCACCACAGCGGCCATGTGCCGCACCCCAACATCGTGCACCGCCAGCCCATCGTGCGCGGCGACGCCGCACGGGCCGCCCGGCGCGCCGATGTGATCGTCAGGGGTGAGTACGTCTTCGGCATGCAGGACCAGGCGTTCCTCGGCCCCGAGTCCGGGCTCGCCGTCCCCGCCGACGACGGCGGAGTGGAGCTGTACGTGGCCACCCAGTGGCTGCACTCCGACCTCCGCCAGATCGCGCCCGTGCTCGGCCTGCCCGAGGACAAGGTGCGCATGACGCTCTCCGGCGTCGGCGGCGCGTTCGGCGGACGCGAGGACCTGTCGATGCAGATCCACGCCTGCCTCCTCGCCCTGCGCACCGGCAGACCCGTCAAGATGGTCTACAACCGGTTCGAGTCCTTCTTCGGCCATGTCCACCGCCACCCCGCGAAGCTCTTCTACGAGCACGGCGCGACCCGCGACGGCAAGCTGACCCACATCAGGTGCCGCATCGTCCTGGACGGCGGCGCGTACGCCTCCTCCTCCCCGGCCGTCGTCGGCAACGCGTCCTCGCTGAGCGTCGGCCCGTACGCCGTCGACGACGTCGACATCGAGGCCCTCGCGCTCTACACCAACAATCCGCCCTGCGGCGCGATGCGCGGCTTCGGCGCGGTCCAGGCGTGCTTCGCGTACGAGGCCCAGATGGACAAGGTCGCCGCGGCACTCGGCATGGATCCGGTCGAGTTCCGGCGGCTGAACGCCATGGAAGAGGGCACGATCATGCCCACGGGCCAGCGCGTCGACTCCCCGGCCCCCGTCGCCGAACTGCTGCGCCGCGTCAAGGCACGCCCGCTGCCGCCCGAGCGCCAGTGGGAGGCGGCGGGCCGCCCGGCCGATGTGCGCGCCCTGCCGGGCGGGCTCTCGAACACCACACACGGCGAAGGCGTCGTCCGGGGCGTCGGCTACGCCGTCGGCATCAAGAACGTCGGCTTCTCCGAGGGATTTGACGACTACTCCACCGCCCGGGTGCGCGTGGAGGCCGTCGGCGGGATCCCGGTGGCGACCGTGCACACAGCGATGGCCGAGGTCGGACAGGGCGGCGTCACCGTCCACGCCCAGATCGCCCGTACCGAACTGGGCGTCACCCAGGTCACCATCCAGCCCGCGGACACCACGATCGGCTCGGCGGGCTCCACCTCCGCGTCCCGGCAGACGTACGTCACCGGAGGCGCGGTCAAGAGCGCCTGCGAGGCCGTCCGCGCGAAGGTCCTGGAGATGGGCCGCCGCAAGTTCGGCACCTACCACCCCGCGTGGGCCACCGCCGAACTGCTACTCGAAGACGGCAAGGTCGTCACCGACGGCGGGGAGGCGCTCGCCGATCTCGCCGATGTGCTGGAGGACGAGGCGGTCGAGGCCGAAGTGGAGTGGCGGCACCGGCCGACGCAGGCGCTGGACCGGGTCACCGGACAGGGCGACGGCCATGTCCAGTACTCCTTCGCCGCCCACCGGGCGGTCGTCGAGGTGGACATCGAACTGGGCCTGGTGAAGGTGGTCGAACTGGCCTGTGCACAGGATGTCGGCAAGGCGCTCAATCCGCAGTCCGTCGTCGGCCAGATCCAGGGCGGCACCACACAGGGGCTGGGCGTCGCCGTCATGGAGGAGATCATCGTCGACCCGGAGACCGCCAAGGTGCGCAATCCGTCCTTCACCGACTATCTGATCCCCACGATCCTCGACACCCCGGCGATCCCCGTCGACGTGCTCGAACTCGCCGACGACCACGCGCCGTACGGGCTCCGAGGCGTCGGCGAAGCCCCCACCCTGTCGTCGACCCCGGCGGTCCTCGCGGCGATCCGGAACGCCACGGGCCTCGAGCTGAACCGGACCCCGGTCCGCCCCGAGCACCTGACCGGCACATGGTGAGGAGACCGGCATGCTGGACATCGCCGAGGAGCTGAACCGGTGGGTCGGACAGGGCCGCCGGTTCGCCGTCGCGACCGTGGTGGCCGTCGGCGGCAGCGCGCCCCGGCAGGCGGGCGCGGCCCTGGCCGTGGACGGCGACGGCACGGCGATCGGATCGGTCTCAGGGGGGTGCGTGGAGGGCGCGGTGTACGAGCTGTGCCGCCAGGCGCTCGAAGACGGCCGGACCGTGCTGGAGAGCTTCGGCTACAGCGACGAGGACGCGTTCGCCGTGGGCCTGACGTGCGGAGGCGTGATCGATGTCCTCGTGACTCCGCTGCCCGCGCGGGCAGCCGCCGCGCCGGGCGTGGATACGCCGGATCCTGTCGTGCCGGGTGCGGATGTGCCCGATGTCGGCATGCCGGGTGTGGATGTGCCCGGCGTCGGCATGCCGGGTGTGGATGTGCCCGGCGTCGGCGTGCCTGACGAAGGCGTGCCCGGTGCCGGTGCGCCGGATCCGCCCGCGCCGACCGGAGGCGTCGAGGCGCTCGGCCGTGGCCCCGGCGCTGTGCCGGACCGTGCACCCGGCCCCGCGCCGGCAGCCACCGTGCCGCGTACGGCCGCCGAGTCGCCGCCGGTCGCCGCCCCGGCCGGACACCGCGAAGTGCTCGCCGCCGCCCTCGCCGCCGCCGCGCGGGGCGAGGCGGCCGCCCTGGCCAGGATCGTCGCGGGGCCGGACAGGCTGCTGGGCCGCGCCCTTCTCGTACGCCCGGACGGCTCGTACGACGGCACCCTCGGCGGACGTCCGGCACTGGACCGGACGGCCGCGGCCGAGGCCGGGGCGCTGCTCCACACGGGCCGTACCGGCACGGTCGTCCTCGGCGAGGACGGCGGCCGCTGCGGCAGTCCGCTGACGCTGCTGGTGGAGTCCAGCGTTCCGCCGCCGCGCATGATCGTCTTCGGCGCGGTCGACTTCGCGTCGGCCCTGGTGAAGGCGGGCAGATTCCTCGGGCACCATGTCACCGTGTGCGACGCCCGTCCCGTCTTCGCCACCAGGGCCCGCTTCCCCGAGGCCGACGAGATCGTCGTGGACTGGCCGCACCGCTATCTCCAGGGCACACGGGTCGACTCCCGTACGGCCTTGTGCGTGCTCACCCACGACCCCAAGTTCGATGTACCCCTCCTCGAACTGGCCCTGCGGCTGCCCGTCGCCTATGTCGGCGCGATGGGATCCCGCCGTACGCACGAGGACCGCGAGCGGCGGCTGCGCGAGGCCGGGGTCGGCGAGCGAGAACTGGCCAGGCTGCACAGTCCCATCGGCCTCGACCTCGGAGCCCGTACGCCCGAGGAGACGGCCCTCTCGATCGCCGCGGAGATCGTCGCCGACCGGCGCGGCGGCAGCGGGGTCCCCCTGTCGGGCGCGCGGATCCCGATCCACCACGACGTCCCGGCCGGGCACGACACTCCGGACCACCACCACACCCCGGCCGGGCACGACACTCCGGACCACCACCACACCCCGGCCGGGCACGACACTCCGGACCACCACCACACCCCAGTCGGGCACGACACTGCGATCCAGCACGACACCCCGGCCGGGCACGACGGCGGGGGACGCCCCACGGGCCGGATCGGGTCCGGTGTCTGACACGGGAAAACCGGTTGCCGGACCCGGCTCGGACGTTGTCTCATGGCCGGGTCGACCAGACACACGTGTGAATGACGCACGCCCTGTAGGTGTTGGAGAGTGGTGCTTGTATGGACCGGTCCGCGCGGAACCGTTCTCGCGACAGAGGAGCGAACTCCGCGCCAGCGGTATGAACTCCCCTGATGCGAGACGGCGTCGAGAGCTGACCCCGTACCCGCGCATCACTCAGGAGTCGTGTCCACCATGTCACGCAACAGATCCCGGCGCGCCCGCACCGAGGCACGCGCCGAGTCCTTCCGCTGCCTCAACTGCGGTCTCGACGTCTCGATGACCGCCGCCGGCACCGGACACCGCAACCACTGTCCGACCTGTCTGTGGAGCCGTCACCTCGACGACACCCCCGGCGACCGGGCGGCCGACTGCGGAGCCCGGATGGAACCTCTCGCCATCTCCGTACGCGGGGACGGCGAATGGGTGATCGTCCACCGCTGCACCGGCTGCGGCGTGCTCCACGCCAACCGCACGGCGGGCGACGACAACGCCCTTCCGCTGACCAGGCTCGCGGTACGCCCGCTGGCACAGCCGCCGTTCCCGCTGGAGCGCCTCGCCGCGCTCTGAGCCCGTGACGGCAGACCCCGGATACCGCGACCGCCGCCCCGGACGGCGGTCGCGGGATCTTTGGCACGGGCGACGGCGACCGGGCGGCGGTTCAGCCGCCGACGGTCTCGTCCGGCCGCTGTTCCGCGGCTCGCTCCCACTCCATCGTGACGGTCAGATTGGCGTCGACGGAGCCCTTGGTGATGAGGGCGATGAGACCGCCCGTCTCCACCCCCACCTGGCAGCCGAACTCCACCGTGAGCCGGTGCGGCTGTGCTCTGCGGAGTGCCGAGGTCACCCCTTCGGCGAAGGCGCCCAGCGCGCCCGTGACCTGTTCGAGGTCGAAGTCGAGGAGGCCGGCCTCCTCCTCGCTCTGCTCGCTGTGCCAGTCCGCCCCACCGGGCCGCGCCGTCCGCGGTCCCACACCGACCGCCTGCACCATCAACCGTGTGCCGTCCGGCAGTTGAATCGCCGTGAGAACATCGTCACCGGCCATCGGATCCCCCCTAGTGTGTCCGTGAATGTGCGGCAGGGTAGCGGGTCGTCGCACCCGCTGTACGCACCGGGCAGCCGGGGGCGTCGGGGGCGTCGGGAGCGTCGCGGCCGAGGTCAGTCGCGCCGCCTCGCCACCACCAGCCGGCAGCGCGGGCTCCCGTCCGCGAGCCGACCCAGCTCCTCCATCGGCCGAAGCTCCACCGTGAACCCGGTCCGCGTGAGCTCCTCGCGAACCTCGGAGAGGGGGAAGGTGCGGTAGTACATGACGAACGCGGGCCGCCACAGCAGATTCCGTACGCGCATGACCGCGTCGAATCCCCACAGCGTCCAGTAGTCGCGCGAGCCGACCCGAGGGGGAGCGGGCAGCGGGAAGGCGAAGACCCCGCCGGGGCGCAGGGAACGGTGGATCTGGGCGAACAGGGCCGGGCGCTCGTGGGGCAGGAAGTGGCCGAACGCGCCGAAGCTCACGGCCAGATCGAAGGCCGGGGCGAACGGCAGGGCGCGGGCGTCGGCCCGTACCCAGGTGACGGCGGGCGACATCGGGACGCCAGGCGACATCGGGCCGCCGGGCAGGGACTCGGCCGTCGCTCTCGCCTCGGCGAGCATGCCCGCGCTGAAGTCGACGCCCGTGACCCGCTCGTCGCACAGCTGCCGCAGCACTCCGACGCCCGCCCCGGTGCCGCAGCAGACGTCCAGCCCGGACCGGAACGGTCCGAGCGGCCGGACGGCCCGGACGAACGGGTCGAGGAGCCGGTCCGGGGTGCGGAACGGGGTCTGGTCGAACTTGGGCGCCAGCAGGTCGTAGCCGTGCTCGACGGAGGAGAGCGCCTGCTCGGACAGCTCTCGGAAAGTGGGGCCGGTTGAGGTGAACATCACCTTCACAGTACCGGCACACCCGCCCCGGGGGTTGAACATCACCTCACCAGAATCCGTACTCGGTGAGGGTCCCTGCGCACCGTGAGGGCCACGACAGGCAGGCAGGGAGGCAGATTTCATGGCCGGCGGCAATGTCACCGCTCTTTTCCGCGCGTCCACGGCGCACAGCCCCTCGTACGCGATGCTCAACCAGGCGGGCGGCGGGCAGGCCGGGGAGATCACCGACTTCTGCGTCCCGCGCAATCCGTACTTCCCGACCCCGGCGATGTTCGACGAGCTGAGCGGGCGGCTGCGGGAGATCCTCACCTCCTACCCGAGCGGCGCGGACGCCGTCACGGCCGAGCTGTGCCAGGTGCTCGGGCTCAATCCACAGACCGTCGCCATGGGCAACGGCTCCACCGAGCTGATCACCTGGATCGATCATCTGCTGGTACGTGAATCGCTGGCAGTCCCGGTGCCGACGTTCGGGCGGTGGACGGAGCAGCCGATGGAGACCGGCAAGCGGGTCGACATGCTGCTGCTGCCGGAGGCGCACGGATTCGCGCTCGACCCGGCGTCGTTCGTACGGTTCGTCAGGAGCCGGGGCTCGCGGGTGGCCGTGATCTGCAACCCGAACAACCCCGACGGCGGCTTTCTGCCCCAGCAGAAGGTCATCGCCCTCCTCGACGAGCTACGGGATCTGGATCTCGTCGTCGTGGACGAGTCGTTCCTGGAGTTCGCGGACGCGGAGCCCGAGCCGAGCGTCGCGGCCGAGGCCGTGCTGCGGACGAATGTGATCGTGCTGCGCAGTCTGGGCGAGAACTTCGGACTGCACGGAGTCCGCTTCGGCTACCTCGTGTCGAACCCGGCGCTCGCCGCGAAGGTGCGGGCCGCGCTGCCCAAGTGGAATATCAACTCCTTCGCCGAGACCGTGGTGTTCATGCTGCGCGAGCACCGCCGGGAGTACGCGCGGAGCCTCCGGCAGGCGCGCCGGGACCGGCAGGAGATGATGTGGCGGCTCTCCCAGCTGCCGGGGCTGACCGTCTACCCCTCGCAGGGGAACTTTCTGTACGTACGCCTGCCGGAGGGCGTCGACGGGATCGTCCTGCGCGACAGACTGCTCGCCGAGCACGGGGTGCTGGTGCGGGAGTGCGGTGACAAGGTGGGCAGTTCGAGCCGGTTCCTGCGGCTGGTGGTCAGGCCGCAGGAGGATGTGGTGCGGCTGATCTCGGCGATGGAGCAGGTGCTGTACGGGCGGAGTGTCCAGATGCCCGAGCCGCCTCCCCAGCCGATGGCGCCGATGCTCTCGGAGGCGTCCGTGGACTCCGCGCCGTCGGTCCAGCCTCCGTTCTCGCCTTCGGCGCGGAGCGTGCAGCAGCAGCACCATCCGGGAAACCGTCCGCAGGCGGTGCCGATGCTGGCGCTGGCGCAGGAGCCCGCCCAGACGCAGGGGCCTGCCCAGACGCAGGGGCCGGCCTCCGTGGGGACCCATGCCGCGCAATTCGTGCATTCCGTGCAGGTGGCGCAGGCCGCGGAGAACGGGCCGTCCGCGGGGGCAGGGCACTTTCCGCCGGGGGCCGCGCGGGCTGTCGCCATGGTCCCCGGCTACACCTCGGGGACGGCGGCGGTCGACCGCCTCGTCGCCGGGGCGTGAGGCGACGGCCCGCGCAGCCGCCGACGCGCCGGGCCGGGCCGGTTCACGCAGTGCCCGTACCACCCCTGGAGGCGAGGACCGAGGGGCCGTGACCGATCCGTCCTCAGACGCGGGATCCGGCCGTCGCGCGGGCTCCCGTGAACGCGCCGACCGCCGTGATGACCGCCACGCCGAAGATCATGTACCGGGCCGAGTCGAGCAGTGCCGAGCCGCCCAGACTGACCAGCGTGCCCGCGATCGCGGAGGTGACGGAGTAGGCGATGAGCTGGGTGGTGTTCAGGGCGGCCGCCGCTTTGCCGCCCTCCCGCTCGTCCCGGGTGCTGCGCAGCGCCGCCACGCTCAGATGAGGGAACGCCACGCCGATGCCCGTTCCCGCGATGAAGAGGAGCACCGCGTGGGCGACGAGGAGCGCGGTGGACGCGTCGTCGGCCTGGAGCGCGCCGTACGCCATCAGGCCCGCGGTGAGGACGACGGGGCCGAGCCGGATGGCCAGGCTCCGGGCCCTCTCCGTGACCAGGTTGACGCTGAACAACTGGGCGACGACCCAGCCGATCGAGAGCGCGGCGCCGAGGAGCCCGGCGGTCAGCGGGCCGAGGCCGCCGAGTTCCTGTCCGAACAGCGGGATGAAGGTCTCCGTCATCACGCCCGCGCAGACGACGGCGACCGTCAGATAGACCCACTTGAGGTTGTTCCCCGCACGGTAGGTGAGCCGGGGGAGCACGGTCGCCGTCCCGCGCCTCTCCCGCACGACGAACAGCGCGATCAGCGCCGCGCCGACCAGGATGGAGGCGACGGTCGCGAAGCCCCGGGGCAGCGTCGAGCTGAGGCTGAAGGAGGCGGCCGCGAGGGTGAGGAGCGCCAGCGAGGACCAGGGGACCGGCGCGGGCTTCCCGGCGGCCGGCTTCTCCCGGGGCAACGCTTTGGGTGCGAGCGCGGCGAGGGCGAGCGCGGCGACGAGCAGGAGCCCGTAGGCCCATCGCCAGGCGCCGAGTTCGGCGAAGACCCCGCCGAGCGCCGGCCCCACCAGGGTTCCGATGCCCCACATCGCCGAGATCAGCCCCGCCGCGAGCGTCCACAGCCGCTCGGGCAGCGCGCCGCGGATCACGGCGTAGCCGAGCCCCGCGAGCAGACCGCCGCCGAAGCCCTGCACCACCCGGCCGAGGATCAGCGTCTCCATCGACGGGCTGACCGCGTTCAGGGCCGCTCCGAGGGCGAAGACGACGAAACCGGTCACATAGGCGCGGGCGGCCCCCATCGATCCCAGGAATCGGCTGACCAGCATCGAGGCGATGACGGCGGCCATGAGGAATCCGGTGGCGACCCACGCGTAGTAGTCGGCGCCCTGGATGTCGTCCACGATGGACGGCATGAGCGCGGCCGTGAAGTAGAGGTTCATCGCGTAGAGCGCGACACCGCCGGCCAGGATGAGAACGGCGGCCAGATGCGGAGGCTTGAAGAGGGCGCCCCAGCCGCCTTCCGTGCGTTCCTGCTGCTCGGAGCTGGTTTCCGGGGGCTCTGACGGCCGTGCCGTCGCCTCGGGATTCGGTGAGTCGGTCATGGCGACCTACGCTATGAGTTCAAGCGAACTTGAAGTCAAGGCGGATGACGGTGAAGGCTCCGACAGACCTGCTGACCGTCGGGGACGTGGCCCGCCGGGCGGGGATCGCCACCTCCGCGGTGCGCTTCTACGAGGACCGGGGGCTGATCGCCTCCGAGCGGACGGAGGGCAATCAGCGGCGCTACCGGCGGCATGTGCTGAGGCGCATCTCGCTGATCATGGTGGCCAAGCGGATGGGCATCCCCCTCTCCGAGGTGGGAGAGGTGTTCGCGTCGCTGCCGGACGGCCGTATGCCTGCCAAACGGGACTGGGACCGTATCTCCCGTCGCTGGGCCGGTCTGCTGGAGGCGCGGAAGCGGGCGATCGAGGAACTCCAGCGCGAGATCAACGGCTGCATCGGCTGTGGCTGTCTCTCCCTCCAGCGGTGCCGGGTGCTGAACCCGGAGGACGAACTGAGCGCGGAGGGCTCGGGCCCGCGCCGCCTGCCCCCGGACTGACCCACGGCCGCCGTGAAGGTCTCTGTCGACGCCCGAGAACGCCTGAGAACGTCGGTGAACGTTCCGTTGCCCTTGCCGGAATCCGGAACCGGATTCCCTTGTTCCTGGCGGGCCGGTAGGCTCCGCCTCGCTCGCGTATCCGACGATCCGTCAACCACGTTTGCCCGTACATGAATTCAGGCCGGACGGGAGATGGCGGATGGGTAAACGATGAGCAAATGCGAACACGGACTCGATGCCTGGGGATACCTTGCACCCCATGAGTCCGACTGACGTCACTCCTACCCCCTCACGCCGCCCGGCGGCGCGCCCCGCGAGCCGCCGCGAGGCACCCCTCACGCGGTCGCCCCGCGCCACCGCCCCGGTCACGTCCGGCCGCCCGGCCCCGGTGGCACACACGGCCCGCTGAGGCCGCGACAGACTCGGTGACCACCTCGCGATCACGCGATCTTTCACGTCATTCTCCACGACGGACAATCCCCCCATGGTGCTGCGCATGCTCTTTCCCATCAGTGACACAACTCGATTCCGGACCAATGGAGAAGCATTCGGAAGAGAAGTCCGGCTCGGTTCCGGAACCCTCGGTACTCAATCCGACGATCGATCCACAGGCCGCGCATATCCCGGTGAATACACCATTCGACCGCTCGTCGGCGGAAGCGCTCACGCCACCGCCACCGCTGAAGGAAGCGCCCCGCGAACCATTGGCGCGACCGCTCTGTCCGGTCGTATGGTTCGGTAGCACTGAATGTTCGGTTGGCATCACACAGCGTTGACACCAGGGACAGAGATGACCAATGAGCCGGAAATTCCAGCGCAGCTGGGCAGGCCCGAGCGCATGTGGCAACGCGCCGTCGTACTCGTACTGATCGCTGTCACCAGAACCGCGAGGCCCGTATTCCGGTTGGGTGACTGTGAACTGTCCTGTTCCCATTCCAACGGCGGCTGGACCCTCGCTCTACGGCCCGACGGAAAGGCGATCTTCTACGGTCAGGACGTCGACTGCAGCGACACCACCTACCGGGGCGACAAGCCCGTCGATCTGTTGGTGAACGCGCCCGACTGGCTGCCCCTGGAACAGCTCAGGGAACTCAACGAAAGCTATGAGCTGGGTTATCTGTACTGGTGGGAGCGGGGCCAGTGGGGCCGCGCGCCTTATCCCGGATTCGTCGCGGACGACGGTCTCGCCGCCTCCTGCGACGGATACGCGGGCATCTTCGACGACCAGTCCCTCGCCGACAGCTTCGCCGACGCCGGTTACCGGGACCCGGAGGCCGCCGGCCGTTTCGTCGAACGGGTCGCCGAGGGCACGGTGAACGCGTCCGTGCTGAAGGAGTTGATGGACTCCGCCTCCGAGCCGAGCCCCCTCCCGAGGGAGTCACGGGTGCCCAACGCCCTGGAATGGGCGGCGCGTCTGGGAGTCGCGGAGCGCCCGCCCGCCGATAGTTCCCGCTGAGGCTGCTCCCTCGGTCACCCCGCGCCGACGGTCCCTCGGTCACCCCGCGCGCCGGTCGGCCGCCCCCGTTCCATAGGGGGCGGCCGCCTTCGGCGTACGGGTCAGGACTGGACGGCGGCCCCCGAGGAGAGCAGCGCCTCGGCGTCCTCCACTCCCCACGCGGCGAGCACCTCTGCGGTGTCCCGGCCGGGCGGCGGCACGCCGGGGCCGGGGCCAGGCGGACCGGACCGGACCGAATCGGGTACCGGGGGTGTCCAATCGGACATCGCACGTTTCGCCTCGGCGCACCGACGGCCGTGGGGCGGCCGGCGCGACGCCTGACTTTCGTCGGTCGACCACCGCCCGGCGTCATGCCCCGCCGGAGAGTACGGCCACCGCCGGGACGGAGCCGAAAGACGCATGTCCGCCTGTTGTGATCTCATAGGGCGAACCCATCGGTTGGCCAACGGCCAGGGAGATCACCCATCAGCCTCGCAGTGCCGCCGTCCCGCCACGGTCTCCCTGTCTCCGGAGCAGGCGGACACGACGAGGTGAGACATTCGTCGGCAGCCGATCCGCGCGGGCGCGATGAGGCGCGATGAGAGGGGACACGGGCACGTTCCCTCTCATGTCTCAGCACGTCCTCGCCGGTCGGAAGGCCAGGTGAAGGCGGGATCCAAGGAGACGGGAAAGTCATGGCGCCGGAGGGAAGGGCCGTCTCGTCGGTCGGCCGGGCGTCGTAGGGAGGGATTCGAACGTGGACGTACGGGACGCACAGGACGCGCAGGACACGGCCAAGAGGCTGCGGGCGATCGGCGACGAGCTGTCGGACCGTTTCTACGAGCGTGCCGACGTGGTGCGGACGCTGGTGGTGACGCTGCTGGCCGGGCAGCACTCGTTGGTGCTCGGCCCGCCCGGAACCGCGAAGTCCGAGATGGCGCGGGAGCTCACGGGCAGGATCGAGGGGGCGGCCTACTGGGAGATCCTCCTGTCGAAGTTCACCGCGCCGACGAGGATGTTCGGTCCCATCGACGTCGCCGCGCTGGCCCGTGGTGAGTACCGCCAGGTCTACGACGGCCGCGCCACGACCGCGCACATCGCGTTCATCGACGAGATCTTCAAGTGCTCCACGGCCGCGCTGAACGAGACGCTGGGCTACCTCAACGAGCGGATCTACCACCCGGAGAGCGGCGGCCAGCCGATCCACTGCCCCCTGATCGGGGCCATCACGGCGAGCAACGAACTGCCCGGCGGCGAGGATTCGGCCGCGATCTACGACCGGCTGCTGGTACGGATCGAGGTCGGATACCTGGCCGACCCCTCGAACTTCGCCGCGCTGGTACGCTCCGCCGTCAGCCGCCCGGCGGCACCGGCACGGACCACCGTTGAGCTGGCCGCGCTGCAGCGCGCCGTGACCGAAGCCGTCCCGGCCGTGGACGTCCCCGACGCGATCGTGGACGCGGTGTGCACGCTGAGGGCCGCCCTGCGACGCAGGGAACTCATCGCCTCCGACCGCCGCTGGCGGCAGGCGGTGGGCCTGCTCCAGGCGTCCGCGTACCTCGACGGCCGCCCGGCGGTCGCCGAGACCGACCTGTCCGTGCTGACTCATGTGCTCTGGGATTCCCCCGCCGAACGCCCGGCCGTCGAGCGCGAGGTGCTGCAACTGGTCAACCCCGACGCCAAGGAGGCGCTCGACCTGGCCGACGCCATCGAGGAGCTGGAGGCCCAGCTGGACGCCATGGCCGGGCAGTCCCGCGAGGCGCTGAGCGACTGGGTCATCAAGAAGGCCCACAACAAGCTCGCCATGGCGGGGAAGCGGCTGGAGAAGCTGCGCGAGGAGGCGGCGAGCGCGGGCCGCTCCACCGCCGCCATCGACCGGATCACCGGCCGCCAGCGCGCGGTCCGCGCCCGCGTACTCACCGAGGCCCTCGGCGTGGACGCGAGCATGATGCAGGCCCAGCTCTGACCCCGGAGGGACAGGACCATGGGCAGGACACCGAGCGAGCCCGACGAGCCGTCGAGCCGGTCCGGGAAGCGGCCGGACCCGTCCGCCGCCGCTCCCGAGCGGCACAAAGCGGCCGTGGTCGCGGACCGGTTCGACCGGATCACCTGGCGCGACACCTACGAACAGTCGGCCGGACTGCGCGAGCTGGCGGAGGAACTGAACGAGCGCCACGCCTATGCCACCGACCTGCTGACCGACGCGTTCCTGGCCGCCTACAAGGTCCGCCCGCGGGTGCGCGAGCGCGAGGAGATGGACCCCACCCGGCTGGTCAACCACCAGGTCATCAGCTCACTGGTCGAGTCACCGGAGTTCGCCGGACTGCACAGGGAGACGGCCGGCGACCCCTACGCCGCCGCCATGGCCGTACTCGCCCAGGCCGCCGCGCTGCGCCGGATCCTGGAGCGCTCCAGGGACGCCCGGGAACGGGCCGAGGAGGCGAAGAAGGCCCGGCAGGACGCCGAAGGCGCGGCCGCCGCCGCGGGCGAGGCGCTCCAGCGGGCCGCCGATGAGGGCGGCGAGGGCGGTGAGGGCGGTGAGGGCGGTGAGGACGGTGAGGATGACGCGGGCGGCGAGGACGGCACCGCAGCGGACCCGGCCGCCGACGCCGCACGACAGGCCGCCGAGTCCGCCGAGTCCGCCGCGCGGCGGGCCGCCGAGGACGCTTCACAGGCCCTCGCTGCGGCGGCCCCCGGTATCCGTGCCGCCGCACGGAACGCGGCGGCGAAGGCAGCCGAGGCCGTACGGGAGGAGGCGGCGATGATGCGGGCATGGGGCGTCGGCCCCGGCGAGCTGGAGCGGATGCCGTTCGACCGGCGCGCCCGTCTCGCGGAGCGGCTGCGCGGCGGCCGTCTCGCCCAGTGGACCGAGCTGATCGGTCGCTTCCGGCAGATGGCCGGCGGCGAGCGCGCCCGCAAGGTGGAGAACACCGCCGGGGAACTGGTCGGCGTCACGCTCGGCGATGACCTCTCCCGCGTCATCCCCTCCGAGCTGGCCAACCTCGGCCTGCCCGAGCTGCGTGCGGTGTTCGCCGCGCGCTACGCCGCCGGGGAGCTGATGCTCTACGACAGCCAGGGAGAGCAGACCACCGGCCAGGGCGCCGTCATCGCGTGCGTGGACACCTCGCACTCCATGTACGTGGAAGGGCCCGGCGGAGTCACCCGCGAGGCGTGGGCCAAGGCGTGCGCCTTGGCGCTGCTGGATCAGGCCCGCCGCGCCAAGCGCGACTTCGTCGGCATCCTGTTCTCCTCCGCCGACCGGCTCCAGGTCTTCCGCTTCCCGGCCGACCGGCCCGCCGACATCGCCGCGACCCTCGACTTCGCGGAGACCTTCCTCGGCGGCGGCACCAGCTATCAGGCGCCGCTGACAGCCGCCCGTGAACTGCTGGAGGAGGAGTTCGACGACGCCGCCCGCGCACGCGGTGACATCGTGATGATCACCGACGACGAATGCGGCGTCACCGAGGAGTGGATGCGCGGCTGGAAGGAGGCCAAGCACCGGTTGGGCTTCCGGGTCTTCGGCGTGGCCATCGGCGCCCCGCAGGCCGCCGGAGCGGTCTCGGTTCTGGAGGCCCTGTGCGACAACCTGCGCTCCATCGAGGACCTCACCGACGTCCACGCCGCCGCGGATCTTTTCCGTGTGATCTGACCCTTCCTCCTCCCGGAGCGGAGCGCCGGGGCCTCGGCCGGGGCCGGGTGGGAACCCGTACCCGACACCGGAGGGCCGTCCCCTTCCCGGAGAGGGGCCCATCCCTTTCGCGCAGAGGCGGATTCCCGAAGGGGTGGATGCCCGAAGGGGCGGATTCCCGAAGAGGCGGACGCGTACCGCCGCCCGCTCCTCGTCGCCGGTGTCCTCGCCGGAATCCCGTCGCTCGGCGCGCGGACCCGGCGTCGGGCGGCCGGTCGGCGGCCGGTCGGCGTCCGGTGGTCCGCGAAGGCCAGACCACGGTCAGCGCGGCCCCCCGGCGGCGTGGCCGGATCAGACGTCGGCCGGTGTTCCCGTCAGCCGCGATCTGCTGCTCAGCCCGTGCCGTACGAGGGACTGGGCCGTGCGCACCGTCACCTCGATCGAGTCACGCCCCGGATTCCACCACTCCGCCGCCCAGTTCAGCGCGCCGATCACCAGTCGCTGGGCGGTGCGCCGGTCGAGGTCGGCCCGGATCTCGCCCGCCTCGTCCGCCGCCTGGATGAGCCCGCGCCACAGGGTGCCGTACTTGGCGTCCTCACTGCTCTGCCGGGAACGGATCTCCTCCGGGATCTGGCCGGAGTTGCGGATGATCGCCGTCGCGAAGTCCGAGAGTTCCAGGGCGACTTGGAGATGGGCCTCAATGGCCGTGGCGATCCGGTCCATGGGAGCGGTGTCGCCGGGCAGGTTCTCCAGTGTGTCGGCCACGTGCTGGTGGAGCCGCTGGATGCCGACCCACATGACCTCTTCGATCAGCTGCTCGCGCGAGGGCCAGTAGTAGTAGATCGCCGGAGCCTGCAACTGGGCTTCCACGGCGATGTCGCTCAGCCGGGTCCCCGCGTAACCCTTCTTGCTCAGGACATGAGCCGCGGCGTCAAGGATGCGCTCCCGGGTCCGGTTCGACTTGAGGTCGTCGCCGCTTCTCGTCTTCGACTTCGTGGCTTTTCTGGACACGGCCCGATCGTACGGGGCGCGGCTCCGCCTGTTTCGTGGCCGTTGTACGTCGGCGGCTTCCGGTGCGGCGGGTTCGGCTGTCACGGGTCCGGGCTCCTCCACGGCTCTGCTGCACACCCCTTATCTTAATATAGATTAACCCGCAGAGGTGTCGGGGTGCGGCATCCCGAGGCGGCCGGGGCGGGCCGACCGAGGCCCGTTGGCGCGCCTGCGTCCCGCTCGCCTGGGAGCGTTGCCCGGAGCGACCCACGGATCCTTCGTACGTCGGCCCCGAGCCCCGGACCCGCCCCTCGGCGTCCCGCGCTCAGGCCGCCGCCGAGTAACTCCGTACGCCGTCCGCCGCTTCGTCCGTGACGAGCATCCCCTGGTCCGCCAGGAGGTCCAGATGCGCGTCCGTCTCGATCACGGCGAGCATCTGGCTCATGGTGTCCAGTTCGTCGAGCTTGCGCAGCCGGCGGGTCCAGGGCAGGGCGCGGGCCACCGCGTACGCGGTGTCCGCGCCGTCGCGGACCTCCTTCAGAGCCGCGTCGAGGCGCTGTTCGTGATGGACGAGGAGTTCGTCCACGCGCGTGTGCACGCTCGCGGTCACGGGGCCGTGGGCGGGCAGCAGCAGGGTGTCGGGCATGTCCTGGACGAGCCGCAGGGATTCCAGATAGCTGCGGAGCGGCTTGGGCTCGGGCACGGACTCCAGCGCGAGCGACGGGGTGATGTGCGGCAGGACGTGGTCGCCCGCGAAGAGGAGTTCGCCGACGGCGTCGCGCAGCACGATGTGCCCGGCGGTGTGGCCGGGGGTGGCCAGGACGTCGAGGGCGCGTACGCCGAGGTCGACCCGCTCGCGGTCGTCCAGCCAGGAGTCGGGCGACCCCCAGGGCATCGCCTTCTCCTCCTCGGTGAGTTCGATGGCGTCGACGCGGTCGGCGATGTCGGACGCTCCGCAGCGGCGCAACTGCGCGGTCTGCGGCCGGAACAGGCCGTCTTCGGGGGAGTAGCGCTCCAGCGAGGCGCGTGACCCCCGGCCGAGCAGGACCGGTATGCCATGGGCGTCCCGCAGAGCCACGGCGTTGCTGTAGTGGTCCCAGTGGACATGGGTGACCACGATGCGGCTGATGTCGGAGATCTTGTGGCCGAGGGAGCCGAGCGCGCCGGAGAGGTGCTTCGTCGTATCCTCGCCCGCCCAGCCGGGGTCGACCAGGACGAGGCCGTCGTCCGCCGCGACGAGAAAGGCGTTGACCGCGCGCAGCGAGTCGCCCGGAAGGGGAAGCGGGATCCGGTGGACTCCCGTCCGCACGAAGTGGGCGCCGGGCTCCGTCCAGTCGTCGGGCTGTTCCGGGATCGTCATCTGCCAGCTCCTCGTGCTGTTCAACCGGTGTTCTTTCCGCCCCAGTCTATGTTTGAATTTATTTTCGAAAAAAGAGGGGTCCGTGTCCGGTGAGGATCTCCGGGCCGAGAACGCCGAGGTGGACCGGCTACTTTCGGTCGATCGCGATGCCGTTCATACGGCTGCGTCCCCTACTTCTGGTCCGACTGGTACGGGACCCGGATCCAGTTCGTCGGAGCGATCGCGTCCGACGAGGTCAGGGTGGTGGGCGGCAGCCCCGACGACGGGCGGTTCGTCGCCCTGTACCGCGAGGGCGGCCGGCTGGCCGGCGCTCTCACGATGAACGGCCAGACCGAGATCGTGAAGTACCGGAGGCTGATCCTCGGCGCGGCCTCCTGGGACGAGGCGCTCGCCTTCGCCGCCGGGCGGCGATTCGGGGGCGCGGTCCTCGGCGAAGCCGTCGGCAGGCTCTCCGCGTGAGCCGTCCCGTCCGGCCGGTTGCCGTCCCGTCCGGCCGGGATCCGGCGGCGTGCCGCGTGACCGTGCCCGCCTCCGGCGTGGTGGAGGCGGGCACAGAACGGGGGCGCGATCCCTGGGGGGTCAGACCTCCGTCCGGTCCTTCGTGTACGGCGGCACGGCTGTGAGTCCGGGCGCGGTCGAGGGCTCCGCGGGGCCGCTCTCGCTGAGGCCGAACCGATCGTGGAACTTCCGCAGGGCGGGGGGCGCGTACCAGGCCGAGCGGCCGAGCAGGCGCATCGCTGCGGGGACGAGTACACCGCGTACGGCGACGGCGTCGATGAGGATGGCCAGTCCGCTGCCCAGGCCGAACATCTGCATGAAGCTGATCTCGGCCGTGCCGAAGGCGAAGAAGCTGACCGCGAGCAGGCAGGCGGCGGCGCTGACGATGCGTCCGGTGTGCCCGAGGCCGTTGGCCACGGCGGACTCGTTGTCCTCGCCCAGGTCGTGGAGTTCCTTGATGCGGCTGGTGACGAACACCTCGTAGTCCATCGAGAGACCGAAGGCGATGCAGAACATCAGCACGGTCATCGAGATCTCCATCGGCTGTGCGGTGAAGCCCAGCAGGGAGGAGAGGTGACCGTCCTGGAAGATCCACGTCATGACGCCGAGGGTCGCCCCCAGGCTGATCATATTCAGGACCAGCGCACGCAGCGGCTGCACGATGCTGCCGGTGAAGAGGAAGAGCAGCAGGAAGGTGGTGAGGGCGACCAGGGCCACGGCGATCGGGAGCCGACTGCCGATGGAGTCCTTGGAGTCGACCAGTTCGGCGTCGGCTCCGCCCACGAGGGGGTTCGCCCCGGTGGGCGGGTCGACCGCCCTGACCTCCTTCACGAGGTTCTGGGACGCGTCCGACCTCGGTGACAGGTCGCTCACCACATTGATCCGCTGCGCGTCGGGCCGGCCGAGGGCGGCGTTGCCGGGGCCGGTCGCCGCGGACTGTCCGCCCGCGTAGGTCCCCGCGCTGGTCTCGACGCGGACGACGCCTTGGAGCCCGGACAGTTCGCGTGCGTACGAATCCAACGAGACCCTGCTCACGGGCTCGTCCATGACGATGTGGAGGGCCGCGTCGTCGTTGCCGTTGAAGTTCTCCCGCAGTGCCGTGGCGACCTGGCGGCTCTCGGCGCCCTCGGGCAGTACGCGTTCGTCCGGCGTACCGAAGGTGATGCCCAGCAGCGGGCTCGCCGCCAGCAGCAGGACCGCGAGCACGGGCAGCGCGGTGAACACGGGCCGCCGCATGACGGTGCGGGCCAGCCGTCCCCACATGGGGGCCCGAGAGTCGGAGCGCCCCGGCTTCGCCCACGGCATCCGACCGCTGTTGACCCGGTGCCCCAGGACGACGAACAGGGCCGGCATCACGAACAGCGTGCTGATGGCCGCGATGGCGACGACGCCGACCCCGGCGAAGCCGAACGAGCGGAGGAAGTACTGCGGGAACACCAGGAGAGCCGCGAGCGCCGCCGCCACTGTCGCCGCGGAGAACGCGACCGTGCGGCCCGCGGTGTTCACCGTCGTCCGGACGGCGTCCTCCACACTCGCCCCCGCCGCGAGCTGCTCCCGGAAGCGGCTGGTCATCAACAGGGCGTAGTCGATGCCCAGCCCGAGGCCCAGCGCCGTGGTGAGGTTCGTCGCGGAGACGGAGACGTCGGTGATGCTGCCGAGGATGGAGAGCTGCGCGAAAGTGCCGGTGATGGCGATGATCGCGATGATCAGCGGCAGCAGGGCCGAGACCAGGCTGCCGAAGACGAACAGGAGCAGCACCAGGGTCAGCGGAATGGCGATGATCTCGGCCAGGACGAGATCGTCGACCACCTGTTTCGACATCTCGCCGCCTACGGCGGCGCTGCCTCCGGCCTGGACCGTGAGCGACTTCTCGTACGTTCCGGTGTACGCGTCGAGGATGGCCTGGGTGTTCTCTTCCCGCTGTGTCTCGTCGCCCTTCACATGGGCGAGCACCAAGGCTTCGCGGCCGTCCTCGGAACGGAGGTCGGGGCTGTTCGTCTCCCAGAACGAGATGACGTTCGCGAGGTTCTTCTCTTCCTTGAGATCGGCCACCAGAGCCTGGCCGCTCTCCTTGGCGGCCGGGGTGTCGATACGGCCTTCGGGGGTGCGGACCAGCAGGATCAGGTTCGTCTCTCCGCCGAACTTCTCGTCGATGACTTCCGCGGCCCGGGTGGACTGGGAGGCCGGGTCGTTGAAACCTCCCCCCAGCAACTTGGTGAATGCGCCGCCGCTCAGCACACCCATCAGCGCCACGGCCACGACGGCCACGATGAGTACCAACCGGGACCGGCGAATCGCCAGTTCGGCCATGCGTTCAAACACGCACGATCTCCTTTGCGTCCTTGCGGTGAAAACGACATGAAGCGGCCGGGTGCATGGGCGAGCCGGCGAGTTGCTCTGCTGAGACTCTTCGCGCCGTCGGAGGGCGGGTGCGCTGTCGCAACTTCCCGCCGCCGCAACGACGTTAGATGAGACCCAAGAAGATTTGGCAGAGCTAGATTTTTCTGACAGTGTCAGATTTTTCTGACGCCCCTAGATTTTCTTACGCCTGACGGGGTTCCTGTCGTACGGTCGGCGCATGGCAGCAGACGAACAAGCGACGGCCCGCCACTCCCTGCGTGAGCGACGTCGGGCCGCCGCCACCCAAGAGATCCTGGACGCCGCCGAGCGCCACATCCGCGAAAACGGACCCGCGGCCCTGTCCCTGCGAGCGGTCGCCCGGGACCTCGGAATGACCGTGCAGGCGCTCTACCACTACTTTCCGAGCCGGGACGCCCTCGTCACGGTGCTCATCGCCAAGGCGTACGACGACCTGGCCGACGCTGTGCAGGCCGCCGTCGACACCGCGACGGAGGACTCCGCCGTGCCCCGTCTGGTGGTCGCGGCCGAGAGCTACCGCCGATGGGCCATCGCCCATCCCGAGCGATTCCAGCTCCTGTACGGAACGCCGCTGCGGTACTACGCCGCACCCGTCGCCGGCCCGACCACTCAGGCGATGCGCCGGATGAGCGCCGTCTTCCAGCACGAGCTGTTCAGCGGGTTCACCGCGGCGCAACTCGCCGCGGCCGACATCCCCGCGCTCTCGCCCTCACTCCAGGCGCATCTGGAACATCTGGCAGTGAACGGTCTGGGAGATCTGCCGCCCCCCGCGACCGCTCTCCTCATGAGCGCCTGGGGGCATATGCACGGCCTCGTCGTCCTGGAGACGTTCGGGCACACCGCTTTCATCGGTGACCACCAGGCCGAGATCTTCCGCATGGCGATGCGGAACATGTTCGAAGACATCCGCGGCCGGATCCCCGCGCGCGTGAGGAAGCCGCGTCCGGCCGGCTGAGACCGTGGTGGCGGTGGCTCGTCGGCCGTCCGTCCCCGCTCGCCGGCCCCACCGCCGTGGTCGGGGCCGGTCCTGACGGCCCACCCGGTCCGGACCTCGGGCGGGCGCCGGACCCACCGCGGGACCGTGCGGACCGGGCCGAGGTCCGGCGGTCGCGTTCTGGCGGCCCCGGCCCCGGCTTCGGCCCGGGTCCGTCCGCAGCGCAGGTACACGGGTTCGGTACGCGGCTGCGGTACGCGGCTTCCGCACCGGCAGGCGGCGTCAGCGGGGCACACGGCCTCGGAACATGGCGACAGACTCCGCGATCCCGGACGGCCGGACCACGCGTGTCCCGGAATGCCGGACCGGCGCCTCTGTCGCGCGCGGAGTGGGCTGTTTCACGGGCCTGCTGCGGCGAACGGTTTCGGTCGCCGGTGGTGTCGAATATCCGAGGATGCTCCGTTTGCGTCTCGACCTTCAGGGAACGAGCGGGCGGACCTCGTGGGCCACGAACCGGATGAACCCGGCGGGGTCGGGTTCGACCGCAGTGGTTCCGACGATCACGGTGTCGGCACCGGCGTCCGCGAGCCGCCGCACGGCCTTGGCGACGGTTTCCGCGCTGACCCCGTCGGCGTACTCCGGCGGCAGGTCAAGCCCGAACGAGCCCAGTTCGGCCTGGAGCCGGGCGGTTGCCCCGGGGCCCGCCGCGGCGGCGATATAGACGGCGAGGTGATGGTGATCGGTCCGTCCGGCTCGGGCACGGCCCTTGTCGATCAGCTCTCGTGCTTTGGCCACGTCCTCCGGCGACGTGGGGAAGGGGAGCACCGTACCGTCCGCGAGTTCGCCGGACAGTTCCAGCGAGCGTGGGCCCCGCGCGCCGACCAGGACCGGCGCAGGGTTCGCCGGCGGCCACTCGAGCTGGACCTCGTCCAGGTTGACGTAGCGTCCGGCATGGGTCACCCGTTCCCCGCGCAGCAACGGGCGGATCGTGGTGAGGTGCTCGCGCATGAGCGTCAACGGAGAAGCGGCCTTGACGCCGGCCTGAGCCATCCAGTCCTGGCTGCCGTGGCCGATGCCGAGCCGGAACCGGCCGCCGGACATCCGTTGCAAGGTGGCGGTTTCCATCGCGGTCATGGCGGCGTTCCGCATGGGCGCGGGCACGACGCCGATGCCGACGGTGAGCCGCTCCGTCCAGGCCAGCGCGGCGGCCGCACTGGCGATCCCGCTCTGGTAGAAGCAGTCCTCCCACAGCCACAGCTGTTCCAGACCCGCTTCCTCCGCCGTGAGCACGGTTTCCCGGAGCTCTTCCGGTGGAAGAGCGGGCCGGTAGAGAGCACCGAGTGCGGTCATCGAGGCAACCCCTTTTCCGTTTTCACCGGTCTGCCGGCTGTTCCGGCACGAGCTGATATCCGAGTTGCCGGTACATGCTCGTCTCGGCGAGGTATCCCCAGCACTCGACGATCTTGCCGTTCTCGAAGCGGTCGATGCCCACTCCGCCGAACTCCGCGAACCGGCCCGTGGCGGGAATGCCCATGAAGTCGCCGGTGAGCGTGCCGCGGGCGACCCAGCGGGTCAGTACCCGGTCTTCCTCCGCGATCTGGTCCTCGATCCGGATGACCAGATCCGGGAACGCGTGCCGGTAGGAGGAAATCGTCTTCCGGAGAACGTCCACGCCGTCGCGTGACGCTCCCGCGCCGTCGTCGTGATCGACGAGGTCCGGCGAGACGAGTTCGTCCAGCTCCGCGACGTCCGCGTCGCCGTTGATGATGTCGAACACCCGGCGCGACATCTTCTTGTGCTGTTCGTTCATGACGGAACGCTCCTTACGTCGGTGCGGTGTGTGCACTTCACTTGCGCGAGCGCGCTTCGACCCGGGTCAGGTAGTCCGCGATGATCGCCGCGTTCTCCCGGCGGGTGGGCTCGTCTTCGAGGTACACCATGTGGGTGGCTCCGGCTTGCGTGATGTGTTCGGAGTCCGGGATCCGGGCGGCGATGTCGGCCAGATGCGAGGGCACGCATTCGTCGAATTCGCCGCCGAGCACGAGTGTCGGGACCTCGATGGCGTCGAGGCGGTCGAAGATGTCCCAGTCGCCCAGGGTTCCGTTGCAGTGGTGATCGCCGTACCCGAGCATGGTCTCGATGGTGAGCAAGCAGGCGCCGTCCAGCGTGAGCGGCACGGGCGGAGCCGGGTTGCGCAGGCCGTACACGGTCCGATGCTCGGCGAGCGCGACCTGGTAGTCGGGGTCGTCGGTGGTTCCGGCCAGTTCGCGGCCGTAGACGCGGTCGAGGACATCGCCCGGCAGTTTCGCCATCAGGTCGCGTACCTCGGCGCAGAACCGGGGCACGCTCGCGAGGCCGCTGGCGCAGACGAGGCTCGTCCAGTCCGGCTTGCGTTCGGCGGCGAACTGGAGGCCGAGCATCGCTCCCCAGGAATGCCCGTACACGTGCGGACGCCGCAGGCCGAGGCCGCTGATCACGGCGGCGAGCTCGTCGAGGAAACGGTCGACGGTGAGCAGGGCCGGATCGTCGATCGGGGTGGATCTCCCGACGCCGAGCTGGTCGTACCAGATCACTTCCCGGTCGGCCGCGAGCTCTTCGAAGGCGGGGACGAGTATGTCGGAGGGGAATCCGGGACCGCCGTGCACCATGAGCAGCGGGACCCCGCCGGAGCCCGACCTCCGGTACCAGACTTCCCCGCCCGGCACCGCGATCCGGCCTTCGGTCGAGTTCTTCGTCATGGGCGTTCCTCTCGGTCGCCGGGCAGATCCTGGGGAAGGATCATGTCCTCGATGATCTTGATCTGCTCGTGTGCGTCGCCGTTCGCCACTGCCCGCGCCACGTGGTTGTGATAGTCCGTCGTCCGCACGATCTTCCCGTTGCGGACCTCCGACACCTGGATGTTGGGATGCACCACCGTGTGGTCCCCGATCCGTGAGACGAACGTCCACTGCACCACCACGACGTGCGGATCGGCCGTCTCGTGGACGACCACATCCCGGTATTCGATGTCGTGGTACAAGCGCGGCATCCCGCCGGCGCGGAACTGCGGATCATCCAGCTGAGTGCGCTGCGCCGTCTTCCCCTCGAACACCGTCGGCTCGGGCAACGTGAACGGCAGCGTCACCACCACATCGTCGGAATGCAGATCCAGCGCCCGCTCGAAATCCCCTCGGCTGGCGGCCGCGATCAACGCCAGCACAACCTCCCGCGGGCTCATCTCCGCGTCCCCTTCGGCCATTTCTCCTCCTGGTGGTGGTTTCTCGGTCCGCAGCCGGGATCCGGTGCCCGGCCCTCGCCCGTTCGATCAGCTTCTTCCACCCGATCCCACGACGGTCAGCGGACGGGTTCGGCCTTGCGCCGTGCCCGTTCGCGCTCGGTTTCCTCGGCGAGTACGCGCCACTGGCGGGGATCGACGGTCACGCCACGTGCCGCTCGAGGGCTCGCGGCGGCATCGGTTTCCCGATATGAGGGTCGCCGCCACCGCCGGTGCCGAGCACGACAGCCCCCAGAGCGAAGTCTTCGACGTCCTCGACGGTGAGGTCACGCACCGGATCGCCTCCTCGTGTCCCGGTTGTCGCGCAGTCAACCACCACGACGAGACGGCCGTCACTAGGCGCTCTGCTGAGCTTTCGGCGGTTGTCTGGGCAGCCCGCCCAACCCCGGCCGGGTCACTTCCGCCCGGTCACCGCGTGCACCGCCGGCCGGACGGCGAGCCGCCGGTCGGGGCATGCCCGGTACAGACGCCGGTACGAGTCCGGCCCCGCACCCACCGCCCCCGCCCTCGGGTTCCAGCGGTCATCGCAACACCCGGAGTTCGGGGTCGCGTCGGCCCTCGGGATCCGAACCTCCTCCCGTGGGAGGGCTCCCATGGGAGGGAGACGGGAGACGACCAAGGTGGGCTCAGGGCTGACTCGGGCCGGCCAGGGCCGGCTTTCATGGCACCGGCGGGCCGTCGATCAGCCTTCCGTCCTCGTCGTACACCCAGGGGTTCGCCCGACAGCCCTCGAGCCCCTTGATCTGCTGCATCATCGCGGGCGCGGGCTCTCCGGGGCCGGGGCAGCCGCGGTGACCGTAGCCGAGGACATGGCCGGCCTCGTGATTGATGATGAGCGCGTGATAGTCGTGGGCACGCCCCCGGTACTGCTCGCTCAACTCGATCCAGCGCCGTACGTTGACCACGAGATCGGGGGCCTTGGCGCAGTTCACCTGGCCGCCGGTGTCCAGATTCCAGGCGCCGCACAGCCTGTCCGTCGTCCCCGGCGAGACCACGTGCACCAGCATGTCGTACGGCGGTGAGGCGACCCGCTGGAACGACGCCACGCCCTGCCGGGTCCAGCCACGGCGGTCGCGGAGGATCCCGTCGATCTCGGCCGCGACATCGTCGACGTCCAGGCCCGTGCCGTCCTCCAGCTTCACTCCGTACCTGACGAGCCTGCCTTCGGTGCCCGCCCGTCGGCCGGTTCCCCTGGCCCAGGTGTACGTACCGGGCCCGTTCTCGAGGTACGCGGGCGGGCGCGGCTCCCCGGATTGGCGGGGCCGGTCGGACGCGGCGGCCGACGACGGCGCGGAGGCGGAGCCGGTCGGCGCCGGAGCCTCCGGTTCCGCGCTCGCCGGTCCGGCATGGCCCTGCCCGGAAACCGGCCGGTCGGCGGACGGCGTCAGCAGCGTGAGCGCGCCCCAGATCAGAGCGCCGCCGCAGAGGAGTGCGGCCGGCACCCGGAAGCCCCCGACGCCGGGGGAACCGCGTCCGCGCCGACCCGCGCGCATCGCGCGCGCCGAGCGGTCCGCTCCGTCCGCACGGTGACGGCTGCCGCCTCCGCGGCTTCCGCGGCCTGTGCGGTGTGGGCCGGTGGGGCGCCGGCGATGGGGCATGAGGGTCCAGCCTTTGCGAACGGGGACGATCGGTGCTGGACACCAGTGCACGTCAGAGCATGTGCGACGGCCGTGAGCAAAGACGCTCACGCTCTTTTCACATCGGACGCGGATACTTGGAGCGGTTCAACGGGTGAGGAGCGGACAGGACATATGAGGGTGCTCGTGGTTGAGGACGAGGAGCTGCTCGCCGAGGCGATGGCCGAGGGGCTCCGTGACGAGGGCATCGCGGTGGACGTGGTCCACGACGGCGAGGCGGCGCTGGAGAACCTGGCCGTGCACGCGTACGACGTGATGGTCCTCGACCGTGATCTACCGCTGGTCCACGGCGACGAGGTCTGCCGCCGTACCGTCGCCTCCGGCGCGGATGTACGGGTCCTCATGCTCACGGTCTCCACCACCGTGGCCGAACGGGTCGCGGGTCTCGGTCTCGGCGCCGACGACTATCTGACCAAGCCCTTCGCCTTCGCCGAACTCGTCGCCCGGATCCGCGCCCTGGGCCGCCGCTCCCGGCCCGCGGTGCCGCCGGTGCTCGAACGGTCGGGCATCCGCCTCGATCCGCACCTCCGGCAGACGACGCGGGACGGCAAGTACATCGCCCTGTCGCGCAAGGAGTTCGCGGTCCTGGAGGAACTGCTGCGGGCCGAAGGGGCCCCGGTGTCCGCCGAGGCGCTGCTGGAGCGTGCCTGGGACCAGAACGTCGACCCGTTCACCACGGTCGTACGGGTCACGATGCGCTCCCTGCGGCGCAAGCTCGGGGGCACGCCCGTCATCGAGACCCTGACCGGCGTCGGTTACCGTATCCAATGATTCTTCGAGCGCTCGGCGGCAGTCTCAGGGTCCGGCTCACGGTCGTCTTCGGCCTGATGTTCTTCGTGGCGGGCGCGGCGATCTTCGGCGGGGCGTTGATCCTCGTCGGCAACAGCATGGAGTACACGCTCAAGTTGCCCTTTCCGTCATCGAGCGCGCCTCCGGAAAGGCGATCACCGTTCCCCGACCTGGAATCTCTGCCTCCCGAAGACGAGTCGGCGTTCTCCGGATCGGATCCGACGCCCCAAGTCACGGATCCTCCGCAGAGATGGCCGGCACAGTCCGGCGGGCCCGTGCTGATCGACCCGGTCTCCCGAGAGCTGGTCCTCGACTCCATGCAGAGGAATCTGATGGCCAAGGGCGGTCTCGCCGTCCTCGGGGTGGGCGTCGTCGCCACCACCATGGGCTGGCTGGTCGCCGGCCGGCTGCTGCGGCCGCTCAACCGCATCACCTCGACCGCCGAGCGCATCGCCGGCCGCACCCTGCACCGGCGTATCGATCTGGACGAGCCACCGGGCGAGGTCAAACGTCTCGCGGACTCCTTCGACAGCATGCTCGACCGTCTGGACCAGGCATTCGCCGGACAGGACCGGTTCATCGCCAATGCCGCGCATGAGCTGAAGACCCCGCTGGCGGTGGGCCGGACCCTCGTCGAGGTCGCCGTGGCCCGGCGGGGCGCGCCGCCCGAGGTGCGACAGCTCGCGGAGAACCTGCTCGCCGTCAACGAGCGCCACGAAAGGCTCATCGACTCCCTGCTGACTCTGGCTCGGGCGGAGAGCACGGTCACCGAGCGGCTTCCCGTCGACCTCGGGGAGATCGCCGCCGCGGTGATCAGCCACAGCGCGCCGAGCGCGGAGGGGAAGAACATCGCCTTCGAGGCCGTGCTGGGGTCCGCGCTCGCCATGGGCGATCCCGTACTGCTCGAACAACTCGTCCGCAATCTGGTCGACAACGCCGTCAAGTACAACGTCGGCGACGGCTGGATCCTCGTGGAGACCGGGAGAGAGGAATCGGGCGCGTACATCACCGTCGCGAACACGGGTGCTTCTATCAGCGAGCACGAAATCCCGGTGCTCTTCGAGCCGTTCCGCCGCCTCACCGACCGGGTCGGGTCAGCGCGCGGCAGCGGTCTGGGGCTCTCCATCGTCCGCGCGGTCGCCCGTACCCACAACGGCGACGTCACCGCCGCGCCCCGCGCGGGAGGCGGCCTCCAGGTGACCGCGACGGTGCCCGCCCCGGAGGGGCTCGTCCGCACGTTCCGGCAGCCGGGGCCGGCCGAGGCGAACATGCCGCTCCGGGTGGGAGACCGCGCGCGCTCGGCTCGTTGAGACCGGGATCACCGGGCGGCGGCCCGCCGCGAAGACCCCGCCGCGAAGCCCCCTCCGCCTGCCGGGGTCTTCCGGCCGCCTGCTGTGATCGTGCCGCCCGTCGCGCCCGGTCGCGCCGCGCCGTTCACGGAGCCGGCCTGACGCCCCGGTCCGGACGGTCGACGCCCCGGTCCGGCGGCGGCCGCACACCGCCGTCCGTCAGCCGCCCGTCAGCCGCGCGGCCGCGGCCGAGACGGCACGCGCCCTGCCGCGCCGGCCGCCGCCGCCGACGCGGTTCTGGCCGCCGTTCGGGCGATGTTGCGGGCCATACCGCCGAACACCACGGCGTGGAAGGGCGACACGCTCCACCAGTACGCGTGCCCGAGCAGTCCCCGTGGATGGAACACCGCCCGCTGCCGATACCGGGTGCTCCCGTCCGGGGCCCGCTCGGCGCGCATCTCCAGCCAGGCGAGACCCGGCAGCCGCATATCGGCGCGCAGCCGCAGCAGCCGGCCCGGCTGGATCTCCTCCACGCGCCAGAAGTCCAGCGAATCCCCGGTCCGCAGCCGCGCCGCGTCCCGGCGGCCACGGCGCAGCCCCACTCCGCCGATCAGGCGGTCCAGCCAGCCGCGTACCGCCCAGGCGAGCGGGAAGGAGTACCAGCCGTTGTCGCCGCCGATGCCCTCGATGACCTGCCACAGGGCCTCCGGCGGGGCGTCCACGGTCCGCTCGCGCCGGTCGGTGTAGAGGCTGCCGCCCGCCCAGTCGGGGTCGGTGGGCAGCGGGTCGCTGGGGGCGCCCGGCGTGGAGGCCGACGACCAGCGGGTGGTGACGTCCGCGTCCCGGACGCGGCGGAGCGCGAACGTCAGCGCGGTGTCGAAGGACAGCGGATGTCCGGGCGGATCGGCGACGTACTCCTTGATGTCGTGCTCACGGCAGACGACTTCATAGCGCAGGGACTCGGCGAGAGGCCGTGCGATCGCGCGCGGTACGGGGGTCACCAGGCCGATCCAGTGACTCGACAGCCCCGGGGTCAGCATGGGCACCGGCAGGATCAGCCGGTGGGGGAGTCCCGCGACCTCCGCGTACCGCAGCATCATCTCCCGGTACGTCATGATGTCGGGTCCGCCGATGTCGAAGGCGCGGTTCACCTCGTCCGGCATGGCGGCACCGCCCACGAGATAGCGCAGCACATCGCGGACGGCGATGGGCTGGATACGCGTGCCGACCCAGCTGGGGGTGACCATGACCGGCAGCCGCTCGGTGAGATACCGCAGCATCTCGAACGACGCCGAACCGGAGCCGATGATGACCGCGGCGCGCAACACCGTCGTCGGCACACCCGACCGGAGCAGGATCTCGCCCACTTCGGCCCGCGAGCGCAGATGGGGCGACAGCTCCCGCTCCGGGACGCCCGTGGGGGTGAGGCCGCCCAGATACACGATGCGCCGCACACCGGCGGCACGGGCTTGCTCGCCGAAGGTCCGGGCGGCCTCGCGGTCGGTCTCCTCGAATCCGGGACCGCCGCCCATCGCGTGGACCAGGTAGTACGCCACATCGATGCCCCGCATCGCGGCGGCCACCGAGGGGGCGTCGGTCATATCGCCGCGCACCACCTCGGCCCGGCCCGCCCACGGGTGGTCCCGCAGGGCCTCGGGCGACCGGGCCGTACAGCGCACCCGATGCCCGGCCTTGAGCAGTTCGGGCACCAGCCGGCCCCCGATGTACCCCGTCGCACCGGTCACCAGACAGTGCGACGCCGACTCGGCGCCCTCACGCATCGGGGCCTCCCGTTCTCCTCGTGGGGCCGATGGTTCCACTGTCTCGCGGTGCTCGCGCTTTCGCGCTTTCGCGCTTTCGCGCGTTCCGCATCCGCTGCCGCGAGTGCGCCCCACCGGCCGTACGAGAAGAAGGGGAGGCCCCGGCCCCGCGGCCCGCCCCGCAGGGCGACCCCGAGCCATGACCGGAGCCGTACCCCTGCCGGAGTCGGGGAACGCGCCCCGCCGCCCGGAGGAAGCCCCCCTCAGACGGCGGATCGCAGGGGCGACGCCGCCCGCGGCGTCAGCTCTCCTCCAGTACGGACAGGATATTCCCCGCGGGGTCGGCGAACCACGCGATGAGCGGGCCGCCGCCCCTGAAGATGCCGTTCTCATCGGTCTCGATGCCGTCGTAGCGCAGGAACTCCACGCCCCGGTCGGCCAGTTGGCCGACCGCCTGCTCGATGTCGGCCACGGGGAAGTTGAGGATGGTGTACGTGGCCGGGGTGTGGTCGGGCTTCGGGTACACCAGGGTGTCCCGGTCGCCCGCCAGATGCAGCGTCAGCGTCCCGTTCTCCTCGGACACCCGCAGGCCGAGTGTCCCGCCGTAGAACGCCTTCGCGGCGGCGATGTCGTCCACCGCGAAGCCGCTGAATGCCTTGGTCGTGCCGAACATGTCGTCGCTCGCCTCGCTTCTCGCTCGGTGCTGCCGTCACTGCCGTTACTGCCGTTACTGCCGATCCCTCCTGATTCTTCTCCACTGGTGACCGGACGGCCTGCGGAAACTCATCGCCCGCCGGGACGGCCGCGCGCACCGTCCGTCTCATGGGTCGCATGGATCCGTGAACTAAGTGTTGTACGCATCTAGATGTGAGGCTATGGTCCTCGCAATCGCGCACCGGGCCCGGCGCCGCGCAGCCGCAGAACCTCCCTCAACGGATTCAAGGAGCTGTGCCCATGTGCAACGACCCCAACACTCCGCCGCCGTCACCCCAGGTCACGCGCCGCGGCATCATGGCGGGCGCCGCCGCGCTCGCCGGAGCGGCGGCGCTCACCGGGGCCGCGACGGGCACGGCCGCCGCCGACGACGGCGAGCGCAGGGGTTCGGGTTCCTCACGTCACGGCTCCTCGCGTCCGCCGCGCGGCGGGACGCTGATCGTCGAGGGCGGCACCCTGCTCGACCCCCTGACGGGACGTGTCACCGAGGACGCGGTGGTCGTCATCGAGGACGGCACCGTACGCGTCGCCGGCACCCGCACCGCGACCCGTAAGGACGTCGCCGCCGTACGGAAGGAGGCCAAGGTCGTCCAGGCGTACGGGCGCTGGATCCTCCCCGGACTGGTGGACACCCATATCCACCTCGGCAACACGACCGACGCGCACCGGGCGCTCCGCTCCGGCGCGACGAGCATCCGCAGCGGAACCACCCCCTTCTACCAGGACCTGGCGCTGCGCGAACTCGCCCGCTGGACCCCGCAGCGCGTCCCGAGGATCCGCGCGGCGGGCGTATTCGTCACCCCGAAGCTCGGCGAAACGATCCTCGCCGACCCCGATCTCGCCCCGCTCGCCCTCCTCAAGGACGGCGTCCGCACCCCCGAGGCGCTGCGCCGCGTGGTCGAGGTCAATCTCTCCCGCGGGGTCGACGTCATCAAGACCCGCGTCAACGAGCGCGCGGGCTCGCCCACCGAGAACCCCCTCACCCAGGTGTACGACCGCGAACAGCTCTCCGCGACCGTCGCCGCCGCGCGGCGCGGCGGCGCGACCGTGCTCTGTCACAGCTACAGCGAGAAGGGCATCCACGACGCCGTGACGGCGGGCGTCACCAGCATCGAACACGGGGTGTATCTCAGCGAGCGGACCATGGGCGAGATGGCGAGACGCGGCACGTACTTCACGCCCACCCTCGCCGCCATGGCGAGTCTGGCCGCCGACCCGGACCCCGTTCTCGCCGAGCGCGGACGCGTCTTCCTGCCCATCGCCCAGCGGGCCGTGCGCAGGGCGAGCGAACTGGGCGTACGGGTCGCCGCCGGAACCGACTCCTCCAGCGGCGCGGTCGACCCCATCGGCCGCGAGGTCGAGCTGATGCGCGAGGCGGGCCTCTCCGCCCTCGACGCCATCCGCACGGCGACCACGAACGCCGCCCGGCTGATCGGTCTGGAACGTACCGCGGGGCGGCTGAGCCGCGGCTTCCGGGGAGACGTGGTCCTGGTCGACGGTGACCCGCTGCGCGATGTGTCCGTACTCAAGTCCCCGAGCACGGTGATCGGTTACGGCTTCACGGTCGACGCCTGACGCTCGCCCGAGGGCCCGGTCCCGTCGGCTCCCGGCCGCCGGAACCGGGCCCGTCCTCCGCCTCCGCGTTGTCCGGGGACTCCGGCCGTCACCCGGCCGGAAGGCCGCCGTCGGCACCGATCAGCTCGACCCGCAGGGTGGGCATCAACTGGTCCACCAGCCAGGCGATCTCATCGGACCGCTCCAGGTTCTGCCAGGTGGCGGTCGCGACGATCACACTCCGGATGCCGGGCACGGACACGGCGTATCGGACGGACCCGCTGGCCTCCCGCCAGAGCCCCAGCATCTGTTTGGTCCGCACCAGCGTACGGACGCGTACGGCGGACCCCGCGGGCAGATCGGGATACGTCACGTCGGTCCCCTTGTTCGGGTCCGCGCCCGCCCACTCCAGCAGCAGCTCTCCCATCTGCTCGCGTCCGGGCCGGGGCCCGTTCTCGTCCCGGTACGAGTCGATCACCAGCTCGGTGAGAGCCTCACCCGTCTCCGCGTAGCACACCGCCACCATGACCGGCTCGTCGGCGTTGAGGTCGACGGACCGCGCGACGATGTCCTCGAAGAGCGCTTTCGGTTTGATCGTCATCGTGCGCGCGCCGGCCTGTTTCACGATCCGCGCGGCCAGCGCCTCCGCCTCGGCCCGCGTTCCCGTGTCCAGCGTCAAATCGAGCCACCCCGGACCGAGTTCGACGCTGCACGCGAACTCCTCGGTTTCCAGGGGGTTGCCCTTGTCCTGTGCGGTCATCCCTCGTTCCTACCAGAGAGCGCGGCCCGCCGTACCGTCATCCGGATCACCGCCCGAGAGGTTGGCGCGCATGTCGTGACGGGTGTGGCGGGTTTAGGAGGGTTCGCCTCCACCGGGTGGGACGCCCCGCACCGAGGGCCTCTCGCGGCGGGCCTCGGCAACCGTCGCGCCGCACTGGTTGGCACATGAGTTCGCGCCAGCGGCGCGGGGGCCGACGGGCCGTTCGCCGCGGCCGTCCACCGGCCGCCCCAGCGCCCTCCGACCGGACGGCGACCGTCCCTCGCCCGCGGCCCGCGCGGGGAGCGGCCGGTCGGTTCCGCGCCCTTGTCTCGGTGCCCGTCCGCGTCCCCGTCCGCGTCCCCGTCCCCGTCCGCGTCCCCGTCCGCCGCAGCCGTCTGGCCCTCGGTCGCCCCCGGTCGGTTTCCGATGCGTTTCCCCGGCGGGGCATGGCATGCTCGTCGGCGGGCGCGGCTCCCGGCCGCCCGGCGGCGAAAGCGTGTCGAGGACGGCGAGTGACCGGAAGGCGCGCGCTGGAGCGCCCCGTGGGGGTCCCCCCGGACGGAGTCCGGGGGAGAACCGAGCCGAAAAAGGGGGAAACCCGGTGTATCCCGTACTCAGCGACCGCGCCCTCAACCGCGCCACCCTCGCCCGTCAGCTCCTGCTGCGGCGCGTGCCGAGGTCCGGGATGTCCGTCAAGGGCGCCGTCGAGCATCTCGCCGGGCTCCAGGCCCAGAACGTCAAGCCGCCCTACTACGCCCTCGCGGCCCGGCTGGCGGCCTTCGACCCCGAGGAGCTGTCCACGCTGATGGCCTCCCGCGAGGTCGCCCGGCTGGTGACCCTGCGCTCCACCGTCCACACCCACTCCGCCGACGACTGTCTCACCCTGCGTCCGCTCGCGCAGACGGGCGGGCCCGACCGTGAGTTGAGGATGTTCCAGGCCAGGGGAGGTCTGGCCGGGGTCGACATGGACCGGCTCCGTCGGCTCACGCGCGAGCTGGTCGAGGAGGAGCCGAGGACGATGAGGCAGCTCCGCGAGGCACTGCTGCTCCACTGGCCGGACGCCGATCCGTCCTCGCTCTCCGTCGCCGCCCGCTGCGTGCTGCCGATGGTGCAGATCACACCGCGCGGGCTGTGGGGGAGGAGCGGCCAGGTGCGGCTGACGACCGCCGAGCAGTGGTTCGGACGCGGCCCCGAGCCGGCCGCCTCGGCCGACGAGGCCGTACGGCGCTATCTGACGGCCTTCGGGCCCGCGTCCGTCAGGGACATGCAGACCTGGTCGGGGCTGACCCGGATGCGGGACGCCTTCGAACGGCTGCGGCCCCGGCTGGCCGTCTTCCGCGACGAGAAGGGCGTGGAACTCTTCGACCTTCCGGACGCGCCCCGGCCGGACGAGGACACCCCCGCTCCGCCGCGTCTCCTGCCCGAGTACGACAATCTCCTGCTCTCGCACGCCGACCGCCGCCGCTTCCGGGGCCTCAAGGACTACAGCGGCCTCACCCGGCGGGGGAACCAGCCCTACAGCGTCCTCCTCGTCGACGGCCTCCTCGCGGGAATCTGGCGGCTCACCGAGGCGGGGGACGCCGCGACCCTGACCGTGCAGAGTTTCGTCCGGCTCACCCGCGCCCAGCGCGACGCGGTCGCCGCGGAGGCGGAGCTCACGCTCACCGCCCTCTCCGCGGCGACCGCGTACGACATCCGGCTCGGCACCGTCGCGGAGTGACCGGCTCACCTTCGGCACGGTCGCGGAGTGACCGTGCCGAACCGCCGTGGAGCGACGGCCCACGGGCCGAGGACGGCCCCACGGCCGTGGCGACGGCGGCCCACCAGCCGGGCAGGCACCGCGGCCAGGGGCTTCCGTTCGGATCACGCGAGGATCACGCGAGCCCCGCAGGATCCGAACGACGAGAGGCCCTACAGGCCCACGTCCCGGCTCCGATGGTCGTCGAACGTCTCCCTGCGCATCAGCAGCCGCGATCTTCCCGACGCCACCGCCACCACCGGCGGCCTGCCCGTCATGTTGTAGCCCGACGCCATGGACACGTGGTACGCGCCCGAGGCCGGCACCGCCAGGACGTCACCGGGGCGTACGTCCTCCGGCAGCTCGGCCGACTCCGCGAGGACGTCGCCCGCCTCGCAGTGCCGTCCCACCACCGTCGTCGCGCGCATCGGCGCGTCCGACGACCGCCCGACCATCCGCACGGTGTAACGGGCCCCGTACAGGGCGGGCCGCGGATTGTCGCTCATACCGCCGTCGACGGCCACGAACACCCGGCCGCCCGTACGCTTCACCGCCAGGACCCGGTAGAGCGCGATCCCGGCCGGGGCCATGATCGAGCGGCCGGGCTCCAGGGTGATCCGGGGCAGCGGATAGTCGAACTCGGCGCAGCGGCGCACCAGTTCGTCATGGATGCGGCGGCCGTACGCGGCGGGCGCGGGCGCCGGGTCGCCGGGCAGATACGAGACGGCGAAGCCGCCGCCGAGGTCGAGTTCCGGCAGGGTGATCCCGTAGCGGTCCCGGATTCTGGCCATGAACGCGACGACGCGCCGGACCGCGCGCGCGTACGGCTCCGGGGACGCGATCTGGGAGCCCAGATGGCTGTGCAGCCCGATGAGTTCGAGGCGCGGCTGGCCGAGGATTCGGGCCACGGCTTCCTCCGCGTCCCCCTCGGCGATGGAGAGGCCGAACTTCTGTCCCTCCGCGCCGGTGCGGATCTTCTGGTGCGCGCCCGCCTCGATGCCCGGCAGCACGCGCACCATCACCTGCTGGGCCTCCGGGCCCGGCACCTGCGCGGCGAGCCGGGCGATCTCGCACGCCGAGTCGATGACGATACGGCCGACGCCGATCCGCAGCGCGGTCCGCAGATCCTGCGGCGACTTGGCGTTGCCGTGCATCACGATCCGCTCCGCGGGGAAGCCCCGCGTGGCCGCGAGCTCCAGTTCGCCCGCCGAGCAGACGTCGAGACCGAGGCCCTCGCCCTCCATCCAGTCGACGACGGCACGGCACAGAAACGCCTTGGCCGCGTAGACGATGTCGGCGTCCGGCAGGGCCCGTCGCCAGGCCCGTGCCCGCGAGCGGACCTCCTCCTCGTCCAGGACATAGGCGGGAGTGCCGTACCGCTCGGCGATCTCCATGAGCGGGACGCCGCCCACGGCGACGTCCCCGCCGGGCGCCAGGACGGCGGACGCGGGCCACACCGAAGGCGTTGCGAGTTCGGGTATCGACACAGGGACCGGAACCGCTGGTACCGCCGTCATCCGTGCACCTCCATGAGTATCGGGAGCGGACGTCGTACGCGAAGAGCCGACGTCAGTCGAGAAAGGCGTGGACCGCGGTGACCGCCGACCAGACGAAGGCGGCGGCCCCGGTCACCCGGAGTACCCCCATGGCTTCCGGATCCCATCCGGAGCGGCGGGCGCACGGCTGTACGGGCGGCGCGGTGTGTTCGCGGCGCACGGGTCGCGCCGGCCGCGCGGGACGGCCGGACACCGGGTCCCCTTGCGGCGCGAGGGCGGGGGCGGTGAGCTGAGGGTCCACCGTCAGCGTCGTCACCCCGAGCGGTTCGGCGAGCGTACGCAGGGCGGGCGCGGCGAGCCTGATCCACCGCTGGTCCTCGCCGAGGACGGCGGCGAGCCGCTCCCTGCTGGTGAATCCCACCGCGGTGCGTACGCCGAGCGGTGTGCGCATGAAGCGCAGTTGACGTCCTCCGGCGGAGCCGAGCCGAACCGGCACGTACAGCGGCCCCGCCGGGCGGAGTTCGTCGGGGTCCGCGGTGTCCGCGTCCTCACGGGTGAGTGTGCTCATGGTGTCCTCCGCCGGTGGTCGGGCAGTTCCCCGGGCGCTGTCGCCCGAGGTGGCGCGGGCGCTGCCGCCCGGCACTCGAAGCTATGCCCGCACGGCGGCCGGAAGGCCGGTTCATGACGCGCCGCTGATCGTGAGGGGGCGGTATTTGACGCACTCCTAGCGGATCCGGTCCGCCGGGCCCGGCGAAACTCCCGGCTGGTCGAACGCTTGTGCGATCACATGGGGAGGCGGAAGTGGACAGGGGCACAGCTGCTGTGGCGGGGCCGGTTCAGTCCCCGCGCCCGGTGGCCGCGACCGTCACGCCGAGCCCGATCATCGCGAATCCGCCCGCCCCGCCGACCATCGACAGCCGCCGGTCCGAGCGCGCGAACCAGCTGCGGGCCGCCGCCGCGCCGAGTCCCCACAGCGTGTCCGTGACCAGACCGATCCCGATCGGAACCAGCCCCAGCAGCAGCATCTGCGCGGGCAGATTGCCCGCCGAGTGATCCACGAACTGCGGCAGCACCGCCGCGAAGAACACGATCCCCTTGGGGTTGGTCACCCCGACCACGATCCCGTCCACCACCGTGCGCACATCCCCTCGCGCGGGCTGGGCGGAGGTCTCGTCCACGGCGGCGACCCTCATGTCCTTGCGGTGCCGGAACGCCTGCACCCCGAGATAGACCAGATACGCCGCGCCCGCGAGCTTCACCGTCACGAACACCGTGACGGACCGCTCCACGAGCGAGCCGACCCCGAGCGCGACGGCCACCACCAGCAGATACGAGCCGAAGACATTGCCGAACGCGGTGGCGATGGCGGTACGCCGCCCGTGCGCCAGCGCCCGCCCGATGACGAAGAGCACGCTGGGGCCGGGGATCACGATCACGAGCAGCGACATCGCGGTGAACGCGAGAAGACGGTCGGCGGATATCATCCGGCCATTACACCCCCGGTACCGACGGCCGATCCAGTGCCGTGACCGCGGATTTTCACCGCCGGACCCCTCCGGCCGCTCCTTCCGCCCACAGCCCGTGCCCCGGTGCCGCACGCGCGTCGGCGCGACACCCGTGCGATACGGCGACGGCCGGGCGGCCGAAACACCGAGATCGCCGCCTGCCGGGAGCAGGGGGACGGGAGCGGCCGGGAGAGCCGGACCGTACGCGGGAACCGGTCACGGCGGCCGGGCAGCGGCCCGCCCCGACCGGGCGCGATCCGCGCGCCGCCCAGCGGACAGAGCCGATACGGCTGACAGAACCGATCCGGCTGACAGAACCGATACGGCGGACAAGACCGATCCGGCTGACAGAACCGATACGGCGCAAGCGCCATCGGCAGCCCTCACGGCAGCAGCCCCGCCCGCCGCGCCGCCACCACCGCCTCCAGCCGCGTATGCGCGCCCAGCTTCCGCATCGCGCCCCGCAGATACCCCTTGACCGTCTCGGGCCGCAGCCCCAGCCGCTTCGCCGCCGCCGCGTTGGTCGAGCCGGACGCCACACACGCCAGCACGTCCAGCTCCCTCGGGGCGAGCTTCACCGGCCCGGCGTCCGGCGCGGTCACCCCGCCCGCCGCGGCCAGCCGGTCGCACACGTCGAGCAGGGTCTCCCGCAGCGCCGGATCCGCGACCAGAGGGGCCAGCGAGCGCAGTTCGCCGTGGACCTCGCGGACCTCCTCCCACGCGCCGTGACCCGCCACCGGCTCCCGTACGAGCGCCAGCAACTCCCGTGCCTCGTCGCGGACGACGAGCGCCTGTTCCACATCGCGCGCCGCCGCGACCGCCGCGTCGAACATCCGGTCGCCGAGGGGGACCGCGTGCCGCAGCGCGCCGTACAGGACCCCCCGCACCTGGCGGCGTACGACGACGGGGACCGCGACCACCGAGCGTAGCCCCTCCGCCGAGACCGGCCCGTCGTACTCATGGCTGATGTGCCGCGCCTCCGGATAGTCGGTCACCGCGCACGGGCGGGAGAGCGCGATGGACTTTCCGCCCAGGCCGTTCCCCGTGTTGATCCCGAGCCCGTGCAGCGCCTTCGTCTGCGCCCCGCTGACCTGGCCGATCCTCAGTCGCTGCGTGTCGTGCAACAGCCCTCCGAACACGACCGGCAGCCCGGTCGCACGGCGCAGCCGCAGCAGCGCGGCATGCATCTCCACCGCCTCGGCCGGATCGGACATCGCGCCTGCTTTCTCTTCCCCCACCCCCGATCGGGGGTGGTGAGACGTACGTCACTGATTACACGATGCTACTGAGTGCTGTGGCAATGAGGAGGGCACATGTCGGCAAGCGGCGCGACGGAGGAGTTCCGGGCGGCCCGGGACTTCCTGCTGCGACACCGGGAGGACTACCGGGGTGCGTACGACGGCTTCACCTGGCCCAGACCCGAGAACTTCAACTGGGCGCTGGACTGGTTCGACCGGATCGCGGAGGACAACGACCGCGTCGCGCTCCACATCGTCGACGAGGACGGCACGGAGACCCGGCTCTCGTTCGCCGAACTGTCCGCCCGCTCCGACCGGGTCGCGAACTGGCTGCGCGAGCGGGGCGTAAGGGCCGGGGACCGCATGGTCGTGATGCTCGGCAACCAGCACGAACTGTGGGAGACCGCCCTCGCCGCGATGAAACTCCGCGCCGTCGTCGTCCCCGCGACCCCCCTGCTGGGCCCGCACGATCTGCGGGACCGCGTCGAACGCGGCCGGGCGGCCCATGTCCTCGTACGGTCCGAGGACGCCCCCAAGTTCGCCGAGGTGCCCGGGGATTACACGCGCATCGCCGTCGGCGACCGGGTGGAGGGCTGGATTCCGTACGCGGACTCCCACCGCGCCGACGCGGACTTCGCGCCCGACGGCATCACCCGATCCGACGACCCGCTGATGCTGTACTTCACCTCCGGCACCACCTCCCGACCCAAACTCGTCGAGCACACCCATGCGTCCTACCCCATCGGTCATCTCGCCACGATGTACTGGATCGGGCTCAAACCCGGCGACGTGCATCTGAACATCTCCTCGCCGGGCTGGGCGAAACACGCCTGGTCCAACCTCTTCGCGCCGTGGAACGCCGAGGCGACCGTCTTCGTCCACAACTACAGCCGTTTCGACGCGGCCCGGCTGATGGCGGAGATGGAGCGGGCACGGGTAACGAGCTTCTGTGCCCCGCCGACGGTGTGGCGGATGCTGATCCAGGCGGACATCACCGCGCTGCGCACCCCGCCGCGCGAGGTCGTCGCCGCCGGTGAGCCGCTGAACCCCGAGGTCATCGAGACCGTGCGCCGCGAGTGGGGCGTCACCATCCGGGACGGCTTCGGCCAGACCGAGACCGCGGTGCAGGTCGCCAACAGCCCCGGCCAGCTCCTCAAGGCCGGTTCCATGGGCCGGCCCAGCCCCGGCTACCGCGTGGAACTGCTCGACCCCGTCACCGGTGAGCCCGGCGTGGCCGAGGGCATGATCTCCCTCGATCTGTCGGCACGTCCCGTCGGGCTGATGACCGGCTACCACGGAGATCCGGAGCTCACGGCCGAGTCCATGGCGGGCGGCTACTACCGCACCGGGGACATCGGCTCGCGCGACGCCGACGGATACATCACCTACATCGGACGCTCCGACGACGTCTTCAAGGCGTCCGACTACAAGATCTCGCCGTTCGAGCTGGAGAGCGCGCTCCTGGAGCACGACGCGGTCGCGGAAGCGGCCGTCGTGCCCGCGCCCGACCCGCTGCGAGGCGCCGTCCCGAAGGCGTACATCGTCCTCGCGGAGGGCTGGGAACCGGGACCGGACACCGCGAAGATCCTCTTCGCGCACTCGCGCTCGGTCCTCTCCCCGTACAAGCGCGTCCGGCGGCTGGAGTTCGCCGAACTCCCCAAGACCGTATCCGGCAAGATCCGCCGGATCGAACTGAGGCGGCTCTCGGCCGAAGGGCCGGCCACCGCCGACTACGACGAGGGGGACCTCAGATGACCACCGTCACCACGGAGACGCTGTCGTACGAGCACGGCACCGGGGCGACCGCGCTGCTCGGCGACACGATCGGCCGGAACCTCGACCGGGCGATCGCCGCCTACCCCGACCGTGAGGCACTCGTCGACGTTCCCACGGGCGCGCGCTGGACGTACGCCGAGTTCGGCGCGGCCGTCGACCGGCTGGCGCGCGGATTCATGGGCATCGGCGTCGCCAAGGGGGACCGCGTCGGCATCTGGGCGGTCAACTGCGCCGAGTGGGTGCTCGTCCAGTACGCCACCGCCCGCATCGGCGCGATCATGGTCAACATCAACCCCTCCTACCGCGCTCAGGAGTTGCGGTACGTCCTCGGCCAGGCCGGGGTCTCGGTGCTGTGCGCCTCCCGGCGGCACAAGTCCAGCGACTACCGCGCCCTGATCGAGGAGGTCCGGCCCGACTGCCCGCAACTGACCTCCGTCCACTACATCGAGGACGGTTCCTGGGACACCCTGCTGAACGCGGCCGACGCCGTCACCCCGGCCCAGCTCGCCGCCCGCGAGGCGCAGTTGTCCTGTGACGACTCGATCAACATCCAGTACACCTCCGGCACCACCGGCTTCCCCAAGGGCGCGACCCTCTCCCACCACAACATCCTCAACAACGGCTACATGGTCGGGGAGATGATCGACTACACCGAGCGGGACCGGATATGCCTGCCCGTGCCCTTCTACCACTGCTTCGGCATGGTGATGGGCAATCTCGCGGCCACCTCGCACGGCGCCTGCATGGTCATACCGGCCCGCTCCTTCGACCCGGAGGCCACCCTCCGCGCCGTCGCCGACGAACGCTGCACCTCCCTGTACGGCGTCCCCACGATGTTCATCGCCGAACTGAACCTGCCCGACTTCGCCTCGTACGACCTCACCTCGCTCCGCACCGGCATCATGGCGGGCTCGCCCTGCCCGGTGGAGGTCATGAAGCGGGTCGTCGCCGAGATGCACATGGAGGAGGTGTCGATCTGCTACGGCATGACCGAGACCTCACCGGTCTCCACCCAGACCCGCGCCGACGACGACCTGGAGCGGCGCACCGGCACGGTCGGCCGGGCGCTCCCGCACATAGAGATCAAGATCACCGACCCCGTCACCGGGGTGACCCTGCCGCGCGGCGAGGCCGGGGAGCTGTGCACCCGCGGCTACAGCGTGATGCTCGGCTACTGGGCCGAACCGGAGCGGACCGCCGAGGCCGTCGACTCGGGCCGCTGGATGCACACCGGCGATCTGGCCGTCATGCGCCCCGACGGCTATGTGCGGATAGTCGGCCGGATCAAGGACATGGTCATCAGAGGCGGCGAGAACGTCTATCCGCGCGAGATCGAGGAGTTCCTGTACGGCCACCCGAAGATCGCGGACGTCCAGGTGGTGGGGGTCCCGGACGAGAAGTACGGCGAGCAGATCCTCGCCTGCGTGATTCCGCGCGATCCGGCCGATCCGCCGACGCTGGACGACATCACCGCCTTCTGCCGCGAACAGCTCGCCCACTACAAGATCCCGCGCAGGCTGGAGGTCCTCGACGCCTTCCCGATGACGGTCAGCGGCAAGGTGCGGAAGGTCGAGCTGCGGGAGCGCTACAGCGCATGACCGGAGCGGTGCGGTCGGGCCCGGCCAGGTGCGGTCCGGCCCGAGCCGCTCCGCTCCGGTCATGTCCCGCCCTGCCCTGTCCTGTCCTGTGTTGTCCGCATTACGGTCGCGGCAGCTCCCTGCGCATGGACACCCTCGGCCAGCGGTCCAGGCCGTGCTCCTTCTCCATACGCCTGATCTCCCGCAGCCCCTCGGTGAGTTCGGCCTCGCCGAGGACGCGGAAGCCGAGGCGTGTGTAGTACGGCGCGTTCCACGGGACCTCGGAGAACGTCGTCAGAGTGAGCGCCCCGAGGCCGTCCGCCGCGGCGCGCGAGGCCACATGGTCGATCAGGCCGCTGCCCAGCCCCCGGCGGGCGGCGGCAGGATGGACCGAGACCTGCTCGATATGGGCGGCGCCGTCGATCTCGTCGTGGATCAGATACGCGACCGGGCGGTCGTCGTCCCCGGCCGCCACCCATGCCCGGCCGGCCCGGCGGTAGTGCTCCAGCAGGTCGAGCGCCGGGGGTTCGTCGTCGGCGATCTCTCCCATGCCGAGAGCCCGGAACGGCTCACCGGCCGCCCGTTCGATGTCCTGGAGGAGGGGCAGCTCGGCGGCTTCCGCCGGTCGTACACGCATACGCATACGTGAAGTATCGCGGACCCCGGCACACTGTCACGGACCGGCGCCCGCGGCGACGAGTTCGTCGGCTGCGCCGTTCAGCGGCTGCGGACTTCCCGTGAGGTCCATGACGAACAGCGGAACCCCCAGTTCGTCCGCGCGGGAGCGCGCGTCGTCGGTGTACCCCGCGAGCGAGAAGAAGACGGTGGACGCCGCCCCGCTCAGCCCGTTGAGCCAGAGGCACTCCACATCGCGCGGGGTGGCGGTCCGGGTCGAGGGCTCGACCTGGGCGATCAGTCCGGGACCGTACAGATCGACGGAGGAGGAGAGCCGGGTGGATGGCTCGGCCTCGGGCGGATGGACCTCCTGCTGGACCACATCGCGGAACCCCAGCCAGGTCAGATACAGCTCCGCCGCCGTCACGGCGTCGCGGACGGTGCGGATGGTGATGGGGCGGAAGGCGGGGCGCGGGTTCGTCGCCGTACGCGGCAGCGGGATGTGCGACGCGCGGGCCGGGATCCCGGCGGGCGGCAGGTCCTTGGGCGACACCCCGGCCCGTGGCGTGCCCGGCGGGGTGAGCGGGCGGTCGTCCGTCGAGGAGGGGACGGCGGCGCCCGCCGGGCGCACCGGAATGCGCAGCAGCGCGCCGCACGGGCAGCCCAGTTCGGGCTGCGGCCAGTGGCCTTCGCGGGCGCAGTGCCCGCAGCGGACCGTCACCCAGTCGTCGTTCCAGGTCCGCCGCAGGATCCGCTCCGGCGGGGCGCCGCGCACCAGCGGAGGAGCCAGCGGCTCGCCGCACTCGCAGGGAAAGACCGGGGACGCGTACAGATGCTCGCGCAGACAGGACGGACAGCGCACCGGCACCGCGTCGGCCATCGCAGTGCCCCTTCCCGTCGCCCCGGCTCGCTTCTGCTGCCGTCGTCCCATGGTCCACCACCGGCCGGTGGTTGGGGAGAGCATTCGGACAATCCTCTCAGCGGATTCTCCGACATCGACGTGGCCGGCGCGTCGGAGCCCATGACGCCGGGCCGTCGGCCACGTGTGCAGCCCCGACCGACGGGCCGGACCGTACGCCACCGAGTCTGCCCCCGCACCTCTGCCGATCGCCGCGGGGAGTCTGTCGAGGGGGAGTCCGTTAGGGTCGTGTCGGGTGGCCGGGGCGCAGCGACGCGGAGGGACCGCCGGATGTCCGAGCCGTCTCTCCCTGAGCCGTCTCTCTCCGAGCCGGAGGGAACGGGCCGGAACACGGTGGGCCGGGCGTTTCGCGCCCTGCCGGGAGCATGTGTTCCGACGTGTCCTCTCGGCCGGATGGCTGAGAGAACGCGCGGGTCGGATCCGATGACATGGGGGCACGGTGCGGTTGAGAGTCGAGTTCACGACCGAGCCCTTCGACCTCGAGGAAGCGCCCGCCCACGCGGTGGTCGCCCGTGAGGTGATCACGGCGGCCGAGCTGGACGCCGTGGACATCGGACCGTTCGGCAACACGGCCGAGGGCGGCGCGGACGCCGTGCTCGGAGCCGTCGACGCGATGGTGCGCCGCTCGCTGGAGGCCGGAGCCACACGGATCTCCCTCCAGATCAATGTGGTCACAGGGAACACTTCATCCGGGGAGGGGCGGCCGTGACCCCGTCCGAGGCGACTCCGCCGGAGACGGCGGAGCATCCGCTGGCCCGTGCCGTCAGACCGCTGCTCGACGCGATGGGCGCCGAGATGGTCGGCCCCGCGCAGGCGGAGGCGGACGATGTGGTCCTCGCCTGGGAGGGCGAGGACGTTCTCGCCGTACGGCTGCCGCCGCTCTCCGAGTCCCTCGACCGCATCCTGGCCGCCCTGGAACGCAGCCACGGCATGCCGCTGGCCGCGCTGGACCGCAGGGCGAAGCAGCTGGTCGTGCGGAATCTGGAGGCGCGCGGCGCGTTCTCGGTACGGCATGGGGTGGAGACCGTCGCCGAGGCGCTGGGGGTCAGCCGCTTCACCGTCTACAACTACCTGAACAGGGAGAACGCGTCCAAGGACGACTGAGTCCGGTACGGCGGACCTCCCTGCCTCGCCTTGTCGCCTTGTCGCGTTGTGCCCGTGCCCGTCCTGGTACCCGTACGCGTGCATGCCCGGCCCTCCGGACGGCGGCCGACGCCGATTCTTCAACAAAGTGTTGACGTGTTGTCGTCGAACGCGTTAGCTGTGCGCAGCCGTTCGACGCACAGCGAAACAGCCGCGGAGGTCCCCGTGACGTCGAGACCACAGCGCCTTCCGGGAGGGACGCCCGAGTCCTCCGGAGGGCTCGGGCGGTTCAACGCCACACCGGAGACCGACGCGCTCATCGCGCTGCACGAGGTGTGCGCCAGCGCGGCCTGGGGCAGGGGAGTGCTCGCCCACCGCCCGTACGCCACGGCCGAGGCCGTTCTCGCCGCGAGTGACGCCGCCCTGGCGCGGCTGACGGACGCGGAGCTGACCGAGGCGATGGCGGGACACCCGCCGATCGGCCGGCCCGGCCTCGGCGACCCGGTCTCCTCCCGCGAACAGAGCGGGATGACCCGCGCCCCCGACGCTCTCAAGGAAGAGATGCGGGAACTGAACCTGGCCTACCAGGACCGGTTCGGCCATGTCTTCCTGATCTGCGCCACCGGCCTGACGGGCGATGAGCTGCGCGACGCGCTCAAGGCCCGGCTCGGCAACACGCCGCGGCGGGAGCGGGAGACCGCCCGCACCGAACTGGGCAGGATCAACCGCATCCGGCTGACCCGTCTCCTGGACGGCCCGTACCCGCAGCGGAACAAGTAGCGGAACAGGCAGAGGAACAGAGCGTATGAGCAGGGAAACCACCGCTTCGGTGTCCACCCACATCCTGGACACCGCCACCGGACGCCCCGCCGTCGGCGTCACCGTTCTGCTGTCGGCCCGAACCGGAACCGGCGCACCCTGGACGGCGCTCGGCAGCTCCGCGACGGACGAGGACGGACGCTGCCGGGATCTTCCGGCGCTGCCGGCCGCTGCCACGCGCGTACGCCTGGAGTTCGGGACCGAGGCGTACTTCCTGACCGGGCGGGCCGAGGCGCGGCAGGACGCCCCCGAGGTGGGGGACGGCGCGGCGGCCGGAGTGTTCTTCCCCGAGGTGGCGGTCGCCTTCGCCGTCGTGCCGGGCGAGCACTACCACGTACCCCTGCTGCTCGGTCCGTTCGGCTACACCGTCTACCGAGGGAGCTGATAGTCCCCATGACCGCGACTTCCCGACCCGCCGCCCGCCCGGTGACGCTGGGACAGAACCAGTACGGCAAGGCCGAGAACCGCGTCGTCAGAATCACGCGGGACGGCGACGTCCACCACATCAAGGACCTCAACGTCTCCGTCGCGCTGAGCGGCGACATGGCGGACGTCCACCTCAGCGGCTCCAACACCAACGTCCTGCCGACCGACACCACCAAGAACACGGTGTACGCGTTCGCCAAGGAGCACGGAATCGAGTCCGCCGAACAGTTCGGCATCCGTCTGGCGCGCCACTTCGTCACCTCTCAGGAGCCGATCCACCGGGCCCGGATCCGTATCGAGGAGTACGCCTGGGAGCGCATCGCGCCCTCGGGCGGCGGCCCCCGGTCCCAGGGCGCGGACGGCCCCCGGTCCCGTGGCGCGGCGGAGGGAGGGCACTCGTTCGTGCGCGAGGGGCGGGAGACCCGCGTCAGCCAGATCACCTACGACGGCGCGAGCTGGCAGGTCGTCTCCGGGCTCAAGGACCTCACGGTGCTGAACTCGACGGACTCCGAGTTCCGGGGGTACGTCAAGGACCCGTACACCACGCTCGCCGAAGCCCACGACCGGGTCCTCGCCACCGATGTGTCCGCGCGGTGGCGCTACCGCTGGACCTCGGACGACGATCCCGCGCCCGCGTGGGACCTCGTGTACGAGGAGGCGCGGAAGCACATACTCCAGGCGTTCGCCGAGACGTACTCCCTCTCGCTCCAGCAGACCCTGTACGAGATGGGGGCGCGGGTCATCGAGCACCGAGCCGAGATCGACGAGATCCGGTTCTCGCTGCCGAACAACCATCACTTCCTGGTGGACCTGGAACCGTTCGGCCTCCGGAACGACAACGAGGTCTACTTCGCCGCCGACCGCCCCTACGGCCTGATCGAGGCGACCGTGCTGCGGGACGGCGCCGAGCAGGCGATCCCGGTCGACCTGACCTATCCGTGACCGCGCCGAGTGTCCACCCCGCCGTACGGGCCGCGGTACGAAACCGGGCAACCGCGGCCGCACTCCAGCAGAGACAAGGACCCCCATGGCCGTTTCGCGCACCGTCATCGAGAACTGCGCCATCGCGACCGTGGACGCCGATGACACCGAATACGCCCGCGGGCATCTCGTCGTCGCCGGCAACCGGATCGAGTCGGTGGGCGCGGGCGACGCCCCACAGGGACTGGAGAACGTGGTCCGCAGGATCGACGGCGCGGGCCACCTCGCCACCCCCGGCCTCGTCAACACCCACCACCACTTCTACCAGTGGATCACCAGGGGCCTCGCCACGGACCACAACCTCTTCGACTGGCTCGTCGCGCTCTACCCCACCTGGGCCCGTATCGACGAGCCGATGGTCCGCGCGGCCGCGCAGGGTTCCCTCGCCATGATGGCCCGCGGCGGAGTCACCACCGCGATGGACCACCACTACGTGTATCCCCGGAACTCGGGCGACCTCTCCGGCGCGATCATCGGCGCGGCGGGCGACTTGGGCGTCCGCCTCACCCTCGCGCGGGGTTCCATGGACCGGGGGGAGTCGGACGGGGGCCTGCCACCGGACTTCGCCGTCGAATCCCTCGACGCCGCCCTGGCCGCCACCGAGGAGACCATCGACAGACACCACGACGCCTCGTTCGACGCGATGACCCAGATCGCGGTCGCCCCCTGCTCCCCCTTCTCCGTATCGACCGAACTGCTCCGCCAGGGTGCGGAACTGGCGCGGCGCAAGGGCGTACGCCTGCACACGCACGGCTCGGAGACCATGGAGGAGGAGCGATTCTGCAAGGAACTGTTCGGCGTCGGCCCGACCGACTACTTCGACTCCACCGGCTGGCTCGGCGACGACGTCTGGATGGCCCACTGCGTCCATATGAACGACTCCGACATCGCCGCCTTCGCCCGCACCGGAACGGGCGTCGCACACTGCCCGTCCTCCAACGCCCGGCTCGCGGCGGGCATAGCCCGCGTCCCCGACATGCTGGCGGCAGGCGTCCCCGTCGGCCTCGGCGTCGACGGCACGGCCTCCAACGAGTCCGGCGAACTCCACACCGAACTGCGCAACGCCCTGCTCGTCAACCGCCTCGGGACCCACCGCGAGGCAGCCCTGACCACCCGTCAGGCCCTGCGTCTCGGCACCTACGGCGGCGCGCGGATACTCGGCCGTGCGGCGCAGATCGGTTCGCTGGAGGCGGGCAAGCTCGCCGACCTGGTGCTCTGGAGGCTGGACACGCTCGCCCACGCCTCCATCGCCGACCCGGTCGCCGCTCTGGTCCTCGGCGCGCCCGCCCCGGTGACGCTCTCCCTCGTCGGCGGGAAGGCCGTGGTCGAGGACGGCCGCCTCACCACGGTGGACGAAGACGCCGTCGCCCGTGCCACGCGGGAGCAGGCCCGGCGTCTCGCACGGATCGCGGGGCGCGGCTGAGCGGCGGTCGCGAACACGGCGTCAGCGCGGGGTGGTAGGCGTACGGGAGCGTGGTTCCCACGCGAACGCGGTTCGAGCGCCCAGCTCATCGCACACGCGGCGATGAGCACCCGTACCTTCGCCCGGCGCTTCCGCGAGGGGTTCGGTCGCCGGCGCTTCCGCGAGGAGATCGGTCCGAGCCCCGGCCGCTGGCCGGCCCAGCAGCGGCTGCGGCGGGCGCGGCACCTGCTGGAGTCCGGCGACCTGCCGGTGGAACGGGTCGCCCACGAGGCCGGCTTCGCCACCGCCACCGCCACCACCTCGCTGCGGAGGCACCTGGCGGCGGAGGCGGGGGTCGACCCGTCGGCGTCCCGGCGCACATTCCGTGCATCGGGTTCGACCGCGGGCGGCGTCGGGGAAGCGTCACGATCCGCCGGCCGAGGGCACGATCCGCCGACTGAGAGATCGTGCACTCAAGCGCACGCGGCGACATCACCCGCGGGCCGACGATCCGACGCACAGACAGCCGAAGCGCCCGTCGGACCCGGAGTCAGAACCCGGGCTGTGCCGCGTGCATCCTCACTGTCAGACCCTCGTGCCATGCTCTGGAACATGGATCTTGACCGGATTTTCGCGGAACTGGACGGCGTGCGCTGGGCCGGACTGGAGCACGCCTACGGTGACGCGGAGGACATTCCCGACATGCTGCGGGGGCTCGCGGGCGACGGTGAGCAGTCGTCCGAAGCCCTCGACGAACTGTGGGGCAGCGTCATCCACCAGGGCACGGTGTACGGCGCGACCGTGGAGGCCGTGCCGTTCCTGGCGCGGCTGGCCGCCGCCGGAGTCCGTACCGGTGATCTGCTGGTCCTGCTCGGAGCGATCGCCGAGAGCACCGACGAGTTCCGGCTGCCGCTGCCGGGCGCCTGCCGGGCCGCCGTCGCGGCCCAACTCCCCCTGATCCTGCCGCTCTCCGAGGCCGAGGACCCGGCGGTGCGCCGCGCCGCGGTATGGGCCGCGGGGCGCACCGAGCACACCTCGACCCTGCCCGCGCTGCGGCGGCGCTGGGCCGAGGAACGGGAGCCCGGCGTGCGGGCCGAACTGCTCGCCGCCCTCGCGCACACCGACCCCGTCGGCACGGCGGCGACGGCCACGGCGTCGCTCGCCGACGACGAGCCGGCCGAACTGCGCATCGTCGCCGTGATGGCCTGTCTGGACGCCGGGCTGCCCTGGTCCTCCGCCCACCGCGACACCGTGCTCTCTCTCCTCCCCGCCGATCCGGTGGTCTCCGGCCGCTTCGACCAGTACCGGACCGAGCCGCTGCGCCACATCGTCCAAGAACTGCTGTACCGCGACACGGCGGACGACCGCGCCGGTGCGTACGAGCTGATCGAGGCCGCGCTCCGCCTCACCGATCCCGACGCCCGCGGCGAGGCGCTGTGGGCGGCCGAGCACGCCTGTCTGATCTCCCGTGGCGCGCCCCCGAGGCTGGCCCCGGCGCTGCTCTCGCTGCTCAACGATCCCTCCTTCACCCATACCGCTTCGCTGCTGCCGGTCCTCGACAAGCTCGGCGGCCACGCCGCGCCGGGCGCGCCCGCGCTGGCCGCTCTCGCGGCCGCCGGGGGCGAACTGGCCGACCGGGCGCTCGAAGTCCTCGCCCGGCTGGACCCGGAGCAGGCGGCCCCGCTGCTCGCCCGCGACCTCGGCGACCGATCCCGTACGCTCGCGGCGATCTCCGGCATACCGGGCCTCCGCACCCCGGCCCCGGTTCCCTACGCGCCGGAGCTGCTCAACGCGATCCGGATCCAGCTGACCGCCATCGCCGGAGCCGAGCGCCTTGAGGGCGCCGAACCGGGGCGGCTGACCGGGCTGCTGGCGAGCTGGGGCCCCCGCGCGTCGGCCGCGCTGCCCGAGCTGACCGCTCTGTTCCACCGGTCCCCGTCCCGTTACGCACGGGCGCTCGCGGCGGTCTGCCCGCCGGAGCACCGCGACCGGACGGCCGCTCTGCTGCGGCGGGCCGCCGACTCGGGGTCCGCCGAGGACCGCTACGCGGCGGCCGAAGCCCTGCGCGCGCTGACCGGCGAGACCGGCCCGCTGGTGAGCGCGCTCAAGGAGGCGCTGGGGGACGAGGTGCGCTCCGGAATCCCGAGTACGGCCGGGTCACTCGGCGCGGAGGGCGCCGTCCTGGTCCCGTATCTGCGCTCGGCTCTGACGCCCCTGGGCGTCAACCGGACCGAACCCGTCATGAAGACCGATGCCGAGATCGCCCTCGCCCTGTGGCGGCTGACGGGCGAGGCGGACGAGACGCTGACGGTGCTCGGCGGAGTCATGGCCGAGGCGGCGGACGGCATGTGGATGCGATGGGCCGTCCGCAGCAGCGCCCGCGCCGCCGCCGAACTCGGCCCGGCGGCCCGGCCGTTGGTCCCCGCGCTGGAGACCCTGCTGTCCAGACCCGAACATGCGCCGACGGCGATCCTGGCGCTGCACGCGATAGCCGACGCACCGAAGGGCGCGGCGGATATGCTCCTGACCGCCGCGGAACTGGACACCGACTCGTCGACCGCGCTGGAAGCCCTGCGGGCCATCGGCGTCGAGGGCCTGTCCGCCGATGAGACGGACCGGCTGAGAGCCCTGGCCGAACGGGATCTGCGGGTCGTGACCTCGGGAGCGGACCCGGAGATCATCCGGGCGGACGAGCGATTCCGGGCAGCGGCGAGAGAGCTGCTCGCGGGCTGACCGCTCCCGGTCCGGCACGAAGGGCGGTCGGCGGCCGTGCCGTGAACCGGCGGGGTCGTCGATCGGTGCGTACGAAGCTCTTGCCGTCGGGGCCAGATCCGGCCATATTGGTCTGGACCATTGCCCTCGCCCGCGGAGGCCCGATCGTGCAACGTCCCCCCACAACCGCCGCGTTGGTCTGCGCGGCCGTACTGCTCCTCGCCGCCTGTGGAGGTGAGGAGAAGGACACCGAACCCCCCACCACACCGTCCGGCGTGACCGCCCAGGCGGGCAGCGCCACTTCCGTCCACGTCATGTGGAAGCCCGCCACCGACGACACGTCCGTCGCCGGATACGAGGTGTTCCAGAAGGAGAAGAAGGTCAAGAGCCTGCCCGCCGACAAGACCATGGTCGACGTGGACGGGCTCAGCCCCCAAACCGCGTACACCTTCACCGTACGGGCCCGCGACGCCGCCGGGAATCTCTCGGAGCACAGCCCCGCGATCGCCGTCACCACTCCGGCCCCCACGCCGGACGACAAGAAGGCCCCCACCCGGCCGACCGGACTCCGTGGCAAGCTCGACGGAGGCAGTGCGGTCGTCCTCACCTGGGGGAGGTCCTCCGACGACACCGAGGTGACCTCCTACGACGTCTACCAGGAGGACTCCCGTATCCACAGTGTCTCCGGCACCGAGACGACCGCCCGCGTCACCGGGCTGCGTCCCGGAACCGTCTACACCTTCACCGTACGGGCCCGTGATGTCGCCGAGAACTCGTCCCCGGACAGCAACACGGTCGATCTGACGACCCCCGCCGCCGCGGGCAAGGGCCCCAGCACCGCCCCCACGGACCTCAGCGCCGCGGTCCGCAAGGGCAGCATCGACCTGACCTGGCTGCCGCCGCGCGCCGACGGACCGATCAAAACCCATGAGCTGTATCTCAACGGGAAGTTGGCGACCACCATCGTGTGGGGCGCCGAACCCCCGACGGGCAAGGCGAACTACACGATGACGGTCACCGATCCGCCCGGCACCCGTTACAGCGTCAAGCTTCGCGCCAAGCTCCCCGACGGCAAGTGGGGCGACTTCTCGGCGCAGCGGACGGTGGTCGTCCGCTGAGAGCCGTCCCGTCGTCCCCGGCGGACCGACGCACGATGTCGCACGCGGTGCGCCGCACGGCGGAAGACCGTCCGTCCTCGTGGGGCGCGTGTGCGGGCGATCCGGCGACGCGGCCTTGCGGCGGGACCGCCTCCCCTGGCCGCCGGGCCGAGGGGAGCGGGTGACCATCCCCGTGCGCCCGCCAGGATGACGGGACAGCCCCGAGAGCTGTGACCGGGGGCGTTCGTCGGCGGACCGCCTCCGGTCACAGCGCCGAAGCTCCTGTCTCCCGTGCCCCGCCGGGCGCGTGTGCCGGGCGGGAGCGGCCGGGTTCGCCTGCGCTGTCCCGATGGGCCACCGCCGGACCCGGCTGCCGCGGGGTCGTCGGTCTCAGCCGCGGCTCTTCCGCTGGCGGTAGCCGGTCACGGCGAGCGCCGCGCACGCGGCCAGTACCACGCCCGCGGCGCCGCCGACCCCGGCGAGCGCGATCGCGCGGGAACGGTTCTCGGTCGGGGCGGCGCCCTTGACCGGGCCGGACGCGCTCTTCTCCGCGGCGTCGCGGATCGTCCTGGCGACGACACCGGGGTGGGTCAGCATCGCCACATGGGAGGAGTCGACCTCGACCACACGCGATCGGGCACGCTTGGCCTCGAAGCGCTCCAGATCGGGCGCGATGGCCTTGTCCTTCTTGGCGACGACGGACCAGGACGGAATGTCCTTCCAGGCGGCGGCCGTGGCCTTCGTCTCGAACGCGGCGCTCGCGATGGGCCGTTGCTCCACCGCCATCAGCCGGGTCATGGACCGGGGCAGGTCGGCCGCGAACACGCTGTGGAACCTGTCGGTCTTGATGTAGAGGTCGGTGCCGCGGGTCGTCCCGTCGGTGAACGGCACGGAGGCGAGCGCGGGCTGCAGTTCGCTGCCCGAGAACTTCGCGGCCAGTGCGCCGAGGGTCTCGCCCTTGTCGGGCATGAAGGCCGAGACGTACACCAGGGCCTTGACGTTGGGGTTCCCTGCGGCGGCGGCGCTGATGACCGCGCCGCCGTAGGAGTGGCCCACCAGCACGATCGGGCCGTCGATGCTCTTGAGCACACTCGCCGTGTACGCGGCGTCGCCGGTGAGGCTGCGCAGCGGGTTGGCCGGTGCCATGACCTTGTAGCCGTCCATCATGAGCCGCTCGGCGACCCCGCTCCAGCTCGACGCGTCGGCGAACGCGCCGTGGACCAGCACCACCGTCGGCCTGGCCTTGCCGGCGGTGCCCGCACCTCCGGTGTTCCGATCGGCTATGGCGGGGTCGGCGGTTATGAGGGGGCCGGCGGTGAGCGCCGCGGTGCCGACCGCCAGCGCGAGTGCGCCGGCACGGGACACACGGCGACGGTTCGGGCGCCGGATGGGAGTGGACACGGTCATGGGTGTCTCTCGCTTCTGTGGGGGGAGGGGGTCGATCCTCAGCGTTTTCCGGCCGGACCCGTCACGCACCTCTCCTGTAGCGAGAGAGTGACGGGGAGAGCCCGGTCGGGTGACCTGCGCCGTGGCCACGCGCCGGGCCCCGCCGTAACCACGCGCCGGGCCGCCGGGCCACGGCTCCCGCGCCCTCCCCTGGACGGACGGCGGACAGGCAGCCGGGCAGCCGGAAAGGCCGGCCCGCAGGAGCGTTCCCGCGGACCGGCCCGCCGCCTCCGTGAGCGAGCGCCTCCGTGAGCGAGCGGCCTCGGGCCCCCGCCGGAGGCCCGGAGCCGCTCGCCCTCAGTTCGCGCCCACGTACTGGCGCAGATGCTGCGCCGTGAGCGTGTCCGACGACGCCACGAGATCCGTCGGCGTACCCGTGAACACGACCTGACCGCCGTCGTGCCCACCGCCGGGACCGAGGTCGACGATCCAGTCGGCGTGGGCCATCACCGCCTGGTGATGCTCGATGACGACGACCGTGTTCCCCTCGTCGACCAGCCGGTCGAGGAGGGCGAGCAGCTTGTCCACATCGGCCATGTGCAGACCGGTGGTCGGCTCGTCGAGGATGTACGTCGAGGACTTCTCCGCCATGTGGATGGCGAGCTTGAGCCGTTGGCGCTCGCCGCCGGAGAGCGTGTTCAGCGGCTGGCCCAGCCGCAGATACCCCAGGCCGACATCGCTGAGCCGGCCCAGGATGGCGTGCGCCTGTCCGCTGGGGAAGAACTCGTACGCCTCCGCCACCGACATGCCCAGCACCTCGCTGATGTTCCTGCCGCGCAGCAGATACGTGAGCACCTGCGGGGTGAACCGCTTGCCCTCGCACTCCTCGCACACCGAGGCCACCCCCGCCATCATCGCGAGGTCGGTGTAGACGAGTCCGAGCCCATTGCAGTTCGGGCAGGCGCCCTCCGAATTGGCGCTGAAGAGCGCGGCCTTGACGCCGTTCTCCTTGGCGAAAGCCGTGCGGATCGGGTTGAGGAGACCGGTGTACGTCGCCGGGTTGGAGCGGCGGGAGCCGCGGATCGGCGACTGGTCGGCCACGACGACCCCTTCGCGGTCGGCGAGGTAGCCGTGGATCAGCGAACTCTTGCCGGAGCCGGCGACTCCGGTGACGACGGTGAGGACTCCGAGGGGGATGTCGACACTGACGTTCTTGAGGTTGTGCAGATCCGCGTCCTTGACGGACAGCTGTCCCCGCGGAGTGCGGACCGTCCCGCGCAGGCGCGCCCGGTGCTCCAGATGACGACCGGTGAGCGTGTCGGAGGCCCGCAGTCCGGCGACGTCGCCGCTGAAGCAGATCTCGCCGCCCGCCTCGCCCGCTCCCGGACCGAGGTCCACCACATGGTCGGCGATCGCGATCACCTCGGGCTTGTGCTCGACCACCAGGACGGTGTTGCCCTTGTCGCGCAGAAGGAGCAGCAGTTCGTTCATGCGCTGGATGTCGTGCGGATGCAGCCCGATGGTCGGCTCGTCGAAGACGTAGGTCACATCGGTGAGGCTGGAGCCGAGGTGGCGCACCATCTTCACACGCTGCGCCTCGCCGCCGGAGAGCGTGGAGGCGGGCCGGTTCAGGCTCAGATAGCCGAGCCCGATCTCGACCAGGGACTCCAGGAGCTGGCGCAGACTCGCGAGCAGCGGCCCGACTCCGGGGTCGCTGATGGTGCGGACGAAGGCGGCGAGGTCGCTGATCTGCATCGACGAGCACTCGGCGATGTTCACTCCGTCGATCCTCGAGGAGAGGGCGGCTTGGTTGAGCCGGCTGCCCTCGCACTCGGGGCAGTCGGTGAAGACCACCGCGCGGTCGACGAAGGCCCGGATATGGGGTTGCAGCCCCTCCCGGTCCTTGACCAGCCAGCTCCGCTGGATCTTGGTGACGAGTCCTTCGTAGGTGAAGTTGTTGTTGCCCACCTTGACCTTGACGGCCGACTTGTGGAGGAAGTCCTCCCACTCCTGGGCGGTGAAGTCGGCGAGCTTCTTGTCGCGGTCGTAGAAGCCGGAGGCGACCATGATCGACCAGGGCCAGGAGTCGACGGCGTAGCCGGGAACGAGGATCGCCCCCTCGTTCAGCGACTTCTCCCGGTCCACGATCTGGTCGATGTCGATGTCCGACACCTGCCCGAGCCCCTCGCACCGGGGGCACATGCCCTCGGGCACATTGAAGCTGAAGGCTCCGGAGGTGCCGATGTGCGGGGTGCCGAGGCGGCTGAAGACAATCCGGAGCATGGTGTACGCGTCGGTGGCGGTGCCCACCGTGGAGCGCGAGTTCGCGCCCATGCGCTCCTGGTCGACGACGATGGCGGCGCTCAGATTGTGCAGTCCGTCGACGTCGGGGCGGCCCTGGCTCGGCATGAACGACTGGATGAACGCCGTGTAGGTCTCGTTGATCAGCCGCTGTGATTCGGCGGCTATGGTGCCGAAAACCAGGCTCGACTTGCCGGATCCGGAGACTCCGGTGAAGACCGTCAGGCGACGCTTGGGCAGATCGATGTCGACATCGCGGAGGTTGTTCTCACGGGCTCCTCGGACCTGGATCACGGTGTGGCTGTCGGCGGGGGACGGCTGACTGCCGGGCCCGGCAGTGGACATGGGGATTCCCTCTTCCTGGCGTACTGGCGACGGCGCGGGCCTCCCGGTCACCGGCCGAAGGCGACCCGCGGGGAGGCAGACCCCCGAGCCTACGAGAACTCATCGCGGACCGTGGCTCCCGGCAGCCTGCCCGACCCCGACCCCGGCCCCCACCTCGCTCCCGCCCCCGCCGCGCACCGATGCTCGCCCCCGCCCCCGCCGCGCTCCCGTGCCCGCTCCGTACGCCCGCGCCGCCCACGACGGCGACCCGCGGTCCGCCCATGCGCGCGTCATGGCGGCCCCCGCGCCCGGGGGACGGGCCCGGACGCGGGGGAAGAGGGTGGAAATCAGCCGGTCAGCTGCTCATAGGCGGAGAGCGTCAGGAAGTCCTCGTACTCCTCGTCGAGCGCCACCTTCAGCAGCAGATCATGGGCCTGCCGCCAGTTGCCCGCCCCGAATGCCTCGTCGCCCAGCTCGGCGCGGATCGCTTCGAGCTCCGTCGCCGCGATCTCACGGGCGAGTTCCGGGGTCGCGCGCTCGCCGTTCTCGAAGACGACGCCCGCGTTGATCCACTGCCAGATCTGGGAACGGGAGATCTCGGCGGTCGCCGCGTCCTCCATGAGATTGAAGATGGCGACCGCGCCGAGGCCGCGCAGCCATGCCTCGATGTAGCGGATGCCGACCTGGACGGCGTTGCGCAGTCCGTCGTACGTGGGCTTCGCGTCGAGCGAGTCCACGGCGATGAGGTCACCGGCCGCGACGGACACGTCCTCGCGCAGACGGTCCTTCTGGTGCGGCTTCTCGCCGAGGACGGCGTCGAAGGAGGCCATCGCGATCGGCACCAGGTCGGGGTGCGCCACCCAGGAGCCGTCGAAGCCGTCGGCCGCCTCGCGGTCCTTGTCGGCCTTGACCTTCTCGAAGGCGACCCTGTTGACCTCGGCGTCGCGCCGGGAGGGGATGAAGGCCGCCATACCGCCGATGGCGTGGGCGCCCCGCTTGTGGCAGGTCCGGACGAGGAGTTCGGTGTACGCCCGCATGAACGGCGCGGTCATCGTCACCGCGTTGCGGTCCGGGAGGACGAACCCGGGGCCGCCGTCACGGAAGTTCTTGACGATGGAGAACAGATAGTCCCAGCGGCCCGCGTTCAGCCCGGCCGCGTGGTCGCGCAGCTCGTAGAGGATCTCGTCCATCTCGTAGGCGGCGGTGATCGTCTCGATCAGGACGGTCGCGCGGACGGTGCCCCGAGGGATGCCGACGTACTCCTGCGAGAAGACGAAGACGTCGTTCCACAGTCGCGCCTCCAGATACGACTCCGTCTTCGGCAGATAGAAGTACGGGCCCTTGCCGAGGTCCAGCAGCCGCCGTGCGTTGTGGAAGAAGTAGAGCCCGAAGTCGACCAGCGCGCCGGGGATCGCGGTGCCGTCCTCCGCACGCAGGTGACGCTCGGTCAAGTGCCAGCCGCGCGGGCGCATCACCACCGTCGCCAGCTCGCCGTCGGGCTTGAGGGCGTACGCCTTGCCGGTGCGCTCGTCCGTGAAGTCGATCCGGCGCTCGTACGCGTCGATCAGATTGAGCTGGCCGAGGACCACGTTCTCCCAGGTGGGGGCGGAGGCGTCCTCGAAGTCGGCGAGCCAGACCCGCGCGCCCGAGTTCAGCGCGTTGACCGTCATCTTCCGGTCGGTCGGGCCGGTGATCTCCACCCGGCGGTCGTCGAGGGCCGCGGGCGCGGGGGCGACCCGCCAGGAGTCGTCCTCGCGGATCGAGGCCGTCTCGGGGAGGAAGTCCAGCGTCGAGGTACGGGCGATCTCGGCGCGGCGCTCGGCGCGGCGGGCGAGCAATTCGTCGCGGCGCGGGGTGAAACGCCGGTGCAGCTCCGCAACGAACGCGAGGGCGGCTTCGGTCAGCACCTCCTCCTGCCGGGGCAGGGGCTCGGCTTCGACGACGACGGCCGACGGCGGCTGCGCTGGTGCGGACATGAGCTGTCACTTCCTTCAGCGGACGAGGCAAGCGGTAGAAAATGGATATTAGTTTCCTCATCGTGGAAGTTCAAGGTCTGTTGATATCGAGAAACCGGAGCCGGGCACACCGGGACGCGGGCCTTGCGGCGCGGACGCTCGGCCCTGACCCGTTCCCTCCTGACCCACTCACTCCAGACGGTTCAGATCCCGCGCCGTGTCGATGTCGTACGGCTCGGCGACGTCCCCGCACTCGACGAGTACGAGCGACGAGGCGTGCTCCCGCAGATAGGCGCGGGCTCCCCGGTCGCCCTCCGCGCTCCGCGCGATATCCGCCCACCGGTCCGCGCCGAACAGGACGGGATGGCCGCGCTCGCCCCGGTACGCGGCCGCCGCCAGCGCACTCCGGGAGCCGTACGCCGACCGGACGCGGGCCACCGCCGCCGCGCCGATCCCCGGCTGGTCGACCAGGAGGACCAGCACCGCGTCCGCCGAGGAGCCCGCGAGGGAATCGAGGCCGGCGCGCAGGGACGAGCCCATGCCCTCCTCCCAGTCGGGGTTGTCGACCAGCACACAGGCCGCGAGCCCCGCCGGCGCCGTCTCCTCCCGTACCCGGTCGGCCGCCGCGCCCAGCACCACATGCACCGGCTCGCAGCCGCCCTCGCGCAGTACCCGGACCGCGTGCTCGACCAGCGGGCGGCCCCGGTGCCGCAGCAGCGCCTTCGGTCTGCCGCCGAGCCGCCGCCCGCCGCCCGCCGCCAGCAGCAGTCCCGCGACCACCGGCTCCCCCGGGGATCCCTCCGGCGGCGCTTGCCGCGCCTCGCCCGGCGGTTCGTACGGCAGTCCGCCAGGCGACTCGTTCCGGATTCCCCTCGACGGCTCGCCTGACGGTTCGGCCGAGGGTTCGGCCGACGGTTCGGCCGAGGGGTCGCTCGATGGCTCTGCGATGGGATGCGTCATAGAGACTCCTTACCGCAGACATGGCTGAACCGGGGGTGGTCGACGGCCGCCCGCCGCCCCTCGCGACCGGGCGGGGGAGGGGCGCCGTCGGCCTGGAGAGGGGCGGGTGCCGCCCGGCGGTGGGCCCTGCCGGTGTGCCGGTCCTCGCCGTCAGGGGCGGCGCCGGAGGGTGGATGTCGTACAACCGACATCTCGAATTCCGTCCGCGGAGTGGCGCGTACCACCCTTGATGGCGTTAACTTGCCCGCAACTCTGGGTGGTTGAGTATCGACTGTGAGTCGTCGAGCCGTCCCGGAGGGCGTGTGAGGGGGAGAGCTTTGTTGCGGAGCGTGGGGCAGACGCGGGTGACAGGGAGCGGGGAGGACCCCAGGGCGGCGGAGTTGCACGCCGCCGTGTCACGGCTCCGCCGTGAACTGGCCGCCCACCCCGGCAGGTTCTCCGACCGGGACATCGCGGAGGACGAACTGGCGGTACTGGACGCGATGGTGGCGAGCGGTACCCCCGAGATTCCCCGGATGCGCCGCTCGCTACTGCTGATCGCGGGCGCGATCGGCTCGGTGAGCGCCCTCGTGCCCGGGTTGATGGAGGTACGCAAGGCCGTGGATCTCTTCGGCGAGGTGCCCCGCCAGCGGTAGCCGTGCAGGCTGCCCTTATTTGTGGCTCGGTTCTCCCCCGGACTCCGTCCGGGGGGGGACCCCCACGGGGCGCTGGAGCGTGTGTCGACGGTCGACCGTGCTCGGAACAGGCGTACGCGCGGGAAGCGGCACGGAGCAGACGCGACGCGCCAGGAACGAGGCCGCCGAGACGGTCAGCCCGTGCCGGTGCTCGCCAGTGCCGCCGACAGATCACGAGCGACCTCCTGGAGCACGGGCACGATCCGCTCCGTGGCCTTCTCGGTGACCCGGCCCGCCGGACCCGAGATCGAGATCGCGGCGGCCGTAGGGGAGCCGGGCACTGAGACCGCCAGGCAGCGGACCCCGATCTCCTGCTCGTTGTCGTCCACCGCGTAACCCGTACGCCGTACCAGTTCCAGCGCTTCCAGAAATCCCTCGGGCGTGGTGATCGTCTTCTCGGTGGCGGCCGGCATCCCGGTCCGGGCGAGCAGGGCCCGCACCTCGTCCGCGGGGGCCGCCGCGAGCAGTGCCTTGCCGACTCCCGTGGAGTGCGGCAGCACCCGCCGGCCGACCTCGGTGAACATCCGCATCGAGTGCTTCGACGGCACCTGTGCCACATAGACGATCTCGTCGCCGTCGAGCAGCGCCATGTTCGCCGTCTCGCCGGTCTCCTCGACCAGCCGGGCGAGATACGGGCGGGCCCAGGTGCCGAGCAGCCGGGAGGCGGACTCGCCGAGCCTGATCAGCCTCGGCCCGAGCGCGTAACGCCGGTTGGGCTGCTGCCGCACATAGCCGCTGGACACGAGCGTCCGCATCAGACGGTGGATCGTGGGCAGCGGAAGTCCGCTGCTCGCGGAGAGTTCGCTCAGCCCGACCTCGCCCCCCGCGTCGGCCATTCTTTCGAGGAGATCGAAGGCGCGCTCCAGGGACTGCACGCCACCGCTGTTCGCGGTCCTGGCGGCGTCGGAGGAGGCGGCGCTGGACGTCGGCACGGGAGGCGGGTCCTTTCGGGCGGATGGACAAGGGAGCAGCCTACCGGGCGGCCGTGCCCGGCACATCGCTCTCGGGCCCGGAGTCTTCGCCGGTCAGGGGGGTACGTCCGGAGCCGGCGATCGAGTCCGCCAACCCGGCGGCCCCTTTCCGGCGCCCCTGTCGATCCACGCTACCTTCTGCCCTGCGGGATTCCCATTCCGCTCAATGGAAATATTGATGCCTTGACGGTCCGATCGTCACCGGCGAGACTCCTTCAACAGTTCGTTGAAGGAGTGGTCGGCAGAGGGAGCGGCGGGGTGGCCGGGCGGACGGTACGGATATGAACGAGGTGACCCTGGTGCTGCGTTCGACGCGAGTGGTCACCCCGGAGGGCACACGGCCCGCCTCGGTCGCCGTCTCGGGCGACCGGATCACGGCCGTACTCCCGTATGGCACGGAGACGCCGACGGGGGCCCGGCTGGAGGACGTCGGCGAGCACGCCCTGCTCCCCGGACTCGTCGACACCCATGTTCATGTGAACGACCCCGGCCGGACCGAGTGGGAAGGCTTCTGGACCGCCACCCGCGCGGCGGCGGCCGGCGGCGTCACCACCCTGCTCGACATGCCCCTCAACTCCCTTCCGCCCACCACCACCGTCGGCCGGCTGCGCGCCAAACAGGACGCGGCACGGTCCAGGACACACGTCGACACCGGCTTCTGGGGCGGCGCGGTCCCGGACAACGTGCGGGAGCTGCGACCCCTGTACGACGCCGGGGTGTTCGGCTTCAAGTGCTTCCTCTCGCCGTCCGGCGTCGAGGAGTTCCCCGAACTCGGCCCGGACCGGCTCGCCCGGTCGATGGCCGAGATCGCGGACTTCGACGGACTGCTCATCGTCCACGCGGAGGACCCACGCCACCTCGCCTCCCAGCGGTCCGGGCCCCGGTACGCCGACTTCCTGGCCTCCCGCCCCCGGCGCGCCGAGAACACCGCCGTCGAGCGGCTGATCGCGCAGGCACGCAGATTCGACGCCCGCGTCCACATCCTCCATCTCTCGTCGGGTGACGCGCTGCCGCTGATAGCCGCCGCCAAGGACGACGGCGTACGCGTCACGGTCGAGACCTGCCCCCACTTCCTCTCCCTCACCGCCGAGGAAGTCCCGGACGGGGCGACGGAGTTCAAATGCTGCCCGCCCATCCGGGAGGCCGCGAACCGGGAATCGCTCTGGTCGGGCCTGGCCGACGGCACGATCGACTGCGTCGTCTCCGACCACTCGCCCTGCACCACCGAACTGAAGACCGCCGACTTCGCCTCCGCCTGGGGCGGCATCTCCTCACTGCAACTCGGCCTCCCCGTGATCTGGACACAGGCACGCGCACGCGGGCACACCCTCGACGACGTCGTCCGCTGGATGTCCACCGGCCCCGCGCGGCTGGCCGGGCTCGGCCGCAAGGGCGCGATCGAGGCCGGACGGGACGCCGACTTCGCGGTCCTGGCCCCCGACGAGACCTTCACCGTCGACCCGGCCCGGCTCCACCACCGCAACCCGGTGACGCCGTACGCGGGCCGGACCCTGTACGGAGTCGTACGCGCCACCTGGCTGCGCGGCAGACGCGTCCAGGGGAACGGGACCCTCACCGCGCCCGTCGGCCGACTTCTCGAAAGGAACGACTGAGCATGTCCGTCCCTTCCGGCCCCGCCGTCCCTCCCATCTCTTCTGTCCCTCCCGTCCCTCCCGTCCCTCGCTTCACCGGTGACGCCCGTCCGTACGGCGGCGGCGACCCATACGCCGACTACCGCACCGCGGACTTCCCCTTCGCCCACCACACCGACCTCGCCGACCGGCGGCTGGGCGCGGCGGTCATCGCCGCGAACGACGAGTTCTTCGCCGAACGCGAGAATCTGCTCAAGCCCGCGGCGGCGGAGTTCGACCCCGGTCTCTTCGGCCACAAGGGCAAGGTCATGGACGGTTGGGAGACCCGCCGCCGCCGAGGCGTCCATGCCGAGCACCCCCACCCGGCGGACGACGACCACGACTGGGCGCTCGTACGGCTCGGCGTGCCCGGAGTCGTACGCGGCATCGTCGTCGACACCGCGCACTTCCGGGGCAACCATCCGCAGGCGGTCTCGATCGAGGCGACCGCCATGGGCGGATCGCCGTCGCCCGGCGAACTTCTCGCGGCCGGCGTGCCGTGGACGGTGCTCGTCCCCCGGACGGCCGTCGGCGGACACGCGGCGAACGGCTTCACCGTCGCCGTCGAGCGCCGCTTCACCCACCTCCGCGTCAACCAGCACCCCGACGGCGGCATCGCCCGGCTCCGTGTGTACGGCGAGGCCGTCCCCGATCCCGGATGGCTCGCCGCGCTCGGCACCTTCGACCTGGTCGCGCTGGAGAACGGCGGCCGGGTCGAGGACGCGTCCGACCGCTTCTACTCACCGGCCACGAACACGATCCGGCCGGGAGCCTCCCTCAAGATGTCCGACGGCTGGGAGACGCGCCGCCGCCGCGACAAGGGCCATGACTGGATCGGCTACCGGCTGGCCGAGCGGGCCGAGATCCGCGCGATCGAGATCGACACCGCGTATCTCAAGGGCAACAGCGCGGGGTGGGCGAGCGTGTCCCTGCGGGACGGGACGGAGGGCCCCTGGACGGAGGCGGTGCCGCGGACGCGGCTGCAGCCGGACACCAACCATCGCTTCGTGCTGACGGTTCCCGTCCTCGGGAGCCGGGCCCGCGTCGACGTCTATCCCGACGGGGGCATCTCCCGGCTGAGGCTCTTCGGAAGTCTCACCCCCGATGCCGAGGCCCGCCTGCGGGCACGCCACCGCTCCCTGACCGACTGACACGGTCCGTCTGACACGGTCCGGGCGCGCCCTGGCGGGAGGCCGACCGCACGGATTGCCCGACGTGGGGTCGGACGGAACGATGAGTTTCGAGGCGACGGAGGGTCTGTACCGGCGACCTCGTTCCCACCTCCGCGACAGGAAAGCGCAGGCGTAGCCCATGGCTCTCTCCGTGACCACCTTCCTCACCCTCGACGGCGTCATGCAGGCCCCCGGCGGCCCCGAAGAAGACCCCAGCGGCGGCTTCGACCTCGGCGGATGGTCCGTTCCCTACGGGGACGAGGATTTCGGCGCGTTCATGACGGAGGTCTTCGACCGGGTGGGCGGATTTCTGCTCGGGAGGCGTACGTACGAGATCTTCGCCGGGTACTGGCCGAAGATGACCGACCCGGCCGACCCGATCGCCTCGCGGCTCAACTCCCTCCCGAAGTACGTCGCTTCGCACACGCTGGAGAAGGCCGACTGGGCCGGAACCACCATCATCAGGGGCGACCTCGTCAAGGAGGTCGCCGCGATCAAGGAGCGTACGGACGGAGAACTCCAGGTCCACGGCAGCGGTGCGCTCGCCCAACACCTCATGGCCCACGATCTCGTCGACACGCTCCATCTGCTGACCTTCCCCGTCGTCCTCGGCAAGGGCCGCCGCCTGTTCGCCGAGGGCGCGGTCCCGACCGCGTTCCGGCACACCGGGGCCCGGCTCACCGGCAAGGGCGTGGCCATCCACACCTACGAACTCGCCGGCCGACCGGAGTACGGCTCCTACTGATCAAGCTGATCAAGCTGATCAGGCTGATCAAGCACCGGGGCGCTACTTGCAGTTGTCGGCGGCCAGTACCACCGCGACGCCCGCCACCGCGATCACGATGTTGGTGAAGAGTCCGTGGTCCTTCATGAAGTCCACGTGGTCCGTGAGGAAGCGGGTGAAACCCATGAAGCTGAACCAGCCCGTCAGCTCCCGGAGCACCCCGGCCACGCCCAGGATCGCCAGCACCGAGCCGATGGTCTCGAGAATCTTCTTCATGCGGCCGATCGTCGCTCCCCGCGCGTCGGCGGCGCGTCGGCCCTCGGAATGCGATGCGTGATCCAAAGTCTGAAGTTCGCCGACTTTGGTAGCTTCCCGCGGCCGGGGAGCGGCGCTATGGTCCCCGGTTGCGTAACTTCGTCGGTATGACGCGTACGGAGTACCCCTGGCTGCTCCCGTCGGCCATGGCGGACCCGGACTTCTTCGACCCCGAGCCGGTGGGCGGGCAACGGGGCGAGGAGGCCGGCCGCCGGTGGGGCAGGCCGCGGCGGACCGTGCGCGACTGGGCCGTCGACATCACCGCCTTCCTCTTCGCCGCGTTCTTCGGGCTGATCGCGACCGAGGTCAGCGAACAGGTCAACAGAGACCATCCCGTCGTGCTGTTCGACCAGTTGGCGGGGGCCGCCGCCTGCTGCGCGCTCTGGCTGCGCCGCCGCTGGCCCGTGCGACTGGCGGCCGTCCTGGCCGTCGTCACCGTCGCCACACCGGCCGCGGCCGGCGCTCTCCTGGTGAGTCTGTTCAGCCTCGCGGTGCACCGGCCCTTCCGGCCCGTCGGGATCGTCGGCGCGCTGGCACTCGTACTCGGCGCGATCCAGCCCTTCGTACGCCCCGACCCGGACTCCACCGTTCTGGCGTCGGTCATCACGGGCGTGATCGCCCTCCTGATGGTGACCGGCTGGGGCATGCTCGTGCGCTCGCGGCGGCAGCTCATCATCGCGTTCCGCGAGCGCGCACGGCGGGCCGAGACCGAGGCGGAACTCCGCGCCGAGCAGGCCCAGCGGCTGGCCCGTGAGGCCATCGCGCGGGAGATGCACGATGTGCTCGCGCACCGGCTCACCCTGCTGAGCGTCCACGCGGGCGCGCTTGAATTCCGGCCGGACTCACCGCCCGCCGAGGTGGCGAGAGCCGCCGGAGTGATCCGCGACAGCGCACACGAGGCGCTTCAGGATCTGCGCGAGATCATCGGTGTGCTGCGCGCACCCGACGAAGGGGACGGCGCCGACCGGCCGCAGCCGACGCTCGCGACTCTGGACGCGCTCGTCGCCGAGTCGCGTGAGGCCGGGATGAAGGTCACCCTCGACAACCGCATCCACGATCCGGCCACCGTCCCCGCCGCCATCGGGCGCACCGTGTACCGCATCGCCCAGGAGGGCCTGACCAACGCCCGTAAACACGCGCCGGGAGCCGAGGTCACCGTCGAGGTGCGCGGCGGCCCCGGCGACGGGGTCGTCGTCGGCATCGGCAACCCCGCCCCGGAGGACCACGTCGAGCCGGTGCCCGGATCCGGACAGGGGTTGATCGGGCTGACGGAACGCGCCACCCTCGCGGGCGGCAGGCTGGAGCACGGATCGACTGGTGACGGCGGTTTCCGTGTGCGGGCCTGGCTACCGTGGGCGGCATGACTATCCGGCTGCTCGTCGTCGACGACGATCCCCTCGTACGCGCGGGACTCTCCTTCATGCTCGGCGGGGCCGACGGCCTGGAGATCGTGGGGGAGGGGGCGGACGGCTCCGAGGTCACCGCCCTGGTCGAACGGCACGCCCCGGACGTGGTGCTGATGGACATCCGGATGCCGAAGGTCGACGGGCTGACCGCCACCGAGGAACTGCGCCGTCGGCCGGGCGCGCCCGAGATCGTCGTGCTCACCACCTTCCACGCCGACGAGCAGGTGCTGCGTGCCCTGCGGGCCGGGGCCGCCGGGTTCGTACTGAAGGACACCCCGCCCGCGGAGATCGTCGCCGCGGTACGCCGGGTGGCGTCGGGCGATCCCGTACTGTCACCGGCCGTCACCCGGCAGTTGATGAAGCATGTGGCGGACCAGGCGCGGGCGGCGCACGGCCGCGGGGCGGACCCCCGCAGAAGCGCGGCGGCGGGCCGGATCGCGTCCCTCGCCGAAAGGGAGCGGGAGGTGGCGGTCGCCGTCGGCCGGGGCCAGTCCAACGCGGACATCGCGGCGGCCCTCTATATGAGCGTGCCGACGGTGAAGACGCATGTCTCGCGCATTCTCGCCAAACTCGGCCTCAACAACCGGGTCCAGATCGCGCTCCTGGCGCATGACGCCGGTCTGCTGGACGAGGAGCCGGAGGCCGGGCCCGCCTGAGTGCCGTCCCCGCACGGCACCCCCATGCGGCCTGGGTCCGGGCCCGGACCCAGGCCGCAGACTCGGACCGGAGCCCGGAGCCCGGAGCCCGGACTGCGGACTCGGACCGGAGCCCGGACCGCTGCGCACGCCTCACCTCCGGGACCACACCGCGCGGTCAGCCGACCCGGATCTCCTCCACGCGCACCGGCCTCCGTTCCCGCCGTGACACCTCACACGCCTCCGCGATCCGCAGCGCGGCCAGCGCCTCCCGCCCGTCGCACGGATTGCCGGTCTCCCCGAGCACCATCCGGACGAACGCGTCCAGCTCCGCCTCGTACGCGGGCGCGAACCGTTCCAGGAAGCCCGGCCACGGCTTGGCAGCGGGCGGCGGGCCGTGCGGCTCGGTCGAGCTGATCGGCGTACGGTCGTCGAGGCCCACCGCGACCTGGTCGAGTTCGCCGGCCAGTTCCATCCGTACGTCGTAGCCCGCGCCGTTGCACCGCGTCGCCGTCGCCGTCGCGAGCGTTCCGTCGTCCAGGGTCAGCAGCGCGGCGGCCGTGTCCACATCGCCCGCCTCGCGGAACATCGTGGGGCCCGCGTCCGAACCGGTCGCGTACACCTCCACGACCTCACGCCCCGTCACCCAGCGCAGAATGTCGAAGTCATGGACCAGGCAGTCCCGGTAGAGGCCGCCGGAGAGCGGCAGATACCCGGCGGGCGGCGGCGCGGGGTCGGAGGTGATCGCGCGTACGGTGTGGAGCCGGCCGAGCCGCCCCGAGCGCACCAGCTCACGGGCCACGCCGTACCCCGTGTCGAAACGGCGCATGAAGCCCACCTGAAGCTGGGTGCCCGCGGACTCGACCTCGTACAGCGCGCCCAGCGTCCCCGGCAGATCCACCGCGATCGGCTTCTCGCAGAAGGCGGACAGCCCGGTGCGGGCCGCGCGTCCGATCAGCTCCGCGTGGGCGGCGGTCGCCGAGGCGATCACCACGGCGTCCACACCCCAGGCGAAGATCTCATGGGCGCTCGGCGCCGCGGTCGCCCCCACCCGCTCGGCCACCGCCGCCGCGCGCGCCGGGTCGGCGTCCGCCACGACCAGCGAACCCACCTCCCTGTGCCGGCTGAGCACACCCGCGTGGAAGGTGCCGATACGTCCCGTACCGATGAGTCCGATGCGCATGCGCCAAAAATGGGGTCGAGCCGGCCGCCCTGTCAAGACTTTGTCCTGACAACCGAACTACACGCCTTCCCGTCAACTGGAGAGACGATTACGCTCACTCCGTGCCCAAGCAGCCCAGACCAGAGACGGACACGTCCCTGCCGCTCCAGTTGAGCGTGGATCGCACCAGCCCGGTCCCGCTCTACTTCCAGCTGTCCCAGCAGCTGGAATCGGCCATCGAGCGCGGGGTTCTCATCCCCGGCAGTCTGCTCGGCAACGAGATCGAGCTGGCCGGAAGGCTCGGTCTGTCCCGGCCGACCGTGCGTCAGGCCATTCAGTCGCTCGTCGACAAGGGACTGCTGGTCCGCCGCCGTGGCGTAGGCACCCAGGTGCTGCACCGCCAGGTCAAACGCCCGCTGGAGCTGAGCAGCCTGTACGACGATCTGGAGGCTGCCGGCCAGCGGCCGGCCACGGTCGTCCTGCGCAACACCGTGGAGCCGGCCACCGCGGAGGTCGCGGCCGCCCTCGGGGTCGCCGAGGGCGGCGAGGTCCAGGCGATCGAGCGGCTCCGCTACGCGCACGGGGAGCCGATGGCGCTCCTCGTCAACCATCTGCCCGTCGGACTGCTCCCCTGCGAAACCGAACGGCTCGAGGCCACCGGTCTGTACCGGATGATGCGGACGGCGGGGATCACCCTGCACAGCGCCCGTCAGTCCGTCGGGGCGCGGGCCGCCACCGGGGCGGAGGCGGGCCTCATCAACGAGAAGGAGGGCGGACCGGTGCTGACCATGGAGCGCACCACCTTCGACGACACCGGACGCGCCGTCGAATTCGGATCGCACATCTACCGCGCCTCGCGGTACGTGTTCGAGTTCCAGCTCCTCGTCCGCCCGTAGCCTCTCGGCCATCCTCCCCGCATCTCGGGACGTGCCGCGTGCGTACGCCCACCCGGCGCCGGACGCACCCCTCGCGTACCCCTGGCGCGCCTCCCGCGCACTCCTCGTGAGCCTGCGGACCCCTCGCGCGCGGCTGGACCGCCCCCTCCCCTCACGCGAGACGGTCTGTTACGTCATAATGTCCGGACAAAATATTCCCGATTCCCGGTGACGACCACCCGGAGGCGGCCCCGGAGCGGGCTGTACAGCCGACGGGCGTACGGCGGCGGGAGCCGTGGCGTACGGCCGCACACGAGCCGGGCTCGGGCTTCCTCGGCGCGCCGACGCCCGACGACGGGCCCACACTGAACGGATCCGAACCACACGGCACCGCACATGACCACGCAGCATCACACAGCACCGCACGGCACCACACGGCACCGCATATGCGGCGGCCCCCGCACCCGCTCCCTTCACACGAGCCCCATCCGGGGTACCGGATGGCAGAATCAGAGGGTCCGGCGGGCCGCCCGGCCCCGGACACGACATCCGCCCCCGAGACCCCGCAGGGACATGAGCACCTACCGCGACTTCGCGCACCGCGGCTCCGCCCGCGCCACCGTCCTGCGCACCGTGGGAACGCGTGAGCGGCGCTCTCATCTGACCGCGCCACGCGTCCCCACCGTCGGGATCGACATCGGCGGTACGAAGGTCATGGCGGGAGTCGTCGACGCGGACGGGATCATCCTGGAGAAGCTCCGTACCGAGACGCCGGACAAGTCCAAGAGCCCCAAGGTCGTCGAGGACACGATCTGCGAACTCGTGCTGGACCTCTCGGACCGGCACGACGTGCACGCCGTCGGCATCGGCGCGGCGGGCTGGGTGGACGCCGACCGTTCGAAGGTGCTGTTCGCTCCGCATCTCGCCTGGCGCAACGAGCCTCTGCGGGACGCCCTCTCGGCCCGGCTCGCCGTACCCGTGCTCGTCGACAACGACGCGAACACCGCCGCCTGGGCGGAGTGGCGCTTCGGCGCGGGCCGGGGCGAGGACCATCTCGTCATGATCACGCTCGGGACGGGCATCGGCGGCGCGATTCTGGAGGACGGGCAGGTCAAGCGGGGCAAGTACGGGGTCGCGGGTGAGTTCGGGCATATGCAGGTCGTGCCCGGCGGGCACCGCTGCCCCTGCGGCAACCGCGGCTGCTGGGAGCAGTACAGCTCCGGCAACGCGCTGGTGCGCGAGGCCAGGGAACTGGCCGCCGCCGACTCCCCGGTCGCGCACAGCCTGATCGACCGGGTCGGCGGCGAAGTCGCCGACATCACCGGGCCGCTGATCACGGAACTGGCCCGTGAAGGCGACGCCATGTGCGTCGAGCTGTTCCAGGACATCGGGCAGTGGCTGGGCGTCGGCATCGCCAATCTGGCCGCTGCGCTCGATCCGTCGTGCTTCGTCATCGGCGGCGGGGTCAGCGCGGCGGACGATCTGCTCATCGGACCCGCGCGGGACGCGTTCCGCCGCCATCTCACGGGCCGCGGCTACCGCCCCGAGGCCCGTATCGCCAAGGCCCAGCTCGGCCCCGAGGCCGGCATGGTCGGCGCGGCCGATCTGGCGCGGCTCGTGGCCCGCCGCTTCCGCCGCGCCAACCGGCGGCGGGTCGAGCGCCACGAGCGGTACGAGCGCTACGCCCAGGTCCTCCGCAACTCCACGGCACCCCGCCCGTCGAGGGGGCAGTAGACGGGGGAGCGGTGAACGGGGGAGCACCCGGCCGGGGGGACTTCAGGGTTCGCCCGTGACGGCCCGCCCCCGCGAGTGCGGGCGGGAGACCCCGTGCACCGGCCCCTACCCCGCCCCCGCCCGGCCCGCCTCCGGGTGGACGGCGCCCTTTCGTTCACCCATGGCCGGCCACCGTCCGCGGAGGGCCCCGCACCGCGCCCCGTAGACTTCAGTTCCGCCTGACCCCACCCAGGAACCGCAGTCATGACCGTGCCCCGCCAGCTCGTGTCCACGGACGAGAGCTTCCGACCGCCCGAAGGGCGTCGGCATATGATCGTCCGCCGGTGGCTGACGGCGATCACCATCCTGCTGCTCGTCGGCGTTCCGGCGGGCTACCTCGTGGTCTCCGCCGAGCAGAGCCGCGACAGCGGGCGGGACAAGGCCGCGGAGTCGTCGGCCACGGGACTGCGCGCGAGCTGGCCGTCCCAGATGAAGCGGCGGGTCTTCGAGGTGCCGATCCCGCCGGAGGCCCAGCGAGTCGCCTACTTCGAGACCAGCAACTGGAAGACCAGCAGGCTGTACGTGCAGTTCACCACGACTTCCGCCGGGCTCGATCTGTTCCTGGAGGAGATCGGCAGCAGCCGCGCCGCGCTCCAGGACGGGGTCGTCGCCATCGGGAAGCGGGACGCCGAGACCGTCGGCTGGGACTTCGCGCCCGGACGGCATCCCTGGGCGGGCGCCGTCAATCCGCAGCCGAGACCGAGACCCACCCAGCACATCACCGTCGACATGACCAGCACCGACCGCCCCAGGGTGTACGTCGTCTCCACCACCACTCCCTGATCGCGGTCGGCTGCCCGCCATAGATCTGCCCCTACGAGCAGGGGGAACCGGTAGCGTTGTACGGACGTGGCCGTACACCCCTGGGGGCAGCCGTGAATTGTCCGCGGTGCGGTGCCACCGTCGTGCAAGGGCCTGACGGCAGCTGGTCGTGCGGAATCTGCGGGAGCGGGGGCGGGGGCGGCTAGTGGCAGAGGGCATTACGCGGGTGATGTGCAGCCGGTGCATGAACCTCACCGGGCTGTCCGGCCCCAACGGGGGGTACGTGTGCGGGCTCTGTCTGTACTCGGTCGAGCCGAACGGGTACAGGCAGGTGCGTGCGAGGGGGCAGAAACGTGCGGCAGAGGCCCGCCGAGCCAGGGCACTCGCCCGCAGGAGAGCCGGGACACCGGCCACGGAGGCCGACCGTGGGCCGGCCGAGCCCGCCGAGCCCGCCGAGCCCGCCGAGCCCACCGAGGGAAGCTGACCCGCCGGCCGCGACGCGGGCCTACCTGAGCGAAGGCGTCTGCACAGCGGTCGCAGGCGGGGCGGCCGGGGCGGCCGGGGTACTCGTGGGCGACCCTGCCTCCGTCGCCGTGGCGCAGGTCCGGGGAGCGCCCGGAGGAGTGCCGGGCGGCCCCCCGAGGCCAGAGCCCACCCAGCACATCACCGCCCCAGGGTGTACGTCGTCTTCACCGCCACTCCCTGATCGCAGTCGGCCGACTGATGATCGACCGCTGGTGATCGAAACCGACTACCGTTGACCGGGAGTGATCGCGGGGGTACCTGCCTCTCCGCACGGCCCCGGTCACTACCGTGGAGCGGGTGAGTGAAACGCAGACGCCCGCGCAGACCCTCCAGTACCGGATCGACGGTCCGGACGACGCACCCGTGCTCGTCCTCGGACCCTCTCTCGGGACGACCTGGCACATGTGGGACAGACAGATCGCCGATCTCTCCCGCGAATGGCGGATCTTCCGCTACGACCTGCCGGGCCACGGCGGCGCCCCCGCCCACCCCGCCACCACGGTCGGAGAACTCGCCGGCCGACTGCTGACCACCCTCGACGGACTCGGCATCCAGCGCTTCGGGTACACGGGCTGCTCCATCGGCGGCGCGATCGGGATCGAGCTGGCGCTGCGCCATCCGCACCGCGTCGCCTCGCTGGCGCTGGTGGCGGCCTCGCCCCGCTTCGGCACCGCGGACGAGTTCCGCCGGAGCGGTGTCATCGTCCGTACGAACGGACTGGAGCCGATAGCCCGCAGCGCCCCCGAGAGCTGGTTCACCGGCGGCTTCGCCGCCTCCCAGCCCGCGATCGTGGAATGGGCCGTCCAGATGGTGCGGACCACCGACCCCGGCTGCTACATCGCCGCCTGTGAGGCGCTCGCGGCTTTCGACGTCCGTGCCGACATCGGACAGGTCGGCGTCCCCACCCTCGTCCTCGTCGGCTCGGAGGACCAGGTGACCGGCCCCGCCGAGGCCCGCACCCTGGTCGCCGGGATACCGGACGCACGGCTCGCACTGGTGCCGGGGGCCTCCCATCTCGCTCCCGTGGAACAGCCCGCCGCGGTCACCGACCTCCTGGTCCGGCACTTCGCCGGAACCTCCCAGGACACCCTGTCCGCGATCCCCGTCCCGCAGCCGACCTCCGCACCCGCGACCTCCGCGCCCGTCGCCCCGATTGCGGAGATCGAGCCCGCCGCGCCCGAACCCGTGCCGTCCGGCCGCCCGGACCCGTACGAGGCGGGGGCGAGGATACGCCGGGAGGTCCTCGGAGACGCCTATGTCGACCGCGCGACGGCGGATGCCGACGGGTTCACCGCCGACTTCCAGGAACTGGTCACCCGCTACGCCTGGGGCGAGGTGTGGACCCGTGAGGGACTGGACCGGCGCACCCGCAGTGTGATCTCGCTGACCGCGCTGGTCTCCGGCGGCCACCTCACCGATCTGGCGTCCCACACCCGTGCCGCCCTCCGCAATGGCCTCACGCCCGACGAGATCAGGGAAATCCTGATGCACACCGCCGTGTACTGCGGTGTTCCGGCCGCGAACGCGGCCTTCGGCGTCGTCAGGACCGTCATTCAGGAGGAGACCACCCCCGGTGCGTAGCAGGATGGGGATATGAAGCTGACCAAGAAGAAACACTCCTGCGTCCGGCTGGAGAAGAGCGGAGCCACCCTCGTCATCGACCCCGGCGCCTTCAGCGAGGAGGACGCCGCCGTCGGAGCCGACGTCGTGCTGATCACACACGAGCACGCCGACCACTTCGACGAGGGCAGGGTCCGCGCGGCCCTCGAGGCCGGAGCCGAGGTCTGGACCCTGAAGAGCGTCGCCGACACTCTCTCGGCGGCGTTTCCCGGACGTGTGCGGACCGTCGGTCACGGCGATACGTTCAGCGCGGCGGGCTTCGCCGTCCAGGTCCACGGCGAAATGCACGCCGTGATCCACCCGGACCTCCCCGTGATCACCAATGTCGGATTCCTGGTCGACGGTTCGATCTTCCACCCCGGAGACGCCCTCACCGTGCCCGACCAGGTGGTGGACACCCTGATGCTTCCCGTGCAGGCGCCCTGGAACAAGATCTCCGAGGTGATCGACTACGTGCGGGAGGTGAAGCCCCGGCTGACGATCGACATCCACGACGCCCTGCTCACCGATCTCGCCCGCCCCCTCTACGACCGGCATGTGAGTACGCTCGGCCGTACGCAGCACGAACGACTGGCCCCCGGCCAGAGCGCCGCCGTCTGACCGGCCCCGGGACCACCGCGGGCCCGGCCCCGCGGCCAGGAACCCGTGCTCAGGCCCGCCCGGCGGCCGTCACGGCGAGACTGTCAGCGCCCGGCACTAGGCTTCATCCCATGCGCATCGCCACGTGGAACGTCAACTCGATCACCGCCCGGCTGCCCCGACTGCTGGCCTGGCTGGAGAGCAGCGGTACGGATGTGCTCTGCCTCCAGGAGGCCAAGTGCACCGCCGAGCAGTTCCCCGAGAGCGAGCTGCGCGAGATCGGCTACGAGTCGGCGGTCCACGCCGACGGCAGGTGGAACGGGGTGGCGCTGATCTCCCGCGTCGGTCTGGAGGACGTGGTCAAGGGCCTCCCCGGCGGACCGGAGTACGAGGGTGCGCAGGAGCCGCGCTCCGTCTCCGCGACCTGCGGCCCGGTCCGTCTCTGGTCGGTCTATGTGCCCAACGGGCGGGAGATCACCCATGATCACTACGCCTACAAGCTGGCCTGGCTGGCCGCCCTCAAGGCGGCGGTGACCGAGGACGCGGCAGGTGACCGCCCGTTCGCGGTGCTGGGCGACTTCAACATCGCCCCCGCCGACGACGATGTGTGGGACCGCTCCGTCTTCGAGGGCAGTACGCATGTCACCGAACCGGAGCGGGCGGCGCTCGCGGCGCTCCGTGAGACGGGACTGTCGGATGTGGTGCCCCGGCCGCTCAAGTACGACCACCCGTTCACGTATTGGGACTATCGCCAATTGGGCTTCCCGAAGAACCGCGGGATGCGTATCGACCTCATCTATGGCAACGGACCGTTCACCGCGGCGGTCAAGGACAGCTATGTGGACCGCGAGGAGCGCAAGGGCAAGGGCGCGTCGGATCATGCGCCCGTCGTAGTCGATCTGGACAACTGATGTCGATCCGGACAACTGATGTCCCCTGACGCGCGTCCTGTAGTGCTGAAGGCTTCAAGGATGCGAGGCTTACCGGTATGAACATCCCTTTCTTGGACAACTGGCTCAAGCGGCACGGCGCCGAAGAGGAGAGAGGCCGTGCCGTCGCGCAGGACGACCCGGAGCGCGCCGCGGCGATCGCCGAATTGTTCGCGGAATGCGAGCTGTTGCGTGTCCGGGTGGAACGGCTCGGGCTTGAACTGGACGACTCTCCCGCCTCCTTGGCCGCGCTGGACCAACTGCCGCCGCGCTGGCGGGACGACCCGGAAGAGCTGCCGTGGATCGGCAACGACGCGGGCCTCTACCTCGGCACCGTGATCGTCCGTACGGTCACGGGTGCTTCCTGGCATGTCTGGCCGGGAGGCCACCCCGTGGTGCGGCTCGCCTCCGGCCGGGAGATCGGCGTGGTGGAGGCGGGTCTGGAGTGGGCGGTCAACGGCGCGCCCGAGCTGTCCCAGGTCTACGCGGAGGCCGCGGAAGCCTGATCCCGCCCCGGACCGCCTCCCGCTCCGGCTCTCCGTCCCGTCCTGCCCGCCGACTTACCGCTCAAATGAACGCCCCGACCCTGCCGACCGCCCCGGGCCTCTGTGTGCCCGGGTCCGCACCCGCACCCGCACCGGTGCCGCTTTCCGCACCGCCCCCGCTTCCGCGCCCTGCTCCCGTCTGGGAGCATCCCGGACCCCGCGCCGCGATGACGGCGAGGCTCGTGCTCCGCGACCTGTGCGGCTCCCGTGTGTACGCCCGTACAGGTGACCGATCCCGAATCCCGTACCTGAGCCGATACTTCGGCCAATAAATACGGCTTATGCCCTATTTATGCGTGTCGCGTGTGAAGTCCCTTATTGGGATGGATAGTTTGCGCTGACATCGACACCAGCGACGAGTGGGGCAGGGCAGCGTATGGCAGTCGTCGATCCGTTGATCGAGCTGCGGGATGTGAACAAGTACTACGGGCGGTTGCACGTTCTCCAGGACGTCAACCTCTCCGTGGGACGCGGGGAGGTGGTGGTGGTCATCGGCCCGTCGGGCTCGGGCAAATCGACCCTCTGCCGCACGATGAACAGGCTGGAGACGATCGAGTCCGGCCGCATCACCATCGACGGAGAGCCCCTGCCGCAGGAGGGGAAGGGACTCGCCAGGCTCCGCGCCGACGTCGGCATGGTGTTCCAGTCCTTCAACCTCTTCGCCCACAGAACCGTGTTGGCCAATGTCTCGCTCGCCCCCGTCAAGGTCCGGGGCCGCAAGAAGGACGACGCGAACCGGCGCTCACACGAACTGCTGGAGCGGGTCGGCCTCGCCTCGCACGCGGCCAAGTACCCGGCCCAGCTCTCCGGCGGCCAGCAGCAGCGGGTCGCCATCGCCCGCGCGCTGGCCATGGAACCCAAGGCCATCCTCTTCGACGAGCCGACCTCCGCCCTCGACCCCGAGATGATCAACGAGGTCCTGGAGGTGATGCGGCAACTCGCCCACGACGGAATGACCATGGTCGTCGTCACCCACGAGATGGGATTCGCACGCTCCGCCGCCAACCGCGTCGTCTTCATGGCCGACGGACGCATCATCGAGGACCGCGCCCCCGACGCCTTCTTCACCAGCCCGGAGAGCGACCGCGCGAAGGACTTCCTCTCCAAGATCCTCAAGCACTGAAGGGGGCGGAGCAACCATGCCGACAACCATGCGCACCCGACGCGTCCTCATGGCCCTGGCGCTCGCCCTGACGGCCGTGGCCTGCGGCAAGGAGGGCAGCCCGCCCGTCAAGGGCCCGCAGCCCGACCGACTGCCGGCCTACCAGGTCGACACCGGCTTCCGGCTCGACGACTCCCCGACCTGGCGCAAGGCGAAGCAGCGCGGCCACTTCGTCGTCGGCGCCAAGGAGGACCAGCCCTACCTCGGCGAGAAGGACCCGGCGACCGGTGTGTACTCCGGCTTCGACATCGAGATCGCCAGAATGGTCTCCGCCTCGCTCGGCCTCGACCCGGCGAAGATCAGGTTCCGTACGATCGCCTCGGCCAACCGCGAAACCGCCCTCCAGAACGGCCAGATCGACTACTACGTCGGCACCTACACCATCAACACCAACCGCAAGAAGCTCGTCGGGTTCGCGGGCCCCTACTACCTCGCCGGACAGTCCCTGCTCGTGAGGGCAGACGAGCACGACGTCGACGCCCGGGACCTCGCCGGCGAACGCGTCTGCTCGGCCGCCGGATCGACCCCGTACCAGCGGATCCAGCGGGACTACCCGAAGGCCGACCTCGTCTCGTACGACACCTACTCCATCTGCGTCGACAATCTGCTGACCTTCCAGGTCGACGCGGTCACCACCGACGACGCCATCCTCATCGGATACGCGGCCAAAGCCCCTGAAGAGCTGAAGATCGTCGGCAAGCCCTTCTCCGAGGAGCCGTACGGCATCGGCGTCCCGCGCCATGACAACGCCCTGCGCTTCGCCGTGGACGACGCCATCGAGGCCAACGAGAAGAACGGCAACTGGAAGAAGGCGTACGACGCCACCCTCGGCCTCTCCGGGGTCCCGGCACCCGAGCCGCCCCCGATCGACCGCTATCCGGCGAGCTGAGAAAGACAGCAGGCAAGGACCGAAGCGCACGACATGAACGTACTGACCGACAACTTCTCCCTGTACCGGCAGGGTTTCCTCGGCACCGTCGAGCTGACCTTCTACTCTTCGCTGCTCGCCCTGGCCCTCGGCTTTCTGATGGCGTCCTTCCGGGTCTCGCCCGTCGCCTCCCTGCGCGGTTTCGGCACCGCCTGGGTGACCGTACTGCGCAACACCCCGCTCACCCTGCTGTTCTTCGCCGTCGTGCTGGGACTGCCGCGCTTCGGAGTGGTCTTGCCCTTCGAACTGTTCGCGGTCCTCGCCCTCGGCTGCTACACCTCCGCGTTCATCTGCGAGGCGCTGCGCTCCGGCATCAACACCGTGCCCAAGGGGCAGGGCGAGGCGGCACGCAGCCTGGGCATGACCTTCGGACAGACCCTGAGCGGTGTGATCCTGCCGCAGGCGTTCCGTACCGTCATCCCGCCGGTCGGCTCCACACTCATCGCGCTCGCCAAGAACTCCGCGATCGCGGGCGCGTTCAGCGTCACCGAACTCCTCGGCACCTACAAGACCCTCAGCGAGCTGGGCTACAACATCGTCTGGACGTTCGTCTGGATCGCCGTGGGCTACCTGATCATCACCCTGTCCATCAGTGCGCTGTTCAACGTGCTGGAGAAGCGCTACGGAGTCGCCGGATGACCGATTCCACCGCCCTCTACGACATTCCGGGGCCGGCCGCCCGCCGACGGCACCGGCTCTACGGGATCGTCTCGACCATCGCCATCCTGGCGCTGTTCGGCTGGATCCTGTACCTCCTCTTCGACACCGGCCAGTTCACCGCTGCCAAGTGGACTCCCTTCGCATACAAGGGAATTCAGGAGCTGCTGCTGAAGGGCCTGGGCAACACGCTCAAGGCGTTCGCGTACGCGGCCGTGCTCTCCATGCTGCTCGGCGGAATCCTCGCCACCGGCAGGCTCTCCGAACACCGGGCCGTGCGCTGGGTCTCCACGGCGCTGGTGGAGTTCTTCCGCGCCATGCCCGTCCTGGTGATGATCTTCTTCATCTTCGTGGCGCTGAAGGTGCAGCCGCTGCCCGCGCTGGTCGCCGGTCTCACGCTCTATAACGGTTCGGTGCTCGCCGAGATCTTCCGTACCGGCGTCAACTCCGTGGAACGCGGCCAGCGGGAGGCCGCGTACGCGCTGGGCTTGCGCAAGACGCAGGTCATGACGCATGTCCTGGCTCCCCAGGCCGTACGTGCCATGCTCCCGGCGATCATCAGCCAGCTGGTCGTCGCCCTGAAGGACACCTCGCTCGGCTATCTCATCACCTATGAGGAATTCCTCCACGCCGGAAAGCTGATCGCGTCGAACCTCGACTACGATTTGCCGTTCATCCCCGTGGTGATGGTGATCTCGCCGATCTACATCGGGATGTGCATGCTGCTCTCCTGGTTCGCCAACCGGCTGGCCAGAAGGCAGCGTCGCGATCCGAAGACCGAGGCCGTGGACATCCCCCCGGCCGAACCAGGGACGCTGCTGTCCGAAGGTCCCCCCGCGACGGGGAGGGCGTAGTACACGGGCGGCAGTTCATGGGGCACGGCCCGAACCCCTCGCGAGGGGAACCCCGGCAGCAGCCGGTGATCACTTCTGGTACGGCGGGACCGACAGCAGGACGGTCGGCCGCGGACGAGGAGAAGGTCAGCTGCGCGTCGGCGGAGTCGTGCTCGGTGGAGAGCGGGTCGACGGTGTCGACGACCACAGCGAGGCGGTGGCGGCCATGACGTCACCGGCCGTGGAGCACAGCTCCGGGCCGGCGGCGGACGGCTTGCCCGGCGTCCCGCGGTGGAAGGCGTACGGCACATCGCCGACCGGCTTGCCGAGGCCGAGCGGGCCCTCGTCGCCAGGACACGCGACGAGGGCGCCGCTCTCCTTGGAACCGGTGGCCGTGGGGCACGGTCACGCCCAACCGCGCGTCCGCCGTACGGAGGCGAACCGCTCCGCCTGCCGGACGGCGTCGAACGGCAGGCCGTGATCAGCGGGAGACGCTCGGCGCGGGCAGCGGGGTCTGGGCCACGCGGGTCACATCGGCGACCAGTTCGACCACATCGGGGCCGTACGCCTGGGAGTTGACCACCTTCAGCAGCAGACAGAACGAGTTCGCGCCGCCGTGTCTACGGGCCAGCTTCTCGTGGTTGCGGGCGAGATAGCGGGTGGCCGCCTGATTGGTGATCGCCCGCTGGCCGCAGAAGAGGAAGACCGGCCGTGCTTCGTCCCCGGTCGTCAGCCGGGCCAGGAACACATACTCGGCGACGCCCGGCTCGATCCGGTAGAACTCCGAACCGATGCGGAACGCGCCCTGGTCGGGCCCCGGTTCGGGGTCGGTGTTCACCCGGACCCCCGGCAGCAGGCTGCGTAGATGAGCAGCCATGCGCCGATTCGACACGGGCCCTCCGACGCAGAATTCCGTCCTGTCCCCGATGCCCTGCTGGGCCAGGTCGTGCCAGAGGATCTGGGCATGCGCCCCGCAGTCCTTGATCAGCGCGGAGAGTTCCAGCAGGGCGAAGACGTCGAAGCGGTGCACGGAACCGTCCCGGCCCGCTTCACGGTTGACCACGAGCAGCGACTCGGAGTTCGACGGCAGCCCGAAGAACTCCTGCTTCCGCCGGAGCCTGCGCCGCCAGATCGCGGTCCGGGCGAGCCAGCCGGCCGAGGCGCTGATCCCCGCGGCGATCAGCCCGAGCACGATGTTGCGTATGTCGTCATCCATGGGCGCGCATGCTAGCGCTGTGGCCGGAGGCGTTCACCGGCCCGCGACGTCCTCCACGGCATTTCTCCCCGTGTGCCCTGCGGGCACGGGCGGTACCCCGGTGTCGTCGGGCCGCGCGAGTACGGCGCTGCGATGTCGGACCGCGCTACGGCGCGTGCGAGCCGCGGACCTCCGCCTCGCGCCGCGGCCTTGCCGTCGGCCGCCCCGCCCGCGCCGAACTCTGCACAAAGATCCGCACCCTCGACCCCCGAACTGTCACCGGCCTCCTCGCCGGCGTCCTGGGGTGGGGTACCGCCTCTCTAGTTGAACGTGTTCAAATATTGGGGTGTCCATGGCGCACCCGCGCCCTTCGCGGGTTCCGCCTTGCCCGTCCGACCGCAGCGGAGAGAGCCGACGTGATGAGATTCGCGTGCACCCCCAGTACGGCGTGGAGAGTGGCCGCCGTTTACATCGGACTTGTCACGGTGGCCGGGCTGATCTCGGGCATGACGACGAATCCGGAGGCCAACTCCTGGACGCAGGATGTCTCCCTGCCGGGTTTGGTCCTGCTGTTCGTCTTCGTCGCCCAGCCGCTCGACGTCGTGTTCGGGCACCCCGAAGGGGTGATGCCGGAACCAGTCGGCTCCGTGATCGTGTACGCACTCTCCGCCGTGGTGAACGTCCTGCTGGTGTGGGGTCTCGTGGCCTCCTGCCGCGTGGTCCGGGCGGAGTGGCGGCGACATCCGAGGTGAGTCGGCTGCTGCGCATGCAGGTCGGGGCGGCCTGACCATATCTCGGAGTGGCAGGTGACCAGGGTGGCGTCGATGCCGGGGTCGGCGGGGGTGCCTCTACGCCGTGTTGAGGCGGTCGGCGGATGGTCGTCGCCCGTCAGCGACCCGTTGTGTTTCGGCCATTGGCGATGGGTCCGCCGTGGCGTACAGCGCCCCCGACGGAGCAGTGGGAGTCGGCTCCGACCAAAGCTGTTCGACCGGCGGGCCGGTGGGGCCCGCGTACCGGTACGGACGGCGGGCGGAGGCCGTCGGGGCGGGGCCGGGGGATCCGCAGGTGACCCAACGGTGACCAGTCGGTGACCCGTTGCGAGAGGCGGGCCGCATCTCGCCGTTCCCCGTGCCCCGTTCGCCGGGCCCAGGCGAAGTTCCCAGGTCCGGTGGACTTCGTTGAGGGCAGGCTGCCCCGCCGACCGCGGGGACACGCCTTCCGGGACCCCCGCCGCGTCGGGGATGTCCCAGACCTGGAAGAAGCGCTTCCACGGCGCGGGGCGCAGGGTGCGCGCGTACCATGGATCGGGTACGGGCGGCGGTCCGCCGCCGGGAGGAGCACCGATTCCGGCGGACTCCAGGAGCCTCCCGGCGCGCCCCGTGTGCCGGCCGCCCCCGCATCTTTCAGGCCCTGTCGCCGATACTGCCGGGGCCTGTCCTCCGACGCGGTCCTGACGCCGTCGGGGCGGTGCCGTTACGCTGCGCTGGCTTGCGCTGACTCCCCGTCGACCGGAGGTACGGATGCGTCGCCCCACCGCGCGGACAGTCTCGGTCCTGGCCACCCTCGCGGCCGTGGTCTCGATGGGCGTGGCCGCCCCGCCCACCCACGCACCGCCACCGAGAACCCCGGTGAAGACGCCGGTGGCCGTCGGTCACGGCGGTGCTGTCGCCAGTGTCGACGTGGACGCATCGGCGGCCGGGATCGAGGTGTTGCGGCGCGGCGGCAACGCCGTGGACGCGGCCGTGGCGACCGCCGCCGCCCTCGGCGTCACCGAGCCGTACTCCGCGGGCATCGGTGGCGGCGGCTACTTCGTCTACTACGACGCCGGGTCCCGTACCGTCCACACCGTCGACGGCCGTGAGACCGCACCGCGCTCCGCCGGCCCCTCCCTCTTCCTGGAGAACGGGAAGCCCATCCCGTTCGAGGAGGGCCGGACCAGCGGACTGGGCGTCGGCACCCCCGGCACCCCGGCCACCTGGGAGACCGTGCTGGACGCGTGGGGCAGCAGGAACCTCGCCCAGCTGCTGAAACCGGCCGAGCTGCTGGCGAAGGACGGCTTCACCGTCGACGCCACCTTCCGCGCCCAGACCGAGGCCAACCAGGCGCGCTTCGCCGACTTCCCCGACACGGCCCGGCTCTTCCTGCCCGACGGGCAGCCCCCGGCCGTCGGCTCGGTCTTCAAGAACCCGGACCTGGCCCGCACCTACCGGGAGATCGCCCGAGAGGGGACCGAAGCCCTCTACGAGGGCGACATCGCCCGCGACATCGTGCGGACCGTCCGCAAGCCCCCGACGGCCGAGGGCATCACCCGTGTCGTACGGCCCGGCGATCTGACGACCGGTGATCTCAGCTCCTACGACACGATCCGGCGCACGCCCACCAAGGTGTCCTACCGGGGGCTCGACGTCTACGGAATGCCTCCGTCCTCCTCGGGCGGTACCAGCGTCGGCGAAGCGCTCAACATCCTGGAGCGCACCGATCTGTCCAAGGCCGCCGAGGCGCGGTATCTGCACCGGTTCATCGAGGCCAGCCGGATCACGTTCGCCGACCGGGGGCGCTGGATAGGCGACCCGGCGTTCGAGGACGTACCGGTGAAGGGGCTGCTCTCCCAGCGGTTCGCCGACTCGCGCGAGTGCCTGATCAAGAACGATGCCGTGCTGCCCAGTCCGCTCGCGCCGGGGGACCCGCGCCACCCCGTCCCGTGCGGCGCTTCCGGGGCGGCCGTCCCGACCGCGTACGAAGGGGAGAACACCACCCATCTGACGGCCGCCGACAAATGGGGCAACGTCGTCGCCTACACGCTGACCATCGAGTCGACCGGCGGCAGCGGCATCACCGTCCCCGGACGCGGCTTCCTCCTCAACAACGAACTCACCGACTTCTCCTTCGCCCCGGCGAACCCGGCCGTCCACGACCCGAACCTGCCGGGCCCCGGCAAGCGGGCCCGCTCGTCGATCTCCCCGACGATCGTCCTCGACCACGGGCGTCCGGTGCTCGCGCTGGGCACGCCGGGCGGCGCGACCATCATCACCACCGTCATCCAGGTCCTGACGGGCCGCCTGGACCGGGGCCTGCCCCTGGTGGACGCGATCGCCGCGCCACGTGCCAGCCAGCGCAACCAGCCGACGACGGAGCTGGAGCCCGCGCTGTGGAACAGCCCGCTCCGCGCGGAACTGGAGAGGATCGGCCACGCCTTCCGGCTGAACCCGGAGATCGGCGCGGCCACCGCCGTCGAGCGGCTGCCCGACGGCCGCTGGCGCGCGGCGGCCGAGAAGGTCCGCAGGGGCGGCGGTTCCGCGATGGTCGTCCAGCCCGCCGCCGGGCCCTGACGGCCGTACCCCGTCCGGCCCTATCCGCCTGCGGCCCGCCCGGCAGCCAACTGTCGGGCGGGCCGCAGACGTTGCCCAAGTGGCCGGATCGGCGTGGTCAGGTGGCCTGATCGGTTGTCACCCGGAGTGGGTAAGGACGTTTTTCCGCGCGGAAACCGCACAGAAAGACGAACCTGACATGCACTCTCGTACCCTCGCCCTCGCCGCTGTGTCCGGAGCGGCTCTCCTCGCCGCCGCGCTGCCCGCCACGGCCAGCCCCGCCCGGCACGACGCAGTCGCGCCGGAGGCCCAGGGCGTACAGGAGGGGACGGTCGGCGCGGCCGAGTTGCTGGCCAAGCTGACGAACTGCGACCGGATCTCCAACGGCAAGTACCGGAAGGACGCCGGGAAGGCGGCTACAGTGCCGGTCTGCGGCAAGAAGGGCGCCGTGTACTGGAAGGCCGACATGGACATCGCCTGCGACGGCCAGGTCACCGCCGTCTGCAACAGAAAGACCGATCCCTGGTTCCTGCCCGATACGGCCTTCCACCAGTCCAACGGCAAACCGCTGAACTCCGGGAAACTGCCGTACGTCGTCGTCCCGACCCCCAGCGACATCTGGAAGTACTCCGGCTCCGGCATCAAGGGCGGTGGGGTCGTCGCCGTCATTTACAAGAACAAGGTCCGGTACGGAGTCGTCGGCGACACCGGCCCCCGCAAGATCATCGGCGAGGCGTCGTACGCGATGGCGAAGTCCCTGGGCGTCGACCCCGACCCGGTGTCGGGCGGGGTCTCCTCCGGAGTGACCTACATCCTGTTCAAGAACTCCAAGGTCAGGCCGATCGAGAGCCACAGCGCCGCGGTAGCCCTCGGGGACTCGCTGGCGAGGAAGTTCCTGCGGGACAATTAGCCCCACGTCCGCGGGCGGGGAAACGGATGACGGGGGTCGGGGGAACGCATGACGGGGGATCATATGACGGCGTCCGGGAAGATCGGTGACGGAACGCTGGAACGGCTCCGGATCCTGACGGAGCACCATGTCGTCGGGATCCGGGCGGGGGCGGCGGGGTCCGGCGCCGCCGGGGCCTTCTGCGGCACCGGGTTCCTCGTCTCCCCGGACACCGTGCTCACCTGCGCCCATGTCGTGGCCGGACGTCGAGGGCTCACCGCGACCGTCGACGGCCGGCCCGTCGCCGCCGAGATCGTGCGGATGGCGCCCGAGACCAGCGGAGGCGGCAGGGTCTACGGCTACCCCGACCTCGCCGAACTGCGGCTCGCCGAACCGGCCGACGGCCGGGACGGCGTCTGGCTCGACACCGCGGCCCCTCTCCAGTCGGCCTCCGTCTCCGTCCACGGCTTCAGCGACCACACCCTGGAACCCGGAGTCCGGCCCGACACGCTCCGGCTGGAGGTCGCCGGACGCAGCGGCCGGTACATCCGGCTCCAGTGGGACCAGGTGGTGCAGGGATTCAGCGGCGGTCCCGTGCTCAACACGGCGACGGGACGCGTCTGCGGGATCCTCAAGGCGTCCCGCGGTGAGAAGAACGCGCTCGGCGGCTGGCTCATCCCCGTCGACGCGGTCGAGGACTGCTCACCGGGCCTGCTGGAACGCAACCACGGGACCCACCGGCCCGGCACGGTCTGGTTCGACACGGCACGGGAACGCCGGCGCAGGCAGAACGCCCTCTTCGGCCCCGACCCCGGAGTCCAGTACGCCGAAGGCCGGCACTCCGGAGGCCGGTACCCCGGTGACCAGGACGCCGACCGCGCCGGCACTCCGGCCGCCCCCGCGCCCGCCGTCCCCACCCCGCCCGCCACCCCCGCCCAGTTGCTGTCGCACGGCGCGATGCCCTTCGTCGAACGCCCCGAACTCGGCGAACTGCACCAGTGGTGCCGCGAGGCCCCCGACCAGCTCCTCCGGCTGCTGTACGCACCGGGCGGCTCGGGCAAGACCCGGCTGTCCGCCGAACTCTGCCGCGAACTGCGCGACGACGGCTGGATCGCGGGCTTCGCCGGACGGGACGCCTTCAAGGACCCGATCGACCGGGCCCGCCGGCTGGAGGACGTCACGGACGCGCTCATCGCCGGATTCCCCGTCCTGGCCGTCTTCGACTACGCCCAGGCACGGCTGGACGACATCACCACCCTCCTCGCCCACGTCCACCGCAACCGGCCCGTCGGCCCGTACACCCTCCGCGTACTGCTGCTGGCCCGCTCCGAGGAACCGCTGTGGCCGGCGCTGCGCGAGGAACTCGACGGAAGCGGCATCAGGGACTGGGCCCTGCACGGCGCCAGCGTGCGCAGGCTTCCCAGCGGCATCGCCGCCAAGGAGCCCGGAGCGCTGGCCACGGAAGCCTTCGAGGAGTTCGCCCGGCTGCTGAACTGCCCCCAGATCCTTCCTCCCGCCTCCCTCGACCGCCGCGCCGGGGCGCAGGACTCGCTCCTCGGCGTACTGGCGACCGCGCTCGACGCCGTTCTGACCCTGAGCCGGGGCGAGACCTGGGCGGAGGACGACGACCCTCTCGAACGGATCTGCGGCCATGAGATCCGGGGCTGGCACGCCCTGCTCGAAGACCGGCTCGGCCGCGAGGGCCCGCTCGCGGGCCGCAGCGGACAGCGGCTCGCCCAAGGCATCCTGCTGATACCCACACTCGCCCCGCGCCGTGGCCGCCGACAGCTCACCGCGCTCATCGCCCGGGTGCGCGAGGCGGCCTTCCCCGGCCTGCCGGCGCTCAACACGCCCGCCCTGTACACCTGTTTCCGCGAGCTGTACCCCTCGGACGGCGACCGCGTCGCCCCCCTGGAACCCGACCGGATCGGCGAGATCCTCGTACGGCGCGTACTCCGGCAGCCCGAGAGCTCCGGAGACGAAGTCGGCTATCTCACCGCGGTCCTGGATCCGGGCGACCTCCGGGGCGACCATACGGCGGCGGTGCTGGACACCCTCGACGTCCTGGCCCGCGCCCGTGGCTGCACCGCCGTGGGCCGCGTCGCCGACCACCCCGCCCACGCGATCATCGACGGCGCCCTGGAAGAAGTCGTACGCGAGCACCCCCGGCTCCTGCCCGCCCTCACCACCACCGGGGCGCGGGTACCCCACGCCGAACCGCTCGCGGAGCTGATCCGGCCCCTGATCCAGGACTGCGACGCCGACCTCCTCCACCGGATCGAGGCCCGGCTGCCCGGCCACCCCTCCAGCCTCTCGCCCGTCTCCGCGTCCGTACTCGAACGCCTGCTGGCACTGCCGGACACCACGGTCACCGTGGAGAGCACCCTGATCCGCCTCCGTCGGCTGCTGCGCCTCAGCCTGCGGCTGGAGGAGAGCGGACGCGGCCCCGAGGCGCTGCGGGCGGCAGACGAGGCCGTCCTGCTCGGCCGCGATCTCGTCAGACACTCCGCCGCCGGGGATCCCTCCGCTCTCTCCGCCCCGCACGCCCCGATCGACCCCTTCGACCTGCTCGTGCCATCCGACCTGCTCGACCCTTCCGAACTGCTCGCTCCCGTCGACGGGCACCTGCCCGAGTACGCGGCGGCGCTGCACAATCTGAGCCTCGTCCTCCACCGCGCCGGCCGCACCCCGACCGCCCTCGAACACGCCGTCGAGGCCGTGGCCATCTACCGGCGGATCGCCGACCGACACCCCATGGGGACGGCTGGAGCCCTCAGCACCCTGGCGCTGCTGCGCCTCAGCGACGGCCAGGTCAACGGCGCGGCCGCCGACGCGGCCGAGGGGGTGACACGCTGCGCGCGGGTCCCGGAGGGGGAGGCCCGAGAGGACGTGCTGCTGACCTGTCTGGAAGTCCTCGCCGAGTGCCGTCACCGCACCGGACTGACCGAACTGGCCCTCACCTCCGGCGCCGAAGCCGTGGAACTCCTGCGGGAACTGGCCGAAAGGCGGCCGGGCCGCTACCTCGCCCGGCTGCCCGACACCCTGCAGCGCCACGGGCTCGGGCTCATCAGGGCGGGCCGTGACACCGACGCGTACCTCGTCCTCCGAGAGGCGGCCCACCGGCGCGCGGCCCTCCCGCTGCACGCCTCGCCACGGCTGCGCGAACAGCAGACGACAGCACTGTCCGTGCTGGTGCCCCTGAGCGCCGAACTCGACGGATTCGCCCACGAGCACGCATCCTGGCTGGAGATGCGGGCCGCGACGGAGGACCGCAGCAGGTGAGAGAGAGGAACGCTTCCGCATGGACGACGCCACGTCAGCACAGGCCGTGCCCGCCCCCATTCGGCGCCGGAAGGCCGTCGAGGTCTTCCACAACCGCTTCGGCACGCTCTTCGACGACGAGGTCGAATCGGCGTCCGGGGCCGCGGGCAGGTATCTGCGCTGGCAGTGGTCCCAGGAGGGAGTGGTCGTCGTGCCCACCGGACCGGACGGCTACGCCTTCGTGCCGACGTACCGCTACCCCGTAGGCGAGGTGTCGCTCGAATTCCCGCGAGGCGGCTGCGAGAGCGGCGAACCGCCGGCCCGCGCCGCCGAACGGGAACTGCTGGAGGAGACCGGCTACCGGTGCGAGGAACCGCGCGCGCTGGGAGTGATCCACGCCGAGACGGGCCTGATCGAATCGAAGGTCCATGTCTTCGTGGCCCGGATCACCGCCCCGCGGGCCGCCGCCAGACCGGAGACGATGGAGTCCTTCGCCGAACCGGTCTGGGCGTTGCCCGGCGAGATTCCGGCCTGGCTCAGAAAGGGCGCGGTCACCTGCGGTGTGACGCTCGCCGCGCTCGCGCTCGCCCAAGGAGCGGCGAGCGCGGCCCCGGCGATCGCTCTCCCGGCGACCGCTCTCCCGGCCGCCGGGGAAGCGGGTGCCGGGGAAGCGGGTGCCGCCGCCGCGGGATCAGCCGCCGTATGACCCGGTGATGACACGCTGCCGCATCCGCCTGTCGTCGAGCGGCTCGATCCCGGCCGCGCGGTCCGCGGCCGGGACACCGCGGTCCACCACGGTGAGGTCGAGATACCTCCCGCCGTCCCCGTGGCCGCCGCTCGCGGAGCGTCCGCCCTGGCCGTGCCGGGCGGGGGATCCGTACGGCCCGGACGGGACGTCGAGTCCGGCTCCGAGCGCCCCCGTCAGCGCGTCCTCGGAGATCCCGAACCGCATCAGATTCCGCCGTCCGTCCAGTACGGCCCTCGCCCGCTCGTCCGTGCCCCGGAAGGCACGGTCGAACGCCTCCTGCATCCAGACGCTGAACTCGGCCATCGCCTCCGTCAACCGGGCCGTGTCGGGCGACTGCCCCCGGCGCAGCAGCGCGAACTCCTCCACGACGGCTTTGCGGGAGGGCTGCTCGGCGGCCTCCAGGAACACCTCGACGGGCAGTCGGCCGAGCAGGAAGCCGTCCAGCATCCCGGCGGGCAGCGCGGTCAGCTCGGCGACCGTACGGCCTGGGGTCCCGACCTGCGCCTCGGTACTGAGCGGAGCGGCCGTGCCCGCCCCCAGCACGGTCGGCAGCGCCTGCCGGTACGCTTCCCCGGCGGCCAGGTCGACGGCCCCCAGGGCCAGTACGACCTCGGCGCTCCGGTGCCCCGACTCGGCCCGATAGACGTCCTCCCAGTCCCTGATCCCCTTGTAGAACAGCGGCTCCTGACCCGCCATGAAGTCCCGTGCCGCCTCCAGGGTCCTCCGCGTCTCCCCCTCGGCCCGGCCGGCCTGCGCCTCCACCAGGCTCAGCACACCGGACTTGAAGGCCGCCGCCACGGAACCGAAGTCATAGGCGACGGCGTGCCCCGCCGTCCTGCGGTCCATCTCCTCTGCGTACGCGATGCTCGGCACGTGCTCCACGTCCCGCGACTCCTGTGACGCCCTCACCTCCCGCAGCGTCTGGCCGTCCCGGCGGGCGACCCTGATCCGCCCGTTCTCCAGCAGCTGCCCGAGGTCGGACCGTACGGAGCCGACGGCCTCCTCCGGCGTCACCAGGGCCCGGAACAGAGGGGTGTTGAGGGACTGCGAGTCGCCGATGAGCAGGATGTCGGAGAGGAGTACGTGGAACAGGACCCGTGCCCGGAGGTCCTCGGCCTTCGCGATGGGGGACTGGCGGTGGATCTCGACATCGGAAAGGTAGATCTTCTCCATGAACTGTTCCCCGTTCGGCGCGAGTTGAGGTCCCCAGCATGACCGTTCGCCGCGCGCTGCGCTCATACTGCTCCTTGGAAGGTGCCGTCTTGTTACGAGGAGTTCCGCGTGTCCGAGCTGGTCCGTGCCGAGATGCCCGATGGAACGCCGATGTGGGTGCGGGTCGCCGACGACGACGAAGGCCCGAGGGACACCGGCTTCGGAGACAACCTGTCCCGTCGGCTGGACGATCTGCCGCGAACCCTGGAATCCCTGACCCGCAGCGTCCGCGAAGGGCTGCGCAACGCCGCGCCCGACGAGGTCGCCCTCGAATTCGGCATCGAAGTCGCCGTGAAGAGCGGCCAGTTGGTGAGCGTACTCACCGAGGCCGGCGGTTCGGCCACACTCAAGGTCACGGTCACCTGGCGCAACGACTCCGAAGCGCGGGCCACGGTGACGCCGACGGAATGACGTACCCCGGCGGTGACAGGACCGCCGGGGACCTGAGCGGCGGGGCCACGAAGCCGGGGGCGTGACCGCGCGGGTGGGTGCGGCGCGGGGGTTCGGGATATCGGGCCGCCCACGCGGAGCCGCACCCGCCGACGGTGAACGACCTCGCCTGCGGTGAACGACCTCACGAGGCCAGTGCGGCCGAGTCGCTGCGGCTGACTCGGCCGCTGATCCTCTCACCCGGCGGGACTCGCGGCCGATGGCGCCAGAAGCCGAGCGCGGTTCACCGAGTCCGCTCAGAGCGAGCCGCTGAGAGCGAGCCGCTGAGAGCGAGCCCGCTCAGAGCGCTGTGAGCACACGCGGTCCGGCGTCCGTGATCGCCACCGTGTGCTCGGCGTGCGACGCCCGGCTGCCGTCGTTCGTGCGGATGGTCCACCCGTCCCGCGCCGTGTAGTGGCCGTCGGTGCCGCCCGCGATGACCATGGGCTCGATCGCCAGAACCATCCCGTGCCGCAACGGCATCCCCCGCCCCGCGCGCCCCTCGTTCGGTACGCCGGGGTCCTCGTGCATACGGCGCCCCACGCCATGTCCGCCGAAACCGTCCGGGATGCCGTACCCCGCGGCACGGCACACCCGGCCGACGGCATGGGCGATATCCCCGATGCGGTTGCCGACGACGGCCGCCGCGATGCCCGCGTCCAGGGCCTCCTCGGCGGTGGCTATCAGCCGCTGGTCCTCCGGCCGGCCCCGGCCGACGGTGAAGCTGACGGCCGCGTCGCCCACCCAGCCCTGCAGGATCGCACCGCAGTCGATGCTCACCAGATCGCCGTTCCGCAGCCGGTAGCCGTCCGGGACGCCGTGCACGATCGCGTCGTTGACGGAGGTGCAGAGCACGGCGGGGAAGGGGACGGGGGCCCAGTCCGGGCGGTAGCCCAGGAAGGGCGACCCCGCACCGGCTTCGTCGAGGACCGCGCGGGCGGCCCGGTCCAGTTCCAGCAGGCTGACGCCCACGCCGGCGGCCTCACGCGCGGCCGTGAGCGCCTGGGCCACCACGCGTCCCGCCTCGCGCATCGCCTCGATCGATGTATCGGTCTTGATCTCCACCATGCCCATGACTGTACCGATCAGGCCGGTATTTCAATACCGGCATTACAATACCGTCATGGTCCGTACCCCCCTCACCCCGGCAGAGCGCGAACGCGGCGAGCGGCTCGGCCGGCTGCTCCGTGCCGAGCGCGGCGAACGCAGCATGGCGGAGGTGGCCGCCGCGGCCGGGATCTCCGCCGAGACCCTGCGCAAGATCGAGACGGGCCGCGCCCCGACCCCCGCCTTCTTCACCGTCGCCGCACTCGCCGCCGTCCTCGGACTCTCCATGGACACCCTGGTGACCCACTGCGCCCTGGCTCCGGCGGCGTGAGCCGTCCCGCCGTCGCGGGCCGGGTCCGCGTGCGCGATGGCTCGCCGCCGACGGCGAGCAGGCCCCGGTCGTACGGCGACGGTCGGTGCGGGCGGCCCCCACGTCCCGGACCTTCGCCGCGCGGCGGGAGAACTCCCCGGCCCGGCTGCCGACCGACGCCCCACGCTCCGTACGCGGACGCTCCGTACGCGGACTTTCCGGGCGCACGATTTCGGCCATGACCCGGGTGCCCCGCATGGGCGGTGAGCGCGCCTTCGGGGTGCCGCGGCGTACGCTCACGGCGTGACTGCCAAGGACTTCGCCTCCGCCCGGTACATCAGCGTGACGACGTTCCGGAAGAACGGGACCGGCGTCGCGACCCCCGTCTGGTTCGCCGAGGACGGCGGGAAGCTGTACGTCTGGACCAACAGCGACTCCTGGAAGGTCAGACGGCTCCGCAACGACGGCCGGGTGTCGGTGAGCGTGTGCGACGCGCGCGGCCGTATCGCCCCCGGCGCCCTGAGCGCCGAAGGTACCGGGGAACTCCTCGACGAGGCCGGAACGGTCGCCGTCCGCAAGCTCGTGGCCCGCAAGTACACCTGGCAGTTCTGGCTGGTCGACTGGCCCGCGACGCTCGTACGGCGGGGGAAGCGGCCCCACGCCGGGATCGCGATCACCATCGGACAGCGGGCTTGATCGACGCGTCTTAATCCATGCGTAGCAGCCTCGTGACACGGCTGCGATGCAATTCACTGTGTGACTCTCCGGACACCGGACAGGGGCGGCGACGATGGCGGTGCATCAGCTACCGGTGGAAACCGGTGTGTTCGCGCGGTATCTGAAGGGGCTGACCGCGCAGCTCGACCGGAACGGCGGCTGGTACGGCGTCTTCCTGCAGCGCGACCCCGAGGGCATGCGCGACTGTCTGGACGGTGTGGAGGTCCCGCCCTGGGACGTCGTCGAGGCGCTGCTGCACGATCTCACGGCGGCGCGCGGATCCGGTTTCGCGGAGCGCGAGCGGTTTCGGGCGCGCGGGCTCCACGCGGCCGCCGTGAGCGCGTACGACCGGCGGCCCGGCGGTCGCGAGAACCTCGCGGACAGCCTGGAGCTGATGCGCGGTGAACTGATCCACGCGGCGGCGCGGGCGGACGGCCTGGCGCGCCGTCTGGCCTCCGAGCCGGAGGGCACCCAGGCGGCGGAGGATCTGGCGTACGAGCTGACCTGGACGCGGGACGACCACGCGCGGGCGGCGGCGCGGATCACCGAACTCCGCTCCCGGCTGGCCTCCTTGGCCGCCGTTCCGGAACAGGGCCGTAAGCGGCGCGGGCGCGCCGTGCCCGCTTCGGGCCCGCGCTCCGCGCCGACGAGGCCCGGTCGGGCAGCCGCGTCCGACGCCTCGGGCCCCCCGCCCGTCGCCGCGCCCACGCATGAGCGGGACGACTCCGGTGCCGGTACCGGGGATTCGGCGCACCGGGCGCGTCCGGTGAGCCGCCCGGCCGACCCGGAGGAACAGCCCCCGAAGCCGCCCCGCGGGCCGCACCCCCCGAACACCCCCGCGCCTCGCTCCGGCCGGATCGCCGGGTCGTACAACCGCCGGGTCCCCGGACCGTACGACCGCGACCCGACGCCGCACCCCGCCGGGCACGCCCCCGGCCCCGCCCCGGACGAGACCCCCGCGCCATCCGCCCGGCGTCCGGCGGCCGAACCGCCCGCACCGGCGCCCGACCCCGCCACGGACCCGTCCGCCTCCGCCCGTAAGCCCAAGCGCAGACGCCTCCTGGGCGCGCGTTACGCCGGGATCGAGGACACGGCGGCGGACGCCCCCGACGTATCCGCGCCCCCGCCCGTCGCGGGTGACGCGCCCCGTGGCGCCCGCTACCGGGGCGCGGGAATCCTTGCCTCACGGCCCGCCGCGGCGGGTGCGGGTCCCCGGGCCGACGACGAGGCGGCCGTCCAAGCCGCTCGGGGGACCGTCGAAACCCTCGTACGTCTCCGGGCCGAGAACCGCGGCGGCGAGGCGCACGTCGTGCTCTGCCAGGCCGCCGCGCTGCCCGCGCCCTGGCTGCCCGTCCTCGCGGACGAACTGGACCGTGCGGAACTCGGCGCCGACTGGACCACCTTGCTGTGGGACGCGGCGTCACAGCCGGTGCCCAGGCTCATGGACATCGTCGGGGCGCTCTCCACGGCCGGCCGCACCCACGACAGCGCCCAGCTCCTGCGCCACGGCGTCACCCGGCCCGCCGACGAGTTCGCCGTCGCGCTGCTGGCCCTGGAGGACGCGGGCCGCGGCGACGAGGCGAAGTCCCTGCTCACCGTGTATGCGCGGCAGCACTCCGCCGAGGACTGCACCCGGATCGCCGGCCACGATCCGGCACTGTTCGTCCCCCGGCTGCTGGACGCCGCGCGTGCCCACTCGCGCTCGCACGAGCGCGATCTGAGACACGCGCTCCGGGGCGCGGGCCACCTGGCCGACTGACCGGCTGAGCCGTACGGGTGAATCGAGATCGATGCAGCGGGTTGACGGCGATGGTCTTGCCCCAGTCTGTGACGGGGCCTAGGTTCTCCAACTACGCCACGTGTCTACGTGCGTAGAGGCTCGCTGACGCCCGGTCGAAGGAGCAGCTCATGGCCCATGTCGTACGCGCCGCACTCGTCCAGGCGACCTGGACCGGCGACACCGAATCGATGATCGCGAAACACGAGGCGCACGCCCGTGAGGCGGCCCGCCAGGGCGCCAAGGTCATCGGGTTCCAAGAGGTGTTCAACGCGCCCTACTTCTGTCAGGTGCAGGAGCCCGAGCACTACCGCTGGGCCGAACCCGTCCCGGACGGCCCGACCGTCCGGCGGATGCGGGACCTCGCCCGCGAGACCGGCATGGTGATCGTGGTGCCGGTGTTCGAGATCGAGGGCGCGGGCTTCTACTACAACACCGCCGCGGTGATCGACGCCGACGGCTCCTACCTCGGCAAGTACCGCAAGCACCACATCCCCCAGGTCAAAGGCTTCTGGGAGAAGTACTACTTCAGGCCCGGCAACGCGGGCTGGCCCGTCTTCGACACCGCCGTCGGCAAGGTGGGCGTCTATATCTGCTACGACCGGCACTTCCCCGAAGGCTGGCGCCAACTCGGCCTCGCCGGAGCGCAGTTGGTCTACAACCCGTCCGCCACCTCGCGTGGCCTCTCCGCCTACCTCTGGCAGCTGGAGCAGCCCGCCGCCGCCGTCGCCAACGAGTACTTCATCGCCGCCATCAACCGCGTCGGCCGGGAGGAGTACGGCGACAACGACTTCTACGGCACCAGCTACTTCGTCGACCCGCGCGGACAGTTCGTCGGCGAGGTCGCCGACGACAAGGAGGAGCAACTCCTCGTCAGAGACCTCGACTTCGAGCTGATCGACACCGTACGGCAGCAGTGGGCGTTCTACCGCGACCGCAGGCCCGACGCGTACGAGGGACTGGTGCGGCCGTGAACAGCCTGTACGACCGCCACCGGGCCGTCATCCCCGACTGGGCGGCGCTCTACTACCGGCAGCCCATCGAGCTCACCCACGGCGAGGGCCGCCATGTCTGGGACGCGGAAGGCAACCGCTATCTCGACTTCTTCGGCGGCATCCTCACCACCATGACCGCCCACGCGCTCCCCGAGGTCACCAAGGCGGTGAGCGAACAGGCCGGGCGGATCCTCCACTCCTCCACGCTCTATCTCAACCGCCCGATGATCGAACTCGCCGAGCGGATCGCCGCCGTCTCCGGGATCCCCGACGCCCGCGTCTTCTTCACCACCTCCGGCACCGAGGCCAATGACACCGCCCTGCTGCTCGCGACCGCCCACCGCCGATCGAGCCAGATCCTGGCGATGCGCAACAGCTACCACGGCCGTTCCTTCTCGGCCGTCTCCATCACCGGCAACCGCGCCTGGTCGCCCACGAACCTCTCCCCGGTCCAGACGCTGTACGTCCACGGCGGCGTGCGCACCCGCGGCCCCTACGCCGGACTCACGGACTCGCGGTTCATCGAGGCGTGCGTCGCCGATCTGGAGGATCTGCTCGGCCACACCCACGACGTCGCCGCGCTGATCGCCGAACCCGTCCAGGGCGTCGGCGGGTTCACCTCGCCGCCCGACGGGCTGTACGCGGCCTTCCGTGAAGTCCTCGACCGGCACGGCATTCTGTGGATCACCGACGAGGTGCAGACCGGCTGGGGCCGTACCGGCGACAACTTCTGGGGCTGGCAGGCCCATGCGCGCGGCGGCCCGCCCGACATGCTCACCTTCGCCAAGGGCATCGGCAACGGCATGTCCATCGGCGGGGTCGTCGCCCGCGCCGAGATCATGAACTCCCTCGACGCCAACTCCATCTCGACCTTCGGTGGCTCCCCGGTCACGATGGCCGCGGGCCTCGCCAACCTCTCGTATCTGCTGGAGCACGACCTCCAGGGCAACGCACGCCGTGTCGGCGGGCTGCTGATCGAGCGGCTGCGCGGTATCGCCGCGGGCGTGCCGGCCGTACGGGAAGTGCGCGGACGCGGCCTGATGATCGGGGTCGAACTGGTCCGGCCGGGCACCGACCGGGCCGCTCCGGAGGCGGCGGCGACCGTACTGGAGGCGGCTCGCGAGGGAGGGCTGCTGATCGGCAAGGGCGGCGGACACAACACCAGCGCCCTGCGCATCGCCCCGCCGATGTCGCTCACCGTCACCGAGGCGGAAGAGGGCGCGGCCATCCTCGAACAGGCCCTCAACAGCATCTAGCACCGGCGAACGTGTCCGGTCACAGCACCGGCACGGCCGGCCGACGCCATGGCGGAGCCGGCCGGTACGCGTCGGCCCTCCGGGCACAGGCCCGCACCCGCGACCCCGGCCGGGCCCGACCCGTGACCACCGACTGCACCGACTCGTACGTACGAGAGGGAGCGCACCAGTATGAGCAGCACCCGCACCCTGATCCGCGGCGGACTCGTCATCACCGCGGCGGACGAGATCCACGCGGACGTACTGATCGAGGACGGCCGGATCGCCGCGCTCGCCGCGCACGGCAGCGCCGCCGCCGAGCCCTGGACCGCCGACCGTGTCATCGAGGCGGTCGGCAAGTACGTCATTCCGGGCGGGGTGGACGCGCACACCCATATGGAGCTGCCGTTCGGCGGCACCTTCGCCTCCGACACCTTCGAGACCGGGACCAGGGCCGCCGCCTGGGGCGGCACCACCACGATCATCGACTTCGCCGTCCAGTCGGTCGGCCACTCCCTGCGCGAGGGACTGGACGCCTGGTACGCCAAGGCGGACGGCAACTGCGCCATCGACTACGGCTTCCACATGATCCTCTCCGACGTCCACGAGTCGTCGCTGAAGGAGATGGACCGGCTGGTGGAGGAGGGCATCACCTCCTTCAAGCTCTTCATGGCCTACCCCGGCGTGTTCTACAGCGACGACGGCCGGATCCTGCGCGCCATGCAGCGGTCCGCGTCCAACGGCGGGCTGATCATGATGCACGCCGAGAACGGGATCGCCATCGACGTGCTCGTGGAGCAAGCCCTGGCGCGCGGGGAGACCGATCCGCGCTACCACGGCGAGGTCCGCAAGGCGCTGCTGGAGGCCGAGGCCACCCATCGGGCCATCCAGCTGGCACGAGTCGCCGGGGCGCCGCTCTACGTCGTCCATGTCTCCGCGGAGGAGGCCGTCGCCGAACTCGCCGCCGCCCGCGACAAGGGACTCGACGTCTTCGGCGAGACCTGCCCGCAGTATCTGTTCCTGTCCACCGACAATCTCGCCGAGCCGGACTTCGAGGGCGCGAAGTACGTGTGCAGTACGCCGCTGAGGCCGAGGGAGCACCAGGCGGCCCTCTGGCGCGGACTGCGCACCAATGACCTCCAGGTGGTCTCCACCGACCACTGTCCCTTCTGCTTCGTGGGGCAGAAGGAACTGGGCCGCGGCGACTTCTCCAAGATCCCCAACGGGCTGCCGGGCGTGGAGAACCGCATGGACCTCCTCCATCAGGCCGTACTGGACGGGCACATCACCCGCCGCCGCTGGATCGAGATCGCCTGCGCCACCCCGGCACGCATGTTCGGCCTCTATCCGAAGAAGGGCACCATCGCGCCGGGCGCGGACGCCGACATCGTCCTCTACGACCCGCACGCCGAGCAGGTCATCTCGGCCGACACCCACCACATGAACGTGGACTACTCGGCGTACGAGGGCCGCCGGATCACCGGGCGCGTCGACACCGTGCTCTCGCGCGGGAAACTCGTCATCGACCGGGGCGAGTACACCGGCCGGGCCGGCCACGGGGCCTTCGTCCACCGCTCCACCTGCCAATACCTGTAAGGAGAGTCCCCGCATGGACTTCGGCCTCGTCCTGCAAACCGACCCGCCCGCCTCCCAGGTCGTCAGCCTCATGAAACGCGCGGAACGCAACGGCTTCCGCTACGGCTGGACCTTCGACTCGGCCGTGCTGTGGCAGGAGCCGTTCGTCATCTACAGCCAGATCCTCGCGAACACGCAGAAGCTCCACGTGGGCCCGATGGTCACCAATCCGGGCACCCGCACCTGGGAGGTGACCGCCTCCACCTTCGCCACCCTGAACGAGATGTACGGCAACCGGACCGTCTGCGGCATCGGCCGCGGCGACTCCGCCATGCGGGTCGCCGGCCGCAGGCCCAACACCCTGGCCCGGCTCGGCGAGGCCATCGAGGTCATCCGCGACCTGGCGGAGGGCCGCGAGGCCGAGGTCGACGGCAACCCGATCCGCATCCCGTGGATCAAGAACGGCAAGCTGCCCGTCTGGATGGCCGCGTACGGCCCCAAGGCCCTCGCCCTGGCCGGTCAGAAGGCCGACGGCTTCATCCTCCAGCTCGCCGACCCCTACCTCACCGAATGGATGGTCAAGTCCGTTCGGGAGGCGGCCGCGGCGGCCGGCCGGGACCCGGATGCCCTCACCATCTGCGTGGCGGCCCCGGCGTACGTGGGTGACGACCTCGCGCACGCCCGCGACCAGTGCCGGTGGTTCGGAGGCATGGTCGGCAACCACGTCGCCGACCTGGTCTCCCGGTACGGCGAGCACTCCTCGATGGTCCCGGAGCAGCTGACCGAGTACGTCAAGTCCCGGCAAGGCTACGACTACAGCCACCACGGCCGCGCCGGGAACCCGTCCACCGACTTCGTCCCGGACGAGATCGTCGACCGCTTCTGCCTGCTGGGCCCGGTCGAGGCCCACATCGAGAAACTCCGGCACCTGCGCGACCTCGGTGTCGACCAGTTCGCCGTGTACGACATGCACGACGCCCGGGAAGCGACCATCGACGCGTACGGCTCCCACATCATCCCGTCGCTCAGCTGACACTCGCCGGCGGCGCAGGAGCCGGACGCGGGTACGGACACCGAAGGCAACGCCTCGGAGAAGGACGGTCACCGTGCCGCCGTCGCCCACCACCATGAGGCCAGGGAGACGCCTCCCGCCGCATCTGCTCGTCTGAACACACCTGTACTGGAATGCCTGCACAGCGCGGTCAGGGGTGATCGTCCCCGACGCCGCCTGCTGCGAAGACGAAGACGGGGCTGGCGGGTGTGTAGGTGCCGTCGAGGACGAACGTCAGATAGCGGCCGGCGCTGCGGAGGTATTCGTTCTCGTCGAGTGCGGCCTTCTGTACCGCCGCGGAGGCGGCGCGGGCGGCTTCGAGGGGGATGAAGGTGAGGGCGTTGAGTGCTTGGAGGCGTACCCGGGCGTCGTTGTGGTGTTCCAGGGTGTCGGTGAGGAACGCGACCGCCCTGTCGGTGGTGTGGCCGAGGTGGATCAGGGTCTCCGCTGCTGCGATCCGGACCTGTGGTGACGGGTCGTCGGTGAGGGTGCGGGCGAGGCGACGTGCCGCCGGGGCGGCCTCGGGGCCGAGGATGAGCAGGCCCTGTGCGGCCCAGTAGCGCATGGCCTCGTTCTCGTGGCTCAACAGGCCGGTGTACTCGGGAAGATGCCGCTTCCTTCGGGTGATCGCCCGGCCTGCGAGGTCGAGGACGCGGCGCAGCGGGTACGCGCCGGGCACGCGGCTGGCCTCCCAGCCTTCAAGGGGGCTGCCTTCGGGGATGAAGCCGTTGTCGTGGATGTCGATCAGGTGCTGGTCGAGGGCTCGGCCGAGGCGGCGGCGAGTGGCATCGTGCGCGGGATCGCCGGCGAGGTTGTGGACTTCGTCGGGGTCGGTGTGCAGGTCGTACAGCTCCTCGGCCGGCTTGGTCCTCCAGAAGCGGTCCTGTACGGCGGTGAGGGCGCCGTCGATGTGGGCCTGTTCCCAGGACTGGTAGCCGCGGGCCAGCCATGCGAATGCCTGGTGCTGCCCCCATGGCCGGTGGGGGGTGTAGTTGCGCAGGTAGCGGTAGCGGTCGTCGCGGACGGTGCGGACCATGTCGTAGCGCTCGTCCATGCGGTCGCGGCCGCCGAAGGCGTAGCGGGCGGGCCGATGACGGTGTACGCCGAGGAAGGGCTTGCCCTGGACATGCCGGGGTATGTCGACGCCGGCGAGGGCGAGGACGGTCGGTGCGTAGTCCACGGAGGTGACGGCGCCCTGTTCCACCGAGCCGGGCGGGCGCGGTGCGAGGTGTTGCCACGCGGCGGGGAAGCGGACGATCAGGGAGGTGCGAAGGCCCTCGTCGTAGCAGTACCGCTTGGAGCGGGGCAGAACGCCTCCGTTGTCGGAGTAGCAGAAGACGATGGTGCTCTCCGCGAGGCCCGCCGCTTCCAACTCCGCCAGACGAAGGGCGACTCGGGAGTCCATGGTTTCCATGGCGTCGTAGTAGTGGGCGAAGTCCTTGCGGATCTCCGGGGTGTCGGGCAGGTAGTCGGGCAGGGTCACGTCCTGTGGACGGGTGCGGCCGTCGACGGCCCGGATGAGCGTGGATTCATGGGTGCTCATGTCGTTGAAGACGGCGAAGAACGGTGCGTCGGCGGGTCTGTTCCGCCAGTGTGCCGACTTGCTGGACTCGTCCCAGGTGGCGGCCATGTCGACCAGCGCGTTGTAGTCGGTCTTGTCATTGTTCGTGGTGTAGTAGCCCGCCTCACGCAGGTACCGGGGGAAACCGTGCAGGAAGTCCGGGATCGCGGCCTGGGCCCGCATGTGCTGGGCCGGGCCCGCGGTGGCCGGGTGGACGCCGGTGAGCAGCGCGAACCGGGAGGGTGCGCAGACAGGGGCGGCGGAGTAGGAGTGCTCGTACCGAATCCCCTCGCGGGCCACCTGGTCGAGCGTGGGGGTCCGGGCCACTGCGTCGCCGTAGGCGCCGATGAAGGGGTAGTGGTCTTCGGCGACCAGCCACAGGATGTTCGGCCGCACTCGTCCGCCGGGCCGGCCCCGGTCCGGGGCTCGGGTGTCGGCGGCGGTCGGCGTGGCGGCTGCGGTCGTCGGCGCGGCTGCGGTCACCGCGACGGCGGCGACGAGTCCGCCCAGGCCCCGCCGGGAGAGACCGCGGCCGGGCGCGGCAGAGCCGGGGGAATCCGCGGTACGACGGAATGTGGGCACGGGTTCGCTCCAGGGGGTTTGAGGTGAAGACGGTCTGTTCAGGTCTTGGCGCAGTGCGCTCCATTTCCGGGCAGGGCGCCGAGACATGCCCGAGAGGTAGGAAGGGCGGGGCGAGAACATCAGGCAGGCGGTCGGTTCGTTGAGAGCCGGCCATCGACAGAACCCGCCGCGGTGGTGCGGGTCCGCCGCGGCCGGCACGCCCGTCACGTGCTGACGTAGGTGTACCGCAGGTTGTCAGTCGCTCCCGAGGAACTGCCGCCGCCGGGAATCAGCTTGGCTGCCGTGGCGATCGCGTTCTCATCCGAAGTCGCCGCTTTCTGCGTGTTCTCTGGGAATCCGCGGTATTCGGGGGCGGTACGAAACGGTGTGATCAGGTTCATTCCGTGACAGAGGTGGCTCATTATTCCCAGAGAACTCCCGGAACTCCCCGGTAGCCACGGCCTCCTCGGGCGCGCCGCAGGTTACCGTGGGAGTCACCATCTACCGCCTCCGGCGCGTACGGCTCCCCTCCGCGGCTGCGGAGGGGAAGGGCGGTCCGAGCCCGTCCGTGTCACCGGACCGTGCCGGTCCCGCCGGCCGGGAACTCATCACCCGCGCCGCGAGGCGACCACTGCTGTCCAGGATGCCGAACGATGACCACTCCACTTCCCGCGGCCGACGGCAACCTGCTCGTTGTCGACGACGAGCAGACCGTCCGGGAGTTGCTGCCGACCGCACTGCGCTACGCGGGCTTCACCGTGGACACGGCCGCCAACGGCGAGCAAGCCCTGGACCGGGCGGCACAGCACCCTCCCGACCTGGTTCTGCTGGACGTCATGCTTCCCGACATGGACGGCTTCGAAGTCATCCGGCGCCTGCGGGAGCAGCCGAACCCGGCCGCCGCCAGCCGACCGGGCCCCGTTCCAGTCATCTTCCTCACCGCCCGCGAGGCAACCCGGGACAAAGTCAACGGACTTCTTCTGGGCGGTGACGACTACGTCACCAAGCCATTCGATCTCGAAGAATTGATCGCACGCATCCGGGCAATCCTGCGGAGGACCAAGGGAAACCCTCGGTCGACATTGGTGATCGCCGACCTCGAACTCGACCCCGAGGGTCACCAGGTCACCCGAGCAGGCGTTCCCGTACGGCTGTCGCCGACCGAATTCAGACTCCTCCGATTCCTCCTCTCGAACCCCGGAAGTACGGTGTCCAAGCCGCAGATCCTGGAACACGTCTGGCGATACGACTTCGGTGGAGATCCGAGCATCGTGGACAGTTACATCAGTTATCTGCGACGCAAGATCGACAACGGAGGGCCGAAACTCATCCACACGGTCCACGGGGTCGGCTACGTCATGCGCGATCCGCGCACGTGATTCCGTGCGTAGCGGCGTCGCGGATCCGGTCGGCCGTGAACCGGTACTCTCTGCGCGCGCGCCTGTTGTTCCTCGCCGCGGCGCTGCTCACCATCGGCCTGCTGGCCAACGGGCTCTTCGTGAGCAGTGCGCTGAAAGGACATCTGATGGAGCAGGCCGACACCCGGATCAAGAACACCGCGGAGGTCTGCGCCCGGCCCTTCGTCGCCACCCTGGAAATCCCGCAGGCCCAGAAACTCACGGCACAGTGGAATCAGTTCAACAATCCGGTGGTCGTCTACGTGAACGATCAGGGCGAAGTCCTGCGCAGGCTGCCCCCCAACCTGACACCGCCCGGTGGTGGCCCCAAGCTGCCCGCTCTCGACGCTCGGTCCCTCGACGTGAGGCGGGGCGAACCGTTCACCGCCGACTCCCTGGACGGGTCTGGTCGCTGGCGTGCCGTCGCGGTGCCCTACAGATCGTCCGCCACTCTCCCGGGCAGCGGCGTCGAGGCACCCAGCAAGGTGGTCGTGGCTGCGTCGCTCAGCCAGGTGGACGACGCCGTGAGCCGGATCCGGACCTTCTCGGTCACCGGAGGCAGCGTCCTGGTCTGCCTCCTCACGCTGGTCGGCTGGCTCGCCGTACGCTCCGGCCTCCGCCCGCTGACCCGCATCGAGGAGACCGCGGCGGCAATCGCTCATGGCGACTTCTCCCGCCGCGTTCCGACACTGGCCGGACCTCGTACCGAAACGGGCCGGCTCACGGAGTCACTCAACGGGATGCTCGTCCAGATCGAGACTGCTTTCCAGGCCAGGGCGGAGGCCGAGGGGCGGATGCGTCGCTTCGTGGCCGATGCCAGTCATGAAATGCGTACTCCACTGGTCGGTATCAAGGGTTACACGGACCTGTACCGCATGGGCGCCCTCCCGACTCGGCAGAACGTCGACGAGACCATGGAACGGATCGCCCGCGAGTCCGAGCGACTGGGCCGGCTCGTCGAGGACATGCTGCTGCTCGCGGTGCTCGACGAGAGCACCTCCCTCGCGCGGCCCTGGCCCGCCGGCGCGCCGAGTCCGTATCCACTGGACCCGGCGCCCATGGATCTGCGCACCCTCGCCGTCGATGCGCTCCACGACATACGGGCGATGGCTCCGGCCAGGTCCGTGCACCTGACCGGCCCGGACGCAGGCAAGGCCACATTGGCCCCCGCTCTGGCGGACGAGGCGCGTCTGCGTCAGGTGGTCAGCAACCTGGTCGGCAACGCGCTGCACCACACACCGCCCGACAGCGGCATCCGTGTCGGCGTCGGCTCGCTGGACGGCCACGCCGTCATCGAGATCGAGGACTCGGGCCCGGGCCTGACGGCGGATGAGAAGGAGCGGGTCTTCGAGCGCTTCTACCGCGCGGACAACTCGCGCAGCCGCGCGGCAGGCGGGGGCTCCGGACTCGGCCTCGCCATCGCCCACGCACTCGTCACCGCGCACGGCGGCCGCATAGAGTTGCGGTCGGAACCCGGCGAAGGGTGCTGCTTCCGAGTCTTGCTGCCACGGCTTCGCATCGAGACCTGACTCCGTCGGCCGAATGGTCCGGACACACCGCCGACGGCGATATCCGCCGGTGCCGAGCCCAGCGGCGGTGATTTCCTTACAGCGTGGGCGGATTCAGTCTTCCGTACGCGGGTCGGAACCGTCCCGTACGATGCGGAAGCCGCAGTTGCCGACGGAGGAATCCGGGGTGTTGGCCGAACGGGCGGCGACACGGTACCGATTGCAGTAGGACCGGTGGCACAAGTAGGAGCCACCACGGATCACCCTGGTGTTGCCACTGGACGGGCCCTGCGGCGCGCGCAGCGGGGAATGGGCGTAGTACGCCGGTGAGTACCAGTCCCCGCACCACTCCCAGACGTTGCCGGCCATCTCGTACAGTCCGAAGTCGTTCGGAGGGAAGGACCGCACGGGGGCCGTGGTCAAGAAGCCGTCCCTCAGGGTGTTGTGGGTCGGGAAGGTGCCGTGCCAGATGTTGCAGCGGTCCTCTCCGTCCGGGGCCAGCTCATCCCCCCACGGGTAGCGCGAGCCACCGCGTCCCCCGCGCGCCGCGTACTCCCATTCCGCCTCGCTGGGCAGCCGGGCCCCGGCCCAATGGCAGTACGACACCGCGTCGTGCCACGACACATGAACGACGGGGTGGTCGGGGACGTCCTCCCAGCGGGAACGCCTGCCACCCGGGTGCGCCCAGTCCGCGCCCTCCACGTTGAGCCACCAGGAGGCCCCGGCCGCACGGCCGAGGACGTCGTGTGCGCGGGCGCGCAGCGCGAGGTGGAACACCGCGGACGAGCCGTATCGTTCGGCATCCGTGCGGTAGTCCGTCTCCGCCACGAACTCCGCGAACTCCGCGTTGGTGACCGCGGTGGCCCCGATGGCGAACGGGTCCAGCAGCACCGTGTGCACCGGGGACTCGCCGTCGGAGGCGTAGCCCTCGCCGAACGCGTCCCCCATCCGGAACCTGCCTCCTTCGAGGTGCACCAACCCCCGATCCGGCTCCGCGCCCGAGGCGTCCACGACGGGCCTGCCCGCGGCGACCAGGTCAGCCGGCTCACGGCCGGGCCCGCAGCACACACCCACACCGTCTCCTCTCCCCGGCGGCGTAACCCCGCATCGGCGCACAGTGATGAATGTATACGCCATTGACTGACGTGGCGACAGGCTGGCGTCAGCCTGCTCGCGACCCGGCGCGAGCGCGCCCGGTGCCCGGGTCTGCCGGAAGTCCCGGGGACGTTCCAGGTGCGATGACCTCTTCGGGACAGCGTGGTCACGGATCGGCCGGAGAGTTCGGCGCGGAGCCGGTGCGCCGTTCGCGCGGGCCTGACCCAGGGGAGCGGCGACCATGTGCTGCGGCACCAGTCCCAGCCGAGCCGTCGTGAGTCACCCCCTTGATCACGATGGCCCGTGCGGCACAGAGTGCGATCAGTGAAGTCATCGGGGGAGTGTCGCATCAACGGCTCTGGCCTGTAGCCTGTGGTGACAGAACGTCATCGCCGATGTGCCTGGTCCGAGTTCCGAGGAGAGCAGTCGGCGACGCACGGTCGAGCGGGACGGACACGGTATCGACGGTCGCGGCACCCGTGCTGGTCTGGGAGTGTCGCTGCCGGCCACGGCGACTACCTACCGTCACCACCGCATGTGAGACAGGGCCGATTACCGCACGGAGCCCGTGATCACCGGGGGTTGTGTGGACTCCTGAAGATCGTGCGGTGGCCGCAGGTCATAGCGTAGATCCTGGGTCAGCTCGGCCGGTGGCTTGTGTCGGCTGACCTTTCACAGACATCGTTCCCGACAGCCGTGCGGACGTCCTTGCCGGCTGCCGGGCCGGAGGTTCGCGGGAGCGTTGGTGAGAAGGCCAGGAGGAGTTGCCCGGTGGTGGGGTGGGTGAGGTGCGCGCATTCGACATGGAAGATGTCCCGGACCAGCTCAGGGGTGAGTACGTCCGCTGGAGGTCCGCCCGCGACGATACGGCCTGCTTTGAGGACGTAGACGCGGTCGCAGTAGGTGGCGGCGAAGTTGAGGTCGTGTAGCACGCACAGGGTTGTGCGTTCGAGTGTCCGGACGAGTTCGAGGAGGTCGAGGGCGGCGTGGATGTCGAGGTGGTTGGTCGGTTCGTCAAGCAGGAGAAGTGGACTGTTCTGCGCGATCGCGCGGGCGACCAGGACGCGTTGCTTCTCGCCGCCGGACAGGGTGCCGATCTGTCGCGATCGGTAGTCGAGAAGATTCACACGTGCGAGGGCATCCGTGACGGCGGCTCGGTCGGCCGGACCGGTCCGATCGAACGGTCCCTGCCAGGGCGCACGCCCCAGCGCCACGATGTCTTCGACGGTGAAGTCGAAATCGGTGACCGGTTCCTGGTGCACGAGTGCGGCACGGCGCGCGATCTGTCGCTGGCTGAGGGATCGCACATCGTCTCCCCCGAGCACGACATGGCCGGCGATGGGATCAACGGCGCGGAAGACGGTGCGCAGCAGCGTGGTCTTGCCGCTGCCGTTGGGACCGACGAGCCCGACACGCTCGCCGTCGCGCACCTCCAAGTCGCAGTCAGAGGTGATCGGCACTCCGCCGAGTTCGACGCTGACACCAGTGAGTTGGAGCCGTGTCATCGCTCGGCCCCCTGACGGCGGAGCAACCACAGGAACAGCGGCGCGCCGAGAACGGACGTGACGATCCCGATCGGCAACTCCTCGGGGCTGATGACGATGCGGCACAGCAGGTCGACGGCGATGAGATAGATCGCGCCGACAAGTACGGCGATCGGCAGCACCCGGCGGTGATCGGGGCCGACGATGAGCCGGACGAAGTGAGGGATGACCAGTCCCACGAACCCGATGCCTCCGACGAGGGCGACGAGCACGCCTGTCACGAGCGACGTGCTGACCAGGAACATCCACCGGAGCCGGTGCACGGCGAAGCCGAGGGAGAGCGCGGCATCGTCACCGAGCGCCATGGCGTTCAGGGCGCGGCCTTGGACGAGGAGGTAGACGCAGCCGATCAGCACGACCGCGGTGGGAATCGCGAGATTCGACCACTTGGCCTGCCCGAGTGAGCCAAGCAGCCAGAACATCACCGATCGTGTCTTCTCGGGATCGTCGGAACGGAAGATCACGAAGCTGGTCAATCCGGTGAACAGATACGACAGCGTGACTCCGGCCAGGACCAGGCGAGGGGGTGCGTATCGCCCGTCCCGTTGCCCGAGCGAGAGCACGGCGACGGTTGCGATGAGCGCCCCGACGAACGCGGCCGTCGAGGTCGGCAGACCTGCGAGGACGGCCATGCCGAACGTGATGGTGATCGAGGCCATGAGGCCCGCACCGGCCGAGACGCCGAGAACGTAGGGGTCGGCGAGCGGGTTGCGCACGGTGGCCTGCAAGACCGCGCCGACGAGCGCCAGACCTGCCCCCACGGCGACGGCGAGCAGCACACGGGGAACGCGCAGATTCCAGACGATCTGATCGTCGACACCGCCGACATGTGGCGAGTCGCCGACGAGGCGGTGCCAGATCACGTCGACCACGGTTGTCAGCTCGATGCTCACCGACCCGAACGCGATCCCGAACGCCGCCGTCGCCACCAGCACCGCACACAGTGCGGGGACGACGATCCAGAGCGGGACCGCTCGCCGCTGCTCGGGCGCCGGGCGTTGATCCTCGACCGCTGTCGTCGTGTCGCCTGCCGCGCGTCCAGCGGTGTCACTGACCGGCACCGGGCCGGAACGTGGACTCACCTGTCGCTCCTACTCGAAGGCTTCGGGGTGCAGGAAGCGAGCGAACTCCTCGACCTGATACACCGGGCGGACACCGGTCCTGGCAGCGGTGTCGGGGCTCACGAGGTGAATCCGGTTGTTCTTCACCGCATCCGTGGTCGGGAAAGCCTGCCGGATGTAGTCCACGGGATCATCGACGGGAGCGTTGGGGAAGAACAGGATCGCCTCGGGGTTCGCGGCGGTGATCTCTTCCTTGCTCATGATGGAGAACGGCCTGCTGGGGTCGTTGAAGAGGTTCTTCCCTCCGGCACGCTCGACGATGTCGACGTCCAGCCCGCTGTGGAAGACCCACAGGTCCGATCCGATCAACGTGACGTAGGACACGCCGACGGGCTCCTTGCCGTCGACTCGCTTGGCGACGTCATCGAGCCGCTGCCGCAGACGATCGATGAGTTCCTGTGCGCCGTCCGAGGCTCCCATCAGCACACCGAAGTTCTCGATCTCGGCGAAGGTGTCGGTGACTTCGGCGTTCACCGGCTTGGCGTCGCAGCCACTGGCCACGACATAGGTGGCGATGCCTGCCTCGTCCAGTTGCTCGATCGAAGGGGTGCCCTCCTCGCCGTTCAGGGTCCGCCCCTGCTCGGCGATCACGAGATCAGGCTGCAGCGCGAGCAACGCCTCACGACCCGGAAGCGCGTCTCCGATGTCCGGGAGTTCGCCGAGTCGAGCGGCGAACTCCGGTGCCGGATCGGCGAACACCCTGACGACTCCGGTGACACGATCCCCGACGCCTATCTCGAACAGCGTATCGACCGACCCCGCCCCGATGACGACCACGCTTTTGGCCGGGGCGTCAAGACTCACTGTGCGACCGCAGGACTGGACTTCGACCGCGCCCTCTCCAGACGGTGCGGTGGCCTCGTTCGACGGGCCTCCACCGTCGGCGCCGCAACCGACCGTCGCGGCCATGATGCCCGACGCCACGAGAGCGAGCACGCCTCTTCGCCGACAGCGACGAGACGGGACAGGGAATTGCACAGGCATGGGTTACCTACTGAGAGTCGGGGTTGGTCGGGACGGGGTTGTGGATGGATGACGGTCCGCTGATCAGCGTCCCCGGATCGCGGGAATGACCCGTGTGCCGAGCAGTTCGACGGCGTCGGCGACGCGAGGAGTGGAAAGGCTCGCCAGGTCGATGCCCGCCTGATCCGCGAGACGCGCCAGATCGGGTGTCCGCCGCGTCTGGTGCCGGAGGGAGACTCACCGGTCTCGCGGTCCGGCACCGGATCGCCGGACGTCAAGACTCCGATCTCCACACCTCTGTTGTGTTCACGATGCTGTCGTTCCGATGCGCCAGTACCGCGCCCGTTCGTACTGCCGACTGATGCGCGCGAACGTGCCGCCGGTGAGCAACAGCTCCGCGGGCGCACCGGTCTCCGCGACTCGGCCCGCTTCGAGTGACACCACATGGTCGGCCGCCGCCAGGGTCGCGGGGCGGTGGGCGATCACGATGACGGTGCGATCGGGGTCGGCGCCGAGGTTGGCGATGGCCTGGGTGATCGCGGCTTCGTTCTCGGGATCGAGCGCGGAGCCGGCTTCATCGACGAGCACGATCCGTGCCCGTTTGAGCATGGCGCGGGCGATCGCGACGCGCTGGCGTTCACCACCGGACAGTTGGGCGCCGGCCTCGCCCACGCGGGTGTTCCAGCCGCCGGGGAGGCGTTCGATCACCTCGTCGAGGCGGGCCGCACCGGCCACGTCATGGAGTTCGGCCCATGTTGCGTCGGGTCGGGCGAGACGCAGGTTGTTCTCGATGGTGTCATCGAAGAGGTAGACGTCCTGGAAGACGATGGCGATCTCATCGAGCAGGGCGTCCGGATCGAGGTCGCGGACATCGGTGCCGCCGATGCGCACTGCTCCCGCGTCGACATCGAAGAATCGAGCGATGAGCCGGGTCACCGTGGTCTTCCCCGAGCCCGAAGGACCGACCAGTGCGGTGGTGGTGCCCGGTCGGCAGGCCATCGAGACGTCCCGCAAGGCAGGGGCGTCACCACCGGGGTAGGTGAAGGTGACATCGGTGAACTCGACGACGGGCTTGTCGATCCCGCGCACCGGGTCGGCCGGCACAGGCAGCGCGGGGGTGGCGAGGAACTCCTCGATACGGGCGATCTTGTTCGTCATCGCTCGCAGGGCGCCGATGAGGTCGATGAGGTTGCCGAGCGGTTGCAGGAACCGGGCGGCCAGCATGAGCAGCGCGATCGCCTCGGCGACCTCGACGCGTTCGCCGAGCATGAGTCCGGCGACCAGCGCGAGCACGGCGACGAACCCGGCCGCGACCACGCCGGTGTAGACGAAGAACGGGCGGCGGGCGCGCGCCATGCCGTCTCGGTACGTTTCGCGGTGGTCGACCAGCGCGGCGTGCATCCGGGGCGTGCCCTCGGCGTGGCCGGCGGCGCGCAGGACGGGCTGGGCTTGGCCGAGTTCGATCGCTCGGCCGGCGACGTCGGCGGATGCGCGCTCCAGTTCGATCTCGGCCTCGGCGGCGACTCGTGCGGCACGTCGCAGCACCCAGGAGGCCACCAGCGCGATCACACACAGCAGCAGCGCCACCCGCCAATCGACGGCGAACGTGATGACCACGGCTGTCGCAGGCAGCAGTGTCGAGGTGATCACCGGCTGCCCGATCGTCACCGCCAAGTGCGCCGCGTCGCCCACGTCCGCGGTCACTCCCCGCGCGAGGCGCGCTTTGTGTTCGGCGGTGAACCACCCCAGCGGCAGCGTGCTCGCCCTGCGCATCAACCGTCGGCGCAACTGGGCCGCGAGCGCACCGCCCGCGGCGTAGCCCACCGGGTCGGCGATGATGCTCAGCACCCCATAGGCGATCGCGCCGACGGCGCCGAGTACCAGCCACGGCGTGGCGGCGGCGAGGTCGGGCTCGGGGCGCACCACAGCGTTCAGGATCGGGACGAGCAGACCGAGCAGCAGACCTTGCAGGACCGCCTGCACCGCGGTCAGCGACCACAGACGGGCCAGCAGCCGCGGATCGGGCCACAGATGGTAGAGCCGGCGGATCATGTGGGGATTCCTTCCTGCGCGGCCCACATCCGGGCGTACAAGCCGTCGCGTGCGAGCAGTTCGTCGTGGCGGCCCCGCTCGACCAGCCGACCGTTGTCGAGTACGAGAATCTGGGCGGCCCCGACGATCGTGTGCAGCCGGTGGGCGATCACGATCACCGTCTTGCCGACCGCCAGGCGTGCCAGCGCCTCCTGGACCGCCGTCTCGCTGTCGGGGTCAAGTGCCGCGGTCGCCTCGTCCAGGACGACGATCGGTGCTCCGGACAGGATCGCCCGCGCGATCGTCAGCCGCTGGCGCTCGCCGCCGGACAGACCGCCCCCGCCTCCGTCGAGCGGCGTGTCGTACCCGTCGGGCAGAGCCTCGATCACGTCGTGGATGTGCGCGGCTACCGCGGCCTGACGGACATCTTCGTCGGTGGCTCCGGGCCTTCCGATGCGGATGTTCTCGGCCACACTGTCGCGCAGCAGCGCGACGTCCTGGAACACCAGCGACATCGACGCCAGCAGGTCGGCCGAGCCGATCGCGCGCACGTCGACGCCGCCGATCCGGACCGCGCCGTCGGTCACGTCGTAGAAGCGCGGCAGCAGGCTCGCCAGGGTCGTCTTGCCTGCGCCCGACGGCCCCACGATCGCGGTCACCGTGCCCGGCGGGCAGACTGCGCTGACACCCTCGACCGCACGGGTCACCCCGTCGTAGGAGAACGAGACGCGATCGAACTCGACGCCGTGACCGCGTGGCGCTTGCGGGCTCTCGGGTTCCGGCAGCGGCGGGCGGGACAGCAGCCGCTCGATGCCGGCCGCGCCCATCCGGCCCTTGCGCACCCCTTGGGCGGCGGACACGGCCGGGAGGATCGAGGTCGGCAGCCCGACCGAGACGACCAGGAACGCCACCAGGTCCGCCACGGTGAGAGACCCGTGGGCGATGAACGCCAGCCCCGCGGCCGTCACGGCGGTGAGCACCGCCATCTCCGAACCGAGCAGCCGTGTGGCCGCCGAGCTGTAACGCACCTCGGCGACCCACGCCGCGAACGCCTCGGCGTACTCGTCCACAGCGTCGTCGAAGCGGCGCAGCACGCGACCTCCGGTGCCGAACGCCTTGACCACCTGGATGCCGTCGGCGTACTCCACACTCGCGGCGCTGATCCGCCGCTCCGCGGCGATCAGCCGGTTCACATGAGTCGTCATCGACCGCATCGAGACGCGGTAGCAGACCCCCATCAGCCCCATCACGCCCAGCACGATCAACGCCATCGAGACGTCCACGAAGAACAGATAGGCACCCGAGACGGTGATCACCGTGACCGCTCCGGTCAGTTGGCCCAGGGCGTGGGCGATGACCTCGTGCATCTCCTCCAGGTCGCCGGTCATCGCCCGCTTCACCCGACCCGAGCCCGAAGCCCGGAACCATCCCAACGGCAACGCGCCGAGATGGCGCACGATCCGCACACGCAGGGCGTGCAGGATCGCCGCGTCCGCGTAGTGCCCCAACCGGGAGGACTGAACCAGCAGCACCAGCCACAGGCCCGCGCCAACGGCTCCGATGCCCACCCAGGACCAGACCGCCGTGGTGGCGTCCGAGGGATCATCGAGCATGATCCGCGCGATCTCGGCCGCGGCGATGTACGGCACGATCCCCGCCGCCGCGGAGAGCGCCGACAACAGGCCGCACACGATCAGGTGCGACCGGATGGGAGCGAACAGTCGAGCCAGAGCCCCGGGCTCGGCGAGCCCGACCGGCTCCTCGGTTTCCGCGGAGGACTCCATCGCGGACGTGGAATCCGCGCGTGTGTCCGCTGTCGTACTCACCTCTGGGCTCCTTCTGTGAAATGCCGCCGTCGCCGCTGGACCGCGGCCGGACTCCCGCGTCCTCGTCACCACGAAGCTCGGAGGTACTTAGGTATGCCTAACTACGCGCTTCAATCTTGAGTCTTAAAGGGGACTTGATGTCAAATGGACTCATGAGCGATCCACTCGGCGTTTCGATCGGCAAGGCGGCGGCCCTCTACGACATGGCGCCGTCGACGCTGCGATGGTGGGAGTCCCAGCGAGTACTTCCCCAGCCGCCGCGGATCAACGGGCGGCGGCTCTACACCGAGACGGAACTGCGCCGCGTCGGCCTCGCCTATCTGTGCTGCGTGACCGGTGTCATGCCCCTCGAACAGGCCGCCGTCGTGACCTCCGGCAGCCGAAACGACCGGTGGAGGAGCATCGTGAAGCGCCACGTCGGGTTGATCGAGGAGAAGATCGACGAGCTGAAGAGTGCTCATGAGTATCTGATGCATCTATTGGAGTGCCCAGACGACGACATCGTGGAGGAGTGCCCGTGGCTCGACGGCGAGCTGATGAGTCACACGCCGCGCGGGCGTGTCACGACACGGGGACTGGTCGCCGCGGCACAGTCGATCCCTCGTCGCACCGCGACACCCCGAGACCGTGACGAAACCGCGGCACCGCGTGATGAAACAGACGCCGCACCGAGTCGATGCATCGTCTGCGCGGACCCGCTCTCCCAGCCGACGACAGGCCGACGCCGCCGCTACTGTTCACGGGCCTGCCAGCAGCGGCACTACCGACAGAAGGCACGCCGGCCTTCGGCATAGCCGTGCAACGGGTCTGTCGGGTCGGCTCAAGTTCTTCAGATATCGCCCAGCGCGTACGCGTGAAGATGGTCGGGTACCCGGGGATATCTCCACCTGGGCTCCCGCAGATCCGTAGAGGGGAGTCTCCCGTCAGCTCTTGTCGCTCTGGACACTTGACGGCCGGTTTCACCCAGATCCAGTGCGCGAAGTACCGGCCCGCGCCCGCCACGCCGGGCCAGCAGGCTTGACGCGGCCTCCTCCGGCGTCGGGCCTGCGGACGTGGCAGGCATCTGCGGTGCCAGACCCGGCCACGCCCGGCCACTGCTCGAAGGGCGGCCCGGGATCGTGCGGCCACGGCTCGATGCCTTCAGGTACCGGGGCAGGGGTCGGGTCCGTCCAGGCGGGCAGCCTTGTGCGGCGGTACTCGGCGAAGTCCGTGGCCAGCACCTCCTCCAGGCGGACGGCGTCGACATCGTCCAGTCCGAGCGGTTCTCCGATGGCGTCGGGTCGGTACGGGAGCGGAACCAGGCCGCGTGCTCTTTGCTTGCTCAGGAGGACAGGCCACACGCGTGCGGGGCCGGAATGCACGAACCGGCCGGGAGGAAGGCCGCTGGGCAGGGTAAACGACATGGCCGCACCGTAGACCGGGGCACCGTCGCCTGGTGTCAGCGGTGTGTCCGGCCTCGTCGGACCGCCGAACGCGATCGTCAGGGGTGCGATCTCGTCCAGTTCGCTCGGCTCGACGATCACGTACGCGTCGCCGGTGTCGTACGCCTTGGCGATGTCCTCCGGTGGCACTTCTTCGTTGGTGCGCTCGTTGACGCGTCTGTTGCGCATCCGGTCGGTGGGGTCGCGCTGGAGCTGGTGGAAAACGGAGTGACGCCCGGCAGGAGGCTGGTCGTGGAGATCTCGGGCACCGGCTGGCGGCTGATCGCCTGGCAGTCGACCCGCCGTCAGCAGATCAACGCCGGCCTGCTCCCTGCGTCGGGCGTCCAGCATGCGTGGGGGCTACTTTGCCTGGAAGCCGCCGTCGATGTTGAGGATCGCGCCGGCGACGAAGGAGGACTCGTCGGACAGGAGCCAGTGGATGCCCGCGGCGACCTCCTGGGGCAGGCCCATGCGGCCGATCGGATGCATCGCGGTGATGATGTCCTCGTCGTACTGACCGAGCGAGATGGCGTTGGCGATGATGTCGGTCTTGATCGCGCCGGGGGCGACCGCGTTCACGCGAACGCCCTGGGAGGAGTACTCCAGGCCCGCGGTCTTGGTCAGGCCGACGACCGCGTGCTTGGTGGCCGCGTACGGGCCGCTCCACGGGATGCCGTTGAGGCCGGCGATGGAGGCCAGGTTGACGATGGTGCCCCCGTGGCCGTCGGCGAGCATCTCCTGGATCTCGCGCTGCAGGCACAGGAACAGGCCCATCACGTTCGTGGACAGCATCTCCTGGAACCTCACCGGGTCGGCGTCGGCGATCGCGGCGGTCTCGTGGGCCAGACCGGCGTTGTTGACCGCGTGGTCCAGGCGGCCGTAGTCGGCCAGGACCGAGTCGAACAGGGCCTTGATGCTCTCCGGCGAGTCCATGTCCGCCACCACGAACGAGGCACTGCCGCCGTCCTTGGTCAGCTCCTCGACCGCCCGCGCACCCACGTCCGCACGTCGCCCGCTCAGGACGACATGCACGCCGTCCGCGACCAGCAGCCGCGCGGTCTCCTTGCCGATGCCCGTAGCACCGCCGGTGATGACTGCAACCTTCTTGTCGCTCTTGTTGCTGCTCATGATGTGGATCTCCTCTGGGAATCGCTTACGCACGTCCAGTCCCGACCCCTTAACGGACCGGCGGTCTCTTGAGATGAAACATAAAAGACCGTCGGTCTAATGTCAACAGACCGACGGTCTGTAGGATGGGGTGATGGCAACCTTTCAACGTGCTCGCAGCGATGAGCAGCGGGAGATCCGCCGGCAGGCGATCCTGGACACCACGGCCGCGATGCTCGACGAGATGCCGGTCGCCGAGGTCAGCCTCAACGAGCTGAGCCGACGCGTCGGCCTGGCCAAATCCAACGTGCTGCGCTACTTCGAATCGCGCGAGGCCATCCTGCTGGAGCTGCTGGACAGCGCGTGGAAACAGTGGACGGCCGAACTGCCCGACCGGCTCGCCGCCGGAATCGACCCCGACCACCCGGTGGGCCGGCGTGGCGACGCATTCGCGGCCGTGTTCACCCACTCCCTTGCGGAGCACCGGGTGCTGTGCGACCTGCTCAGCGCGCAGGCCGGTGTCCTGGAGCACAACGTGTCCGCGGAGGTCGCCGCCCGGTACAAGAAAGCGGCCATCGGCAATGTCGTCGCGCTGGGCGATCTGGCGCGACAGTACCTGCCCGAACTGGGCGACGGGGCGGAGCGGCTCAGCGCGCAGGTCTACATGGTGGCCGGCGCCGTCTGGACCCACGCCCGGCCCTCCCCCGGCATGCTCGCCGCCTACGACACGGACCCGTCCCTGGCCGCGCTACGCATGGACTTCACCTCCTCTCTGCGGGGGATGGTGGCGACCCTCATCGCCGGCACCCTCGCCGGTACGGCGTAGGCGTCGGGAAGCTCGGCCAGGTCCGGGGCGGCAGTCCACCGACAAGAACATCGGTCAGCGGGCGACTTCCTGGTTTGTCAGCACCAGTAGGGCCCGCACCAGCGCGGTCGCCCACGTCAGATCCGTGCGGACCTTGCCCAGAACCCTCCGGTTCGCCGTCCCCCAGGAGGGCCGCCGGACCCCGGCGTCGGACCAGATCACCTACACCTACGACAGCCTCGGCCGCCTCATCGGCGACCGGACCACCGACGTCGTCGACGGTTCCGCCGGATCGTCCGACGTCGCTTCCCTCTCCTACGGCTACGACCTCGACGACCGCCTCACCACGAAGAACACCACCGGCACCGCCGGAGCCGCGGCCCGCACCTGGTGAGCGGCCGTGATCCGCTCCAGCTCCCACGCCCTCCCAGGCTCTCCCGGCACACCGGCCCGGCGACGGATCGTGGGAGCAGTTCGCAAGCGCAGCGGAACCCGAGGACGGCCCCGAACGACATGCCGGACGGTCTTCGCCGTGGACACCGGCCGACGGCTGGCGCGAGCAGCTCTCCCAACCCTCACATCAGACCTGTGATCAGCAACTTCACCATGCGCACCACTGAATGTTGCGTCCGATCTTCACATGATGCATCAACTGATGCATGCTTCTGCGGGACTGTGATGTCAGACTCAGCTTCACATCGGGCCCCCGATGAGCGGATTTGTGCTTCTGCGGGCCTCGGTGTCCTGTCAGGTCGGAACAATCCAGGAGCCATGATGAGCGGTCACCGTATAGCGGCCCCGTCTGTTCGTAGGGTTTCTCGTCGGAGTCTGCTGCGCGGTTCGGCCGCACTCGGTGCCGTCCTGGCCGGCGGCGCGGGGCTTGCCTCCTGCGGACGTCAGCCGGAGAAGTCTGCAGGGGGGCCAACCGGCGCACCACGGCGGGGAGGCCACCTACGGGTGGGAATGGTGGGTGCGGGCAAGAACGAGTCGTTCAACCCGGCCCAGGCCGCATCGGCACTGATCAACGTGGCGATGTGCTGCGCCGTCTTCGACTCTCTGCTCAACATCACCCCGAGCGGCCGGCTCAAGCCCATGCTCGCCACGTCATGGTCGGCCGACGCGGCATCGAGGACATGGACCTTCCGGCTCAGAAAGAGCGTGCGCTGGCACGACGGCACCGAGTTCACCGCGGACGACGTCCTCTACTCCCTGCGCTGGATGGCCGAACCAGGCAACGGCATGAACGTCAACGTGGCTGCGGTGGACCTCGACCGGGTGAAGAAGACCGACCCGTACACCATCACGATTCCGTTGAAGCAGGCCGACCCGCTCTTCCCGTACAGCCTCGTCAGGGCCTGGATCATCAAGGACAGGACGACCGACTTCACCAGGCCGGTCGGCACCGGGCCCTTCGTCTTCGGCTCGCTGGCCCAGGGCGAGCAGTCCACCTGCCGACGCAACCCCGCCTATTGGGACACCGGGAAGCCCTACGTCGACCAGCTGACGTTCCGCTCGCTCGGGGACGACACCGCCCGACTCAGCGCCCTGCTGGCCGGGGAGATCGACATCATGGCGCAGGTCCCCGCAGCGCAGGCGAAGACGCAGCTGCAGGGAGACGTGAGACTGATACGCAGTGTCGGCGCCGGCGCGCAGTGCTTCTACATGGCTGTCGATCAACATCCGTTCGACGACGTCAGAGTGCGCCAGGCGATGCGACTGCTCGTCGACCGCCAGGAGCTGGTCGACGTCGCCCTCCTCGGCTTCGGCACGGTCGCGAACGACCTGTTCGGCAAGGGCATGCCCTACTACGACGCCGCCCTGCCGCAGCGCACCCGCAACGTCCGCGAAGCGAAAAAACTGCTCGCCGCGGCGGGCCACTCGGCGGGTCTGACTCTGAAGCTGGAGACCTCCCCGGTCGCCCCCGGCATGGTGGAGGCCGCGACGCTCTTCAAGCAGCAGGCCAAGGACGCGGGCGTCACGATCGACATCACCAAGGTCGACCCGACATCGTACTTCGACCCGACCCGCAAGTACTTGAAGATGCCGTTCGCGCAGTCTGTCTGGCAGGGGCTCTACACCTTGGGCGATTTCTACAGCACGTCCCTCGTCACCGGCGCTATCGGGGACGAGACCCATTGGGCGAACAAGCACACCGACGCCCTCGTGGCGGCCGCCATCGCCACCTCCGACCCCGCTGCCGCGCAAGCGGCCTGGGCAAAGGTCCAGGCCGAGCAGTACGACAAGGGCGGCTACATCTGGTGGGGCAACGTCGACAATATCGACGCCGCGTCGAACAAGGTCGGCGGCTTTGTCCCCAACCCGTACAGCAACCTCGGTCTCCCGACCGGGCTCACCGAAGCCTTCCTGGCCTCATGACCGCTGCAGCGACGGATATCGAGACCGCTCCGGCGAAGAACGCGCATCCGCTGGTCCGCCTCGCAGCACGTCGCGTACTCGAAGGCGTCGTCACGGTGTTCGCACTGTCCGTCCTCGTCTTCATCGCCACCGCGGTACTTCCCGGCGACGCGGCCAGCTCGATGCTCGGAAAACAGGCCACCGGTCCGGCGCTCAAGGAACTGCGCCACGACATGGGACTGGACCGTCCCCTCATCGAACAGTACGGACAGTGGCTGTACGGCCTGCTCCACGGCGACCTGGGAAACACGGCCGCCGGCTATGCGGCGGGCGGGCGTGTCAGCGTCTGGAGCCAGATCAGCGGCAAGCTCGGCAACTCGCTGATCCTCGCCGGCGCGGCCTTCGTGCCGATCGTCGTGCTGTCGGTGCTCGTCGGTGTGTTCACCGCGCTGAAGGCCGGACGCTGGCAGGACCAGCTGCTCACCACGGTGACGGTGGTGCCCGCCGCGCTGCCGGAGTTCGTCCTCGGGACGGGCTTGCTCGCGGTGCTGTTCACCTGGCTGGACATCCTGCCGCCGGTGTCCCTCGTCCCGCCGGGCACAAGCCCCCTCTCCACCGCCACCATTCTCGTGCTGCCGATACTCACCCTGGTCGGAGTCACGGTCGGCCCGGCGGCCCGCATGATCAGAGCCGGCATGCTGGAGGCGCTGGAAGCCGACACCGTGAACATGGCCCGTCTGAACGGACTGAGTGAAGGCCGGGTGGTACGGCGTTACGCGCTGCGCAATGCCCTGGCCCCGAGCATCCAGGTTTTCGCCCTGATCGCCCAGTACCTTGTCGGCGGCCTGCTCATCGTCGAGAACCTGTTCGGATATCCGGGGATCGGCAAGGAACTCGTGGACGCCGTGACCATTCACGACAACCTCGAAGTCCAGTCCGTGACGATGCTGCTCGCCACGTTCTACGTGGCAGTGACCATCGTGGCAGACCTCCTCGTCATGATCGTCGTACCGAAGCTCAGGACGGGAGCCCCGCGATGAACACCCTCCTCACACGTGCCCGCCGGTGGATACCCGCATCCCCCTCCGGCAAAGCCGGGCTCGTCATCCTCGCCGTGGCCGTCGCGGTCGCCCTGTTCGGCCCGCTGGCCGCTCCGTACCGACCGGACCTCACCGTCGGCGTCCCCTACACACCACCCAGCCAGGCCCACTGGCTGGGGCTGGACTTCCTCGGCCGGGACGTCATGTCCAGAGTCCTGCACGGGGGCCTGACCGTCGTGTCCTACGCCGGCATCGCCACCCTCGTCGCCTACGCGGTCGGACTCCTGGTCGGCTTGTTCGCCGGCTACACCCGGACCTGGCTCGAAACCGTGCTGATGCGATCCACCGACGTCCTCCTCGCCTTCCCCGCGCTGGTCTTCCTGATCCTGCTGGCCACCGCCTTCGGACCGGGCATCACGGGCATCGTCGTCGCCACCGCGATCATCCAGCTGCCACCGATCATCCGCATCGTGCGCTCGGCAACCCTGGAGCAATCCGTCCGCGGCTACGTCGAAGCAGCCGTCGCCCGCGGCGAGAGCACCTTCTCGGTGCTGCGCCGGGAGATCCTGCCGAACATCGCGCGGCCCCTCTCCGCTGATGTCGGCCTGCGGTTCAGCTGGTCGGTACTGCTCATCGCCAGCGTCAACTTCCTCGGTCTGGGACTGCAACCACCTGCCGCCGACTGGGGCCTGATGGTCTCGGAGAACCGAGGCGGCATCGCAACCAACCCGGCCGTGATGCTCGCTCCCGCGGCCATGCTGGGGGCTCTCACACTGGGGATCAATCTGCTCGGTGACGCGCTGGCAGGAGGCAAGGAGTGACCACCACCCACGAAACCGTCCTCGACGTCCAGAACCTCCGGATCGTCCTCGACTCCGGAACCGCGATCGTCGACGGAGTCGACCTGCACCTTCGCCGCGGCGAGATCCTCGGCATCGTCGGCGAGTCCGGCAGCGGCAAGACCACGACCGCACTGGCCCTGCTCGGCTTCGCCCAGCGCGGGGCCCGCATCACCGAGGGCACGGTGACCATCGCCGGGCAGGACCTGCTCGCCCTGGAAGCGTCCGCCCTCCGGGACGCGCGCGGCAGAGTCGTCTCCTACGTACCGCAGAACGCCGCCCAGGCACTCAACCCCTCACTGCGGATCGAGGGCTCACTCACCGACGTGCTGCGCCGCCGCCGGGGCGAGAAGCACGCGGACGTGCTGTCCTTGCTGTCGGCCGTGGATCTGCCGACGACACCGGAGTTCGCCAGACGTCTGCCGCACCAACTGTCCGGCGGCCAGCAGCAGCGGGTCACCATCGCCATGTCGCTGGCCTGTGAACCCCCCGTCATCGTGATGGACGAACCCACCACCGGACTCGACGTCGTCACCCAGCGCAGTGTGCTCACCGAGATCGCCCGAATGCGCGCCGACGAGGGTACCTCCCTGGTGTACGTCTCACACGACCTCGCCGTCGTCTCCCAGATCGCCGACCGGATCGCGGTGATGTACGCCGGCCGCATCGTCGAGCAGGGACCCACCTCCGAACTGCTGACACGCCCCAAGCACCCCTATACCCGCGGGCTGTTGCAGTCGATCCCCGACCACCGGCGCCGGGTACGCCTGGCCCCGATGCCGGGCACCGCGCCCGGACTCGAGGACCGTCCCGGCGGATGCCCGTTCGCTCCGCGGTGTGAGCAGAAGACCGACGACTGCACCGCGGCCCTGCCGCTGCTCGAACCCGTCACCGAGCAGCACGACGTGCGGTGCACGCACTGGCGCCGAACCGAACCGCCGTTGGTCCGCGCCACCGTCGAGCGTCGGCCGGCCGACTCGGCACCCATGGTGTCCGTCCGCAATCTCCGGGCCACGCACCGCGGACGGCACGGGACGGTCGTCGCCGCCGAGGACATCTCCTTCGACCTCGGGCGGGCCGAGTGCCTCGCGCTGGTCGGCGAGTCGGGCAGTGGGAAGACCACCATCGCGCGCTCGATCGTGGGCCTGCACCGATCCGACCGGGGCAGCATCCTGCTCCACGGCCAGGAGTTGCCGCCGCGGATCCGCGACCGCACCCTCGACCAGCGGCGCGCAATCCAGTACGTGTTCCAGAACCCGTTCCAGTCGCTCAACCCGCAACGGCGCATCGGGGAGGATCTGGCCCGCCCCGGGCAGGTGCTGCGCGGTCTCTCCCTCACCGAGGCCAAGGCCGAAGTCGGCAGCCTCCTGGAACGAGTGCGACTGCCACAGCGCGTCGCCGAGAGGTATCCGGCGCAACTGTCCGGGGGAGAGCGGCAGCGAGTCGCGATCGCCCGCGCCCTCGCGGCCCGGCCGGACATCCTGGTGTGCGACGAGGTCACCTCCGCCCTGGACGTCTCGGTGCAGGCCGCCGTACTCGAGGTCCTGGCGGAGCTCCGCGACGACTTCGGCGTCTCGATGCTGTTCATCACGCACGACCTCGGCGTCGTGTCCGTGGTGGCGGACCGGGTCATCGTTCTCGAACAAGGTCGCATCTGCGAGGACGGACCGACCGAGCAACTGCTGCGCACACCGGAACACCCCTACACCAGACGACTGGTAGACGCGGCGCCCACCCTGTCGGACCTGGCCCCGGAGTCCCGGTCGTGACCGCATCCCCCGACGAGATCAGCTGTTACATCGCGGCGCGGGAAGCCGATTTCACCTCCCGCACCCCCGATCTGCCCTTCACCCGGGGCGAGTACGGCGACCGCCTCGCCCGCCTGCGCAAGAAGATGGAGGTGCCCGATGCCGCATGACATATTCCGCCAGGCCCCGGTGACGGGCCCCGACGGCTACGCACTGCACACCGTCACCTCCGGCGACGGCAACCGTGTGCTGATCGGCCTGCACGGCGGCCCGGGCGGGTCCGGCGGGGACTACCTCAGACCGCTGCACCGGCTGGCGTCCTCCGCCCGCACGGTGGTGACCTTCGACCAACTCGGCACCGGCCGGTCCGAAACACCGCCCGCCGACCACGCCTGGACCCTCGACACGGCGGTCGCGGACGTCGACGCGGTCCGCCGTGCCTCCGGCGCCGAGCGGATCGACCTGCTCGGCCACTCCTACGGCGGCATGCTCGCGCTCCAGTACACCCTGGACCACCCGGACCGGGTCGGCCGCCTCGTCCTGTCCAACACGGCCTCCAGCAGCGCACGGATCACCCTGGAAGCCATCGCGCAGCTCTCCACCATCATGCCGCCCGCGAAGGCATGCGCCGCAGTCACCGCGGACGCGCTCGGAGAGCACGACTGCCCGGACTACCTCGACGCGGTCGCGAAGTGGCTCGGCCGCTACGGGACGGCGGACAAGGAGGCGCTGGCCGACCTGACAGCCGAATCCCTCGATCTCGGCCCCGCCGGCCGCGGACTGTGGGGCGACCGGATGTGGTTCGCCAACGGGGCCGTGCGCGGCTGGGACGTCGAACCGCGACTCGGCGAGATCACGGCACCGACACTGATCGTCCACGGCGGCAGCGACATGTCCTCGCCTGAAACCAACCGGGCCATCGCCCGGGGCATCCGCCACGCCGAGTGGCTCACCATGAACAACAACAGCCACGACATGTTCGGAGCAGGGAACGTGGCCACCTACCTGACGATCATCAACGGATTCCTGAACGGATGGGAGCAGTGATGACAACCGCAGCAGAAGGCGTCTCCTACAGCCGGACCGTGCGCGACCACATCGAGCGGGGCGTCGGCATACCGCGGGAGCTCTACCTCTCGCAGGAGCTCTTCGCCAAGGAGATGACCGGGATCTTCGGACACAGCTGGCTGTACGCCGGCCACGAGTCCGAGCTGGCCCGGCCCGGACAGTACATGACCGTCGAGTGCGGCACCGAAAGCGTGATCGTGGCCCGGGGACGGGACGGCGGGCTGACGGCCTTCTCGAACGTGTGCAGGCACCGTGGCGCGCGCCTGGTCGACCCCGGATGCGGAACCAGCGCACGGTTCGTCTGTCCCTACCACCAGTGGACGTACCGCCTCGACGGAACGCTGCAGGGCGCGCCCCGGATGCCGGACTCGTTCGACCCCGCACGCCATCCCCTGCCGACCGCACATGTCGAGGTGTGGCACGGCCTCGTCTTCGTCCATCTCGGCGAGGCCGCCCCGGAGCCCGTCGCGGATCTGCTCGGCACGGGCGAGGAGCTGATGGCCGCCTTCGGTATCGCCGGCACCAAGGTCGCGCACACGATCACCTACCAGGTCGAGGCGAACTGGAAGATCGTCTGGGAGAACGCCCAGGAGTGCTACCACTGCAATGCCAACCATCCCGAGCTGATCAAGACGTTCGACGTCGCGGGGCTGGACGGTGTCGGCCGGATCGAGACGAAGGCAACGCCCAGTGGTGACCCGCGGGTGGTGCACGGACGTTTCCCCCTGCGCCCAGGAGCCGTGTCGCTCACCCTCGACGGCCAGTACGCGTCCTGCAAACCGCTCGGCGCGTTCGACGCGGGACTGGCACCCTACACCGCGTCGATCCACATCAAGCCGACCTTCGGGCTGGTCGGCTGCCCCGACTACGCCGTCGTGCTCTGCGAGCGCCCCGTCGCCGTCGACCGCACGGAGGTCCGGATGAGCTGGCTCGTTCGCGACGACGCCACCGAGGGCACCGACTACGACCTCGACACGCTCGTCAAGGTGTGGAACGAGACCAACCTGCAGGACTGGGCGCTGTGCGAACGCGTGCAACTCGGCGTCCGCTCACAGTCCTACGTGCCCGGCCCGCTCTCCGCCGACGAAACCGCCGTCGTGGACTTCTACCGCGCATACGCGGATCTCCTCGAGGCCCAAGATCTCTGAACCGGACAGGACAACAAAACATGAAGTCTGATTTTGTGGATGCTGACGTCGTAATCGTGGGAGCCGGCGTCCTCGGCACCTCACTCGCCTATCACCTGCTGCAACGCCGGGGCGGAAGCGTCGTCGTGCTCGACGCCGGGGCCCCCGCGTCGGCGACCAGCGGCGCCGGCGGCGGATTCGTCGGACTCTGGGGAGCCGGCTACGCCGACTTCTTCACCGGTGACGACGTCAGGATGGAGCAGTACGGCATCGACTTCTACCGGCGGCTGTCCGACGACGGCGCCGACATCGACTGCAAGAACAACGGAAACCTCTTCCTCGCCACAAACCACACAGGGTGGTCCAAGTGGGTCGAGCCGGTCCTGCGCCACCCGCTCGCGCCGGAGGGAACCCGCGACCTCGAACCACGCGAGGTCGCCACACTCACCGGTGACGTCATCCCCGCCGGCAGCGTATCCGGCGGAGTGCTCCACCCCGGCGGCATCCAGATCAGCGCCGGCCGCGCCACCCGCGCGCTGGCCGCACGCGTCCGCGACCTGGGCGGGGAGATCCGCGAGAGGACCAAGGTCACCGCTCTGCTCACCTCGGACGGCGCTGTGACCGGTGTGCAGACCGCCTCCGGTCCCGTACGCGCGCGCACCGTCGTGCTCGCCTGCGGCGCCTGGTCGTCCGAGCTGCTCAGCCCGTTCGCATACCGCCCACCGCTGCTGCGCGTCGTCGCGACCCGGGTGATCTCCCGACCCTCCGGCGTCCCGGACACGATGCCCACCGTGATGGTCCCCGACCTCAACGGCCTGTGGCTCCGCTCCCACCGCGGCGGACTCACGTGGGGCAACGGCGACGGCTACGAGGCATCGTACGACCTGGACGACACGGTCGGCGCGACGAGCCAACCACGCTTTCCCGAGCTGGTCGACCGCCTCACCACGGTATTCGCCCCGAAGTTGCGCAAGCTCGTGCCGGCCCACGACATCTCCGTCGACTGGTGGGTCCAGGGCATCCCGTGCATGACCCCGGACCGACGCTTCCTCGCCGGACCGGTCCCGGAAGTCGACGGCCTCTACTTCCTCGGCGGCGACAACGAGGCCGGAGTCACCCATGGCCCCGGCCTGGGAGCGATGATGGCCGACATGATCCACAGCGGCGGATCGAATGGGATCGACCCGTCCCCCTACCGCCTGGACCGATTCAGCAGCGGGCAGTTCACGACCGAACGCGAGGTCGCCGCCGCGATGCCGGAGCGCCGATGAACATGGGACCGACCACCTCGCACGCGGACGTCACCGCATATGTCGAAGAGTTCTTCGCCCGGATGCGCGGTGCCGGGGACTTCGTCATCACCACCGCCACCGATCTCGACCTCGCACCCGACGGAGGGCGGATCGCTTTCACCGCGGTCGTCGACATCGCCGGCGAGCCGGACCCGGTGCGGCACATAGCGGTCATCGACACAGCCACGTCAGAACTCGTACATCTGGGACCGGGACACGCACCGCGCTGGGACCCGAGCGGGGGTCGGCTGGCCTGGCTGACCGACAGCCACATCACCGTCCGTGAGCTCGACTCCACGTCCCAGCCCAGCTCCTTCCCGACCGAGGGCCTCCCCGAGTACCTTCTCTGGCGCCCCGACGGGGCCGCCCTGCTGGCAGGCGTCGCCGAGTACGGGGCGGCTCGCTCGGACGTCGACGGGTCAGGTTTCATACGGGCCGACGCGGCCGAGCGGCAGTCCGGCGTGCCCGTGATCGAGGCCGGCCGGGCCCAACCGCGTTCGGGCGGGCGCGGCCTGTGGCTGCTGGATCCCGCGTCCGGAGAGAGCACCAGAGTGTCGCCGCCCGAGGTCACCGTCTGGCAGGCCGTTTGGGCGGGTGAGTCGTCGATCCTGTGCGTGACCTCCGACGACCCTTCCGAATCCGACTGGTACGGTGCCGAGCTGGCCCTACTCGACCCGGCCGGCCGCACACTTCGTCCGCTGCTCTCCGGCGACGACCAGACCGCGCTCCCCGCCGCGAATCCCTCGGGCACCCGTCTGTCCGCGGTGATCGGAGCGATGAGCGACCGCGGTCTGTACACCGGCGACCTGGTCCTGATCGACCCCCACGACGCGACACACACCACGGTTGCCACCGGCGGTGTCGATGTCACCAGCCAGCACTGGGAGAGTGACACCACGATCGTGTTCGCCGGCCAGCGCGGGCTGGACACCGTGATCGGGCGGCACCACGCGGACACACGCGCGACCGAGGTACTTGCTGTCCTGACGGCAAGCTGCGGGGCGACAACACCGCAGATCACCGTCGGCTCGGGCGTCATCGCCTGCATGACGAGCGGGTACGGCAGCCCTCCCGCACTGACCCTCCTGGAACCCGGTACGGCTCCCCGCGAACTCCTGAGCTTCACCCACGACGGCACCGATCATCTCGCGGCTGTGGGCGGCACGATCGAGCGCATCGCATGGCAGGCTCCCGACGGCGTCACCATCGAGGGCCTGCTCGTCAGTCCTCCCGGGCCCGGCCCGCACCCCCTCGTCATCAACATCCACGGCGGCCCCGTCTGGGCCTGGCGGGACGAATGGTCCATGCACTACGCCCACACACCGCTGCTCGCGAGCCGCGGCTACGCCGTCCTCCACCCGAACATGCGCGGAAGCAACGGCCGGGGCCAGAAGTTCATCAAGGACGGACTGCTCGACATGGGCGGAGCCGACACCGACGACTTCGTCTCCGGGATCGACGCGCTCGCGGCGAGCGGCCGGGTGGATCCGGCACGCGTCGCGGTCACCGGCAACAGCTACGGGGGGTTCATGGCGGCGTGGCTCGTCGCCACGACGGACCGCTTCGCCGCCGCGATCGCCCGCTCGCCCATCACGGACTGGGTCAGCCAGCACTACACCTCCAACCTCCCCGGCCTGAGCCGGATCTGCCTCTCCGGCCATCCCCTCGACCCCCAGTCGAGCTACCGCACCCGCAGCCCGCTCTACCTGGCCGATCGCGTACGGACCCCAATCCTGCTCATGGCGGGGGCCCACGACCTCGCAACCCCTCCGGAACAGGCATCCATGTTCCACCACGCCCTGGCCGAGCACGGCGCCGACAGCACCCTGGTGATCTACCGGAACGAGGGACACGGCGTCCGGGGGAGCGCGGCAGTCGTCGACCAGTGCGCCCGCATGATCGACTTCCTCGACAAACACCTCGCGGCCGATGGAGAACTGTGATGCGGAAGCGGCGGCCTTCTTTCGTTGCGTTATCTGACGAGGTTCGAAACGATGGGCGTGGGAGTGCGAGGCAACGAGGTGGCGCGGTGGTCGGTGGCGGCATTCAGGCGGTTGTGGACGCGTTGGCGGCGCGTCTGGGCCGCTCCGTGGCCGTCGACGACCCCGCCATCCGCCTGATTGCCGCGAGTCGCCATTTCGGCGACGAGGATGCTATGCGGGTGCGTTCGGTGCTGGATCGCCAGGTCCCCGCCGAACTGCAGCGGCGGGTGCTCGCCGACGGTATCGCGGAGTGGACCGGCCCGGGGATCCTGAACGGCGACGCACGGTACGACTTCGCCCCGAGGCTGTGCTGCCCCATCCGCTGCAACGGGATGCTGCTCGGCTTCCTGTGGCTGATCGAGTCGGTCGGCACCGTCGAGGACGTCGCCCCCGATCTGATCGCTCTGGTGGAGGAGGCCGCGGACACCATCGCGGTCATCCTCTACCGCCAGATGCTGCTGCACGAGCGGGAGCGCTCGCAGGCCGCATCCTCGCTGCGCCTGCTGCTCTCCCCGGACCAGGAGGACCGGGCCCGCGCGGTCATCGAGATCGAGGAGGACTCGCTGCTCGCCAGCACCGCCCACACCGCCGTCCTCGTCGCCGAGATCGACAGGAATTCCGACGACGGCGCAACGGTCATGCTGGAGGCCGCGGCCGAGTACGTCGAACGCAGGCTCGCGCCGAGATCGATGCTCGGGTTCGTCCGCGGACGACGTCTGGTCATACTCGTCAGCGGCGCGCGGCCACTGCACGACAAGGCGGCGCGCGAACTCGCCTCGCAACTGCACGACCGCTTCGTCCAACTGGCCGGCTCGGCCGGCTACCGCTGCGCCGTCGGTATCGGTGGCAACGCGCAGGGGCTCGAAGGCGCGGCCGACTCCTACCGGCAGGCGACCACCGCGATGCGCGCCGCACTGCTCCTGCCCATGTTCGGGAACGTGACGTCCTGGGCCTCGCTGGGCCCGTTCGCGCTGCTGCTCAGGGTCGACTTCGACCAGCTGGCCGAGGACCTGCCGTTCCCCGGTGTGCGTGATCTGCTCGGCGAGCCGGAGCATCAGACTCTCGTCTTGAGTCTGGAGGAGTTCCTCGACCGCGCGGGCGACGCCACTGGGACGGCCGCTGCCCTGCACATCCACCGGACGACGCTCTACCACCGGCTCAAGCGCGTCGAGGCCATCACCGGACTGGACCTCGACAACGGCCTGGACCGGCTGACGCTGCATCTGGCGTTGAAACTGAGCCGGCTCAACCCCGGCCGCCCTTCCTGAATCCGGCGGCGGATCGTCTCCGGCAGCCAGCCATGACCGGCCGGAAGTCGAGTGCCCGGTGCCGCATCAGACACGTTCGTCATGTGTAGAACAAGGTCGGCGAATCGCGCGACATTGCGAGCTATTTCGCCGAGTTCGCCGTCGTTAGCATGGTAATCGAACCGGCCTGGACGGGTTCTTTGAACCCGCTTCCTCGAATGCCCAGCTGTTCGGCTGAGGCCCAGCCGCTACCCGAGCCCGGAGGCAGGAAATGCATGGTTCCGCGATCGTCATCGGCGCAGGTGTGATGGGGTCCTCGATCGCCCTGGAGCTGGCGAGATCCGGGTGTCGTACCTGGGTTGTCGACAAGGCCCGTGCAGTCGGACACGGTTCGACGAGCGCCTCCAGCGCGATAATGCGGTTCAACTTCTCCACCTGGTCGGGTGTCGCCACGGCCTGGGAGTCCAAGTTCCACTGGGAGAACTGGGCGGAGCACCTCGGCGCCGGCAGCCAGAACCTCGCCGAGTACGTCCGCTGCGGTCTGGTCTTCCTCGATGCCGATGTCGCTCCGCGCTCCCTGTACCTGCCGCTGTTCGACGACATCGGCGTCCCCTACGAAGAGTGGGATGCCGACCGGCTCGCCAACGAGGTCTCAGGCGTCGACACCGGACGGTACTGGCCGCCCAAGCGTCTCGACGACCCACGCTTCTGGGACGACGCCGCCGACCGGCTCGGGGCCGTCCTCACGCCGGACGCCGGCTTTGTGCCCGACCCGCAGCTGGCCGCCGCGAACCTCGCGGAGGCCGCCGCACGGCACGGTGCAACCTTCGTGCTGGGCAAGGCGGTCGTGGAGATCATACGCCGCGATGGCCGAGCGGCAGGTGTGGTCCTCGACGACGGGACGCGCATCGACGCCGATATCGTGGTCAACGCTGCCGGGCCGTGGTCGAGCCGGGTGAACCAGCTGGCAGGCGCCGGCGGAGACTTCGCGGTGTCGCTGCGGCCGCTGCGTCAGGAAGTCCACCACCTCCCGCCCGCTGCCGCGGGCGGAGCCCGCGCACCGAAGGCGATGGCCGCCGACATCGACCTCGGAACCTATATGCGTCCCGAGGTCGGGGGAGGCTTCCTCGTCGGAGGAACGGAGCCGGAGTGCGATCCGCTCCAATGGGCCGACGACCCCGACGCCGTTGACCTCCATGTGACAGGCGACCTGTTCAACGCTCAAGTCACCCGGGCCGCACGCCGGTTCTCGCAACTGGCCGTGCCCAACCGCCCAAGGGGCATCGTCGGCATCTACGACGTGTCCGACGACTGGATCCCGATCTACGACAAGACCGACGTCCCCGGCTTCTATGTCGCCATCGGCACCAGCGGAAACCAGTTCAAGAACGCCCCGCTCGTAGGCCAGTTCATGGCCTCGATCATCGAGTACTGCGAACTCGGCGGCGACCACGACGCCAAGCCGGTGACATTCACCGGGACGTACTCCGGGCACCGGATCGACCTCGGCGCCTTCTCCCGCCTCCGCCGATCCGCCGAGCGCACGACCGGAACCGTCATGGGATGACAGAGCCTGCGTCAGCGAGGCCCCCGTTGACCACCGACTGGGGTACCACTAAAAAACCGTCATATCTGGCCTTGCCCCCGGATCCTGGACACGGTTTATGCGGCTGGTGTCAGCGTAGTTGATGTCGTTCTGGACGCTGTCTCGTAGGCGATCGGGGTGCGGTGTCCGAGGCGGGAGTGCCGGCGTCGGGTGTTGTAGCGGTGGAGCCATCGGAAGGCGTCGAGTCGGGCCTGGCGCTCGTTGGGCCGGCTCTTTCGGCCCTGGAGTGTCTCGCGTTTGAATGTCGCGTTGAAGGATTCGGCGAGTGCGTTGTCCGCGCTGGAGCCGATCGCGCTCATGGACTGGCGGACGCTGGCTCTGCGGCAGGCGCCGGCGAAGTCCCGGCTGGTGTACTGCTTGGACTCAACCGGTCGTTGCAACACCGGCTTCCTGGAGTGATAGGTGCTCGTTGAGGGCTTCAGCGGGGGTCTTCCAGCCGAGCGTCTTGCGGGGCCTGTCGTTGAGGGTGAGGGCGACGACCTGGAGTTCCTCGACGCCCCAACGAGACAGATCCGTGCCCTTGGGAAAATACTGCCGCAGCAGACCGTTCGTGTTCTCGTTCGTACCCCGCTGCCAAGGACTGTGCGGGTCCGCGAAATACACCTGGAGCCCGGCATCGAGCCGGAGTTGAGCGCGCTGAGCCAGTTCCGTGCCCCGTCCCACGTCAGCGACCTGCGCAGCTGCTCGGGCAGGGTGGTGACGGTGGCGGTGATCGCGTCCTTGACGGCCGTGGCGCCACGGCCTGCGAGAGCGGGCCCGTTCTTGGTGCGTGGTTCGGTTCCGAAGCCCTCCATCCGGGGCAGGTGCAGCAGCATCGTGAACCGTGTACTGCGCTCGACCAGCGTGCCGATCGCGGACCGGCCCGTCCCGATGATCAGATCGCCCTCCCAGTGGCCCGGGACTGCTCGGGCCTCCGCCTCGGCAGGTCGTTCCCTGATCAGCACGTCGGCGGTGACGTGGCCGCGGACGTGCTGCCGCGTCCGCTCCCGTGGGACGCGCAGCGAGCGCCCGGTGCGCAGGCAGGCCACCAGCTCGCGCTTGAGCGCCCCGCGGCCTTGCACGTCGAGGGCCTGGTAGATCGCCTCCGGCGAGATGCGCATGGACTCATCCTCGGGGAAGTCCACCCTGAGCCGCTGCGATATCTGCTCCGGACTCCGCGCAGAGGCCCAGCGGCGATCCTGCCGGCGGGGCTTGTTCCGACCTTTCCACGGCGGCACCTGCGGCCCCTCGGTGACCTGGCCGTCCACGGCGTGGACGGCCCCAGCCAGCCGGTCCTGGACGTACTCGCGCAGGCGGTCGTTGGCAACGAGCTTCGCCTGCTTGGGTCTGCGGGCACGCCGCTCCGCGTGCCACTGAGCCACCGAGGCCCGGTACTCCAGGTCGTACGTGCGAGTGGACGCGTTGCGCCGTAGTTCCCGCGAGACCGTCGAGGCCGAACGGCCCAGGCGTCGTCCGATCTCGCACACGCCGACGTCCTGGGCTCTCAGCAGGGCGATCTTCTCCCGCTCCGCAAACGACAGGTTTGCCGGGACCGTCACCGCAGCGGCTGGACGCCCGGGACCTGCGTTGTGGAGTGCCAGGTGGTGAACTCGGACAGAGCCACGTTGCCGCCGCACACGACAAGGCCGAGCCGGCAGTCGCCTCCGATCCGCGAGACGACATCGCGCGCGGCCGGAATGAGACAGCCGGCCGCGGGCTCGGCCCAGATGTTTCCGTGCTCGGCCAGGTCGAACGCTCCCCTGATGGCCTCGTCGCCGGTGGTGACCAGGACGTCCTCGACGAGCGATGTCACATGGTCGTAGGCGAGTTGCGAGACGGTCGGCGCGTTCAGTGTGGAAACAGCCGACGAGGGTTCGAACGTCACTGGGTGACCCGCGCTGAGTGCCCGGGTCATCGCATCGCCCCCGCCTACCTCGACACCCCAGATCCGGACCTGGGGAAGCAGTCCGCGAACCGCGGTCGCCACCCCCGAGATCAGCCCTCCTCCGCCGATACTCACCAGGACATCGGTCAGCCGGGTTGCGTCGTGGGCGAGTTCGAGACCCACCGTTCCCTGTCCGGCGAGGACGACGGGGTCGTCGAACGGATGGACAAGGGTCATCCCGCTGTCGTTGAGCCGGGTCACGAGGGCGAAGGCCGCGCCGGTGTCCGCTGTCACCCGCACGGTCGCACCGGCGCCCTCAGCGAGGGCGATCGCACGTGCGGGCGCGGATCGCGGCATCACCACCGTTGCGTCGATCCCGAGGTCGCGCGCCGTCATCGCGAGGGCGATCCCGTGGTTGCCCCCGCTCACGGTGACGACGCCACGATCCCGCTCCGCGGCGGTGAGCGACAGGAGCTTGGCGGTCACCCCGCGTGCCTTGAAGGAGCCGGTGCGCTGGAGGGATTCCAGCTTCACCACGGTGGGGGCGCCGAGCAGCGCGGAAAGTCCCGGGCTGGCGACGGTCGGTGTCCTGACCACATGCTCCCGGATCCGCTCCGCCACGCGTATGACGTCCGCCAGCGCGATCACGCGGCACCCGCGTTCGCCTGGGCGCCGGTGTACGCGGTGGCCTGCAATTCGAAGACGATCCCTGCCGGGACGAGGGTGAGGGCCAGTGTCGTACGGGCCGGGGCCCGCTCCGGCCACTTCGCACGGAACGCGGCGTCCCACCCGGGATGGTCGGCTCGATCGGCGAGGAACGCCTCGACCCGGATGACCGACCGGGCGGTCAGCCCCTGGGCGGCGAGGACATCGTCGAGGAAGGCCAGGACGTCGTCGACCTGTTCGGCGAACCGGCGCGGCTCCCCGCCCAGTGCGCGTGGTGAGACGAGGCCCGCGGTGAACAGTAGGCCGCCGGCCGTGACAGAGGCCGCGATGTGATGGCCGAGGCGGTCGTCGGTCCGGTGCCCGACGGCTGTCGTGACGCTGGTGTTCATGGCAGTTACGTTCCTTCTCAGTTGCGGGCAGGGCCGGCGAGGCCGGGGTCCATGCCGTTGGATTCCAGGATCGACGTGATCTTCCCGTCGGTGAGCAGCTGCTGGAGGTCGGCGTTGAGCGCTTCGGTCAGGGAGGCGTTCCCCTTCACGATCGCCAGTACGACGTTGCTGTCCGCTTCGGAGGCCCGGACCTCGGGCGTCGGCTGCATCTGGGTCACCTTGAGCGTCGGGTTCTGCTGTGCGCGGTGGCCGGCCTCGGCGTCCGTGAGCACGGCGACGTCGAGCCGCCCGTTCTGGAGGTCGGTGATCAGACCGTCGGACGCCTGATAGAGCTTGACGTTCGAGCCGAGTGCCTGCTGAAGTTCCTCGTTCCACAGGTAGCCCTGGATGACCCCGATGCTCTTGCCCTCAAGGCCATCGGCGGGATCACCACGATGATGGCCTGGGGGAGAATCACCCGCGCATAGCTTGCCGCGCGGGGGAACGCGAGAGCCCGCGCCGCGTCCCACTGCCCGGCCGGTACCGCGTTGAGGCCCGCGCGATAGATCTCGGCCAGGTGCGCCGCGGCGACCAGGCCCAGGCCGATCGACGCGGCCTGGTACGTGCTCAGGGTCACCGTGCCGCTGCCGATGCCGTAGTAGATGATGAACAGCCACACCAGGGGCGGTACGGCCCGCAGCACTTCGATGACCGCCACCGCCGGCCAGGTGAGGACCTTGACGCCGGAGCGCCGCAGGATCGCCAGGGGCAGTCCGAGCACCGCACCGATGGCGAACGCGGACGCGGTGATGGTGACGGTCTGCGCGATGCCCTGGGCGAGGGTGCTCAGGATGCCGCTCATGTCAGCGGTCCCGTACGGCGGCGAGGAACCGTTGGGTCCGCTCGTGCTGCGGATCGCCCATCAGCAGGGCGGCCGGGCCCTGCTCGATCACCCGGCCGTCGGCCATGAACACGATGCGGTCGGCCACATCGGCGGCGAAGCTCATCTCGTGCGTCACGATGATCATCGTCATGCCCTCGGACGCGAGGCGGCGCATGGTGTGCAGTACTTCGGCACCCAGTTCCGGGTCCAGCGCCGAGGTCGGCTCGTCGAACAGCATCACCTTCGGGTCCATCGCGAGCGCGCGGGCGATGGCGATGCGTTGCTGCTGGCCGCCCGAACATTTCGCCGGTTTGACGTCGCAGTGACCGGCGAGTCCCACGTGTGCCAGTTCCCGGATGCCGCGCTCGCGGGCCTGGCTCCTGCTCACGCCGAGGGTGTGGACCTGGGCGAGCATCACGTTCTCCAGTGCCGTCAGATGCGGGAACAGGTTGAAGGACTGGAACACCATGCCCACATCACGCCGCAGGGCGTCCAGGGCCCGGCGACCGCCCTTGTCGGGCCGGACCTCGGTGCCGTCGAGGAGGACGCGCCCGCTGCTCGGCGGCTCCAGGAAGTTGACGCTGCGCAGGAGGCTGCTCTTGCCCGCGCCGCTGGGTCCGATCAGGGCGACGACCTCGCCCTGCCCGACCGACAGCGAGACATCCTGCACCACTTCGCGGCCCCGGTAGGAGACAGAGATGCCCTCAAGCCGTAGCAACGGCGGGCGGGCGGCCGAGCCGGCGGGTGAGGCTGCTGTCCCCGCTTGCTCTTGGTGAGGACGTGCCATCGTGGCTCCTTCGGTGGTGCCCCGGGTCAGCCCTGAAGCCGGAAAGTGGGTTCTCTGTCCGGATCGGTGAGCGCGGGACGGTCCGCTCGAAAGCCGTCGATCGGGTACTTGGAGCGGCCGTCAACGGCGAGTTCAGCGAGGATCTCGCCCAGGAGGCTCGCGAACTTCGCGGCGTGTCCGGCGCCTATGCCCACCGTGATCCGGGGGTGTCCCGGCAGTTTGTCCAGGATGAAGTCACGGTCGGCCGGCAGGTCGTAGACGCAGGTCTTGCTGACGAGTTCCGGCCCGAGAGCCCGGGGAAGGTGGGTTCGCAGAAAGTCCGCGAGCAGCTCGGTCTCCTCGGGGAGTGGTTCGTGAGTGCGCGAGTCGACGGTGACCCAGCGCCCGGACAGGTCGCGTGCCACCTTGACCGCCACCTCGCCGTACACCGGGAAGCCGTAGAAAAGGCGCTCCCCGTGCCAGATCCAGATGGGGAACCGGTCGGGCGCGAATTCACGGAGGTTCGGCGTCGCGAAGTAGCCGACCTGTTCCTGGCTGAGGGTGATTTGCCAGTCGACGCCGAGCGAGGGAAGCAGCTCACCCGCCCAGGAAGCCACGCACAGCACGACCGACTCGGTGGTGAACGTCCCCGCCGTGGTCTCGACCCGGACATGGGTGTCGGTCTCGTCGATGCCCGTCACCCTGGTCTGGGGGAGGAACTCCACACCGCGCCCGCGGGCGAGCGCGATGTGTGCCGCGCACGCCTTGCGGATGTCGAGGATGCCACCGTCTTCCTGGTACATTCCGACGACATCGTCGTCGATGCGCCACTGCGGCCACCGGGAGCGGATGGCCGCGGCGTCCAGGTCCTCCCACCCGATGCCCTCAGCCAGGGTGTCCCGGTAGTTCGCCAGCTCCGCCTCGCCTTCCGTGCCGATCCGCGCGAGATCCAGGCCACCGGTCCGGTAATACAGCTGGACCCCGGATTCCTCCTCGACCTCCTCCCAGGCCGAGAACATCGCGGGCGTCAGCGCGCTGTAGTGACGTGCGTGATAGGAGTGCCGAATGATGCGGGAGTGGTCTTCCGAGGCACCTTGGGTGTGGCCCAGCTCAAACTGTTCGATCACCAGAACATCGGTGGCGCCGGCCTTGGCGAGCCGGTACGCGGCGGCCGTCCCGAGGGCACCTGCGCCGATCACGATGTGCGAATAGGACTTCTTCATGTCGCGGCTCCCGGTGGTGAGATGCCACGATTATTCGAGGTACATGGTCTGTGGCCCTATGGACAGGTGTAGGGCATCGGCGGTCACGCACGCTGCATCTGTCGATTTCCGGGTTCCTCCAGCAGGGCCGGTGAGCCGGGCGAGCTTGATGCCGAGGTGCAGTGCGAGCCGGTCATGGCGAGGCCCCCGCCGGGATCGAATTCTCTCTGGCCGCCGCGCAGCGGCTTGAAGGCGACCTCCTGTACAGCGGGCCGGACGGGCTGTCCGTGCTCGGGATGCTCTACCTCAAAGCGGCGATGGCTGCGGCCGTGGCATCGGAGAACGACCGGGACCCTGGACGGTTCACCGGCTCAAGCGCGTCGAGGCCATCACCGGACTGGACCTCGACAACGGCCTGGACCGGCTGACGCTGCATCTGGCGTTGAAACTGAGCCGGCTCAACCCCGGCCGCCCTTCCTGAATCCGGCGGCGGATCGTCTCCGGCAGGTCGCCAAGACCGGCCGGAAGTCGAGTGCCCGGTGCCGCATCAGACACGTCCGTCCTGGAGTGAAGCGTTCCGGCCGCCTCACCGCGCGCCGGTGCCGGTGCCGGTGCCGCGCGGGCCCGTCAGTCCGACGGTTCCAGTGAGGCGCAGCGGCGGTCGAACGCGCCTTGGGCCCGGGGTAGGTCGCCCGAGGTGATGAGGTCCGGCAGCAGGCCCGGACCGGGCAGGTGAGGAGGTGCGCCTCGTCGGCCGCCTGCTTGTCGTCCAGGCCCTCGCGCAGGACCTGTTCGTGCAGGATCGTGGTCCAGTCGGCGAGTGAGGCGATGAACTCCTGGTAGGGCTCGGGCTGTTGTGCGGCGAGGCCGATTGCGCAGAAGAAGTTCCGGATCCGGGCGTCGGATTCCGGTGAGGTGGACGGTTCCCACAGTCTGCGCAGCAGTTGCGCGCGGCCGATGTCCGGCGCGTCGGCGGAGTGCACGCGCTGTTCCTTCGCCCGCAGTTGCCGGAGGACTTCGGCGAGAGCCGTTCGCGGGAGCCGAAGTGGTGGAGGAGCATCTGGTGGCTGGTCCCGATCGCCTCGGCGAGGCTCCGGAGTGACAGATCCTCCATGCCGCGCTCCCCGACATGGGGGACGACCCTGGTGAGCAGCTCGGTTCGGGAGTCTTGACGGCTCGTGTACCGATGGTACACGCTGCGCTTTGTACCAATGGAACATGAAAGGAGGCCCCTCTTGTCCGATTCCCGGATCTTCGTGCACAGCGCGGATCTCTCCCCGGACGGACGGCGGGTGGCCTGGGCCGCGCAGTGGGCCGAGGGAACGGCCGACCGGGTGGAACTGCGGCTGGGCACCGTCGGCGAGCCCGGTTTCCGTGCGGTGAAGCACGGTTCACGCGACACCGATCCCGCCTGGTCGCCCGACGGGCGGCGGATCGCGTTCGTGTCCGACCGCTCCGGAACACCCCGGCTCCATCTGCTGGACCCGGAGTCCGGCGAGGTGGTCCAGGTCGCCGAGACGCCCGTCGTCCAGGGGCCGGTGTGGAGCCCGGACGGCCGACGGCTCGCCTGGACCGCCCCGCCCCCGCGTCCCGCCCGTGACCCGGCCGCGCCCTACCGCGTCACCCGCGCCATCCCCTGGGCGGACGGGATCGGGCTTCTCGACGACGCCCTGACCGACATCTGGTCGGCCGACGTGGAGACCGGGGAGGTGCGCCGGCTCACCGATGACGAGTACCTGAACCGGGACCCGGTGTGGGGACCCGGCGGTATCACCTATGTGGCGAGCTTCCCGCCCGGCTCACCGGCTCCCTCCGACCAGGTGCGCACGGTGACCGAGGACGGCCAGGTCACCGACCGCGGCCCCGTGGTGCCGGATGTGGCCGTGGCCCGGCCGCTGGCGGACGGCCGCGTCGTCCACGGCTCCGCCGGAATGCTGCACCCGGCGTCGACCGGCGATCTGCGGATCACCGGCCCCGAGGGGACCCGCTCGCTGACCAAGGGTCTGGGGCTCGACCTGCACGGAGGGTTCCACTCCGACCTGCCGAGCATGCTCGGCGAGACGCCCGTCGTCCTCGCGGACGCGACCCACGCCGTGGCGCGGGTGCACAACGGCGGCACCCTGGAGATCCACCGGTTCGCCCTCGACGGCCCTCCCCGGTCCCACCCCCTGGTCACCGGGCCCCGTACGGCCCATCCGATCGCGCTGCGCGCCGGACGCCTGCTCCACACCAGCGCGACCGCCGCCACCCGGCCGGATCTGTACGTGACGGACGTCGCCACCGGAGAGGAGGCACGTGTCACCTTCCTCGCCGGCGATCCTGAGCACGAGGTGGAGCACCTCGCCGTCCGCTCCGCCGACGGGACCGCGATCGAGGGCTGGTTCCTCCGCCCCACCGGGGCGAGCGCGCCGTACCCCACGGTGCTGATGATCCACGGCGGCCCGAAGCTGGCCTTCGGCGAGGTGTTCAACGCCGACGCCCACCGCCTCGCGGACCACGGCTACGGCGTGCTGATGATCAACCCGCGCGGCTCCCGGGGATACGGTCCCGAGTTCTCCGCCGCCACCATGAGCGCCTGGGGCGAGAGCGACTTCCCCGACTTCATGGCCGCGGTGGACCACGCCGTCGGCGAGGGCCTCGCAGACCCCGACCGGCTCGGCGTCTGCGGCCTGTCCTACGGCGGCTACATGACCTGCTGGATCACCTCCCACACCGACCGCTTCCGGGCCGCCGTCGCGGAGAACCCGGCCGTCAATCTGCACAGCCTGTACGGGACATCGGACTTCGGTGTGCCCCTGGTCTCCATGATCACGGACAACTCCCCGCAGCGCATGGCCGAGTGCTCGCCCCTGACCCACGCCCACCGCAGCACCACACCCACCCTGCTCGTCGTCTCCGAGCACGACCACCGCTGCCCGCCCGAACAGGCCCGCCAGTACTACACCGCCCTCACCACGGCCGGCTGCCCGGTCGAGATGCTGATACTCCCCGGCGTCGGCCACGACGGGTCGATCTTCGGACCGCCCGCCATCCGCGAGGCCCAGGACGATGCCCTCGCGGAATGGATGGACCGCCACCTCAAGGAGCGCTCGTGCTGACACTCGCCGGAGCCACCCTCATCGACGGAACCGGGCGCGACCCCGTCGACAAGGCGAGCGTCGTCGTCGACGGGCCCCTGATCCAGGACCGCGCGCCGTCCGGACGGACGCTGGACCTCACCGGGCTGACCCTGCTGCCGGGGCTCATCGACGCCCATGTGCATCTCTTCGGCGCGGGGCACTCCCTGGCCGACGTCGGCGCGGGCTCCGTCTCGGCCGCCGAGGTCGCCGCCGGCATGTTCCACGCCGCCGGTCAGGCGCTGCAGTCGGGCTTCACCACCCTGCGCGACTGCGGCGGCACCGACGGAGGGCTGGTACGCGCCATCGCCTCGGGCCGGATCCCCGGACCGCGGCTGCTGGTCGCCGGGCCGATCCTGGCCCAGACCGGCGGCCACGGCCACCTCGGCCCGGAGTTCGACGGCGGCGAACCCTGGGCCGTACCGGGCCTCGGACAGCTCGCACTGGCCTGCGACGGCCCCGACGAGGTCACCCGGGCGGCCAGGACCGCCTTCCAGCGCGGCGCGGACTTCCTCAAGATGTGCGTCACCGGAGGCGTCATCTCCCACTCCGACGCCCTCACCGACACCCAGTTCACCGACGACGAGATCCGCGCGGCCGTCCGGGAGGCGCAGGCCCGCGGCACCTATGTCACCGTGCACGCCCACAACGCCGAGGGCGTGCGGATGGCGGTCCTCGCCGGGGCACGCTGCGTCGAGCACGGGAGCCACCTCGACGAGGAGACCATAGCCCTGATGGCCCGTCACGGCACCGCGCTCGTGCCGACGCTGACCGTGGCCCGGCTGCTGGCCGAGGACGCCGCGAGCGTGGGAGTGGGCGCGGACATCGCGGCCCGGGCCGACGGGCTCGGGGCCGCCATGGCCCACTCCCTGCGCATGGCCGCGGCTGCCGGCGTACCGATCGGCTCCGGCTCCGACCTGCTCGGCACCGCACCCCGGTGCCACGGGCGGGAGCTGGTGCTCAAGGCCGAGCTGACGGACCCCATGGCGGCCATCGTCTCCGCCACCTCCGTCAACGCCCGGATCCTCGGCCTGGACGACCGCCTCGGCACCGTCCGGCCGGGCAGAACGGCCGACCTCGTCGCCGTCGACGGCGATCCGCTCACCGACCCCGGCCTCTTCGCCGACCCCTCGCGCGTGGTGCTGGTCGTCAAGGACGGCCGGATCGTCAAGGACACGCAGGGCCTCTTCACCCCGTGACCGCCGTGGCCCCCGACCTCGACCTCGGCCCCGGCCCCGGCCCCGGCCCCATAGAGAGCCATACCACCATGACACCAACCACCCCAAGCGCTCCGCCCGCCGACGCCGCGCCGCAGAGTCCTGCCGAGTTACGCACTGGTCGGCGACGTCGCCGCCGTCGCGCTCCTCGCACTCCTGATGGGGGCTCAGCCGCTGTCGGCCGGCCCCCTGGTGGGATGGCTCACCGACCGCTCCGGCCGACGCAAGCCCTATGTGGTCGGCTCGACGGTGGTGATGTGCTGGGGAATGGCGGTGCCGCTGATCTGGCCCACCTGGCCCGCGATGATCGTCTTCGTGGTGTTGCTGGCGTAAGGAAAGGCGGTGGCCCTGTTGTACGACCGAGCCCCCCCTGGACGAGGGTCGCCCAGCGCTCCTTCCCCACGCCGGCCCGTCGGCGTTCGCCTGCCCGACGGCAGGTGGGCTTCCTTCCGTGCGGGGTCCGTCGCCGAAGGCCGTACCCCGTCGCCAGGACCGAGGCCATCCGCGCCCGCGTGTTCGGTGCCGCCCGGTCTCGGGCAGGCGGGGAACCGTAGTCAGTCCTTTCCATTCCCCGATGTGGTGCTCCCCGCACCGATCAGAGCCGCCCACGGAGGCAGCGTTGTTCTTTCCTCTCACCATCCGTGACTTCCTCGACCGGGCGACCACGGTCTATCCGGACCGGGTCGCCGTCGTCGACGAGCCCGACCAGCCCGCCGCGTCCTGGGGCTCGATCACCTACGCCGAACTGGGCCGGCGGGCCCGCAGCCAGGCCGCGACCCTCGACGATCTGGGCGTCCCCGTCGGCGCAAGGGTTGCCGTCGTCTCCCAGAACTCGGCCCGGCTGCTCACCTCGTTCTTCGGGGTCTGCGGCTGGGGGCGTGTCCTGGTCCCCGTCAACTTCCGGCTCACAGCCGCCGAGATCCGCTACATCGTGAGCCACTCGGGTGCGGACGTGCTCATGGTCGACCCCGCCCTGCGCGGCCTGCTCGACGAGGTCGACTGCGAGCACACCTTCGTCCTGGGCGAGGACGACGAGAAGATCTGGGCGAGCGAGTCCGAGCCGCGGCCCTGGGCGGCGGACGAGACGGCGACCGCGACCGTCAACTACACCTCCGGCACGACCGCGCGCCCCAAGGGCGTGCGGATGACGCACCGGAATCTGTGGGTCAACGCCAGCGTGTTCGGATGGCAGGCGTCGGTCGACGACCGTGACGTCTATCTGCACACCCTCCCGCTCTTCCACGTCAACGGCTGGGGCCACCCCTTCGCCGTCACCGGCATGGGCGGCAGGCACATCATCATCCGGCAGATCGACGGCGCGGAGATCCTGCGGCGGATCGCCGAGCACGGCGTCACCTATCTCTGCGCCGCCCCCGCCGTCGTCGCCACCATCCTGGGCGCGGCGGAGACCTGGGAGGGCGAGATCCCCGGCCGGGACCGGGTCCGGATCATCGTCGCCGGCGCGCCGCCGCCCACCCGCACCATCGAGCGCGTACGGCGGGATCTGGGCTGGGAGTTCATCCAGATCTACGGTCTCACCGAGACCGCGCCCCTGCTGACGATGAGCCGGATGCGCTCCGAGTGGGACGACCTGGAGCTGTCGGAGCAGGCCCGTCTGCTGGGCCGCGCGGGCGCCCCCGCCCTCGGCGTACGCCTGATGACCGACGACGACGGCGAGGTGCTGGCCCGGTCCAACCACAACCTCGACGGCTACTGGGACAATCCCGAGGCCACCGCCGAGGCACTGGCGGACGACTGGTTCCACACCGGCGACGGCGGGACCGTCCGGGACGGCTATCTGACCATCGCGGACCGCAAGAAGGACGTCATCATCACCGGCGGTGAGAACGTCTCGTCCATCGAGGTCGAGGACGTACTGATGTCGCACCCCGCCGTCCGGGAAGCCGCGGTGATCGGCATCCCCGACGAGAAGTGGGGCGAACTCGTCACCGCGCTGGTCGTCGCCGACGCAGGGGCGTCCGCCGAGGAGCTGATCGCCCACTGCCGCGGACAGCTGGCGGGATACAAGTGCCCGAAGAAGGTGGAGTTCCGCGATGAGCTGGTCCGTACGGCGACCGGCAAGCTCCAGAAGTTCAAGCTCCGCGAGCCGTACTGGCAGGGCCACGACCGCCAGGTCCACTGAGGACCGCACCACGTGAGACGTCCCTCCGCCGTTCTCAGGACGGTGGAGGGACGTTGTGCGGTGGCGGGGGCCGCCCGGCGTCAGGCCGTCTCGGCGGCCAGCGCGCGGACGACCCGGGACGGGCTCGGGCGGCCCAGATGACCGGCCATCCACAGACTCGTACGGACCAGGGCGTCCAGATCGACTCCGGTGCCGACTCCGGTGCCGACTCCGGTGTCGATGCCGAGGCCGTGCAGCTGCCAGACCAGATCCTCGGTCGCGAGGTTGCCCGTGGCGCTCTCGGCGTACGGGCAGCCGCCCAGCCCGCCGTTGCCGGCCGCCCTGTGCACCCAGCGGCCCGTCCGGGCCGAGATCGATCTGCTCGAACAGGTGGCTGCCCGGGTGACCGCAGCTCGCCGCGGGGCCCAGCAGCACTTCCCCTACGGCACCGGCCCGGTCCTGGGAGACCTGATGCCGGCCGGGGGACGGGGCCGGCGGCCTGCTGCACGTCGAACCAGGGACACTAGTGTCCTGAGTCTTTGATTCGGTTCAGATATCCAGTGAGGCGTTCGAAGATCTCGTCAGCGGACTTCGTCCAGACGAAGGGCCTCGGGTTGT
>NZ_JBSGAW010000014.1:0-196264 GCF_053600955.1 Streptomyces sp. NPDC004838 | reverse complement strand
TCCTCATCCGCCAGAACCACCTCGACCGTCGGCCGACCCATACGCGCCATGAGCCCAGCCTACTTCTATAGCGAAATAAAGACTCAGGACACTAGCTGGTGTGCGACGAGGCGGCCGTAACGTGCTGTTGACGTGATGTCAATTTACTGTGACGGACGTGCCCTTCCTTGACGTCACATCAGGCAGACTGCTGAGCTGGACGGGTCATTTTCACGGAAGCGGGGGTGCAAGGTGTCCGGGTCTGATTTACGTGCGCTGTTCCGGTCCAACAATCGTGAGCTGAAGGCCGTCGACTTCTTCGCCGACCGGCAGGGCGAGTGGGCATCCGTCGCGGAGAGCCTGGTGCGTCACACCGAACGGGTACGTGCTCCCAGGTTCGACGTCGAGGATCTGGAAGCCCCGCGCCGCAATGTCCTGGTCTTCTACGGCGTCGGCGGCATAGGCAAGTCGACGCTGTCCCGTGGTGTGACCGACCGTCTCGCAGACGCGACGGGCGGCCGGGAGGACTGGCCTCCGCTGGACCCGAGCGTGGGTCGTGTACTGCCTGTCCGTATCGACCTCTCCCGTGAGACGGGGACGGACGTAGAGTCGCTGATGCTAGCCCTGCGGCTGGCTGTGGCGGATCTGGGCCATGTGATGCCGGCCTTTGACATCGCCTTCCTGCGTTATTGGCAGAGCACACACCCGGGCGAGCCGCTGGATGAGTACCTGCGGCGCCGGGCGTGGTTCAGTCGGAGGCCCGGCTCCAACGTGTTGTCCCAGCAGATGCAGTCGGTGCTCTCCGACGCCGCCCAGGCTTTGGCCTTGCCCGGCACTGCCGGGGCCCTGGTAGGTCTCGGCCTGCGGTCGCTGGTGGGTGCGTTGCGCGATCGACGTCACCGGGTGCGGGCGCTGGCCGGCTGTCGGCGGCTGGCCGACCTGCTGGAGACCGAGCCCAACCAGGACACGCTCAGCTACTTTGCCCACTTGCTCGCCTGGGATCTGGAGCAGCTCCCGGAGAAGCACCGTGTTACGCCGGTCGTACTGCTGGACACCTTCGAGGAAGCCGGCCATCGAGGACACCGGGACCTGGAGAAGCTGATCCAACGCGTCGTGTGGCTGATGCCGAATGCGCTGTTCGTCATCACCGGCAGGAACCGGCTGCAGTGGGCCGACGCGGCCCTGGAGGGACAGCTGGACTGGGCAGGCCCAGAATACTGGCCGCAGCTCGTCGGCGGCATCTCTGAGGAACCGCGACAGCACACGGTCGGGTATCTGTCAGCCGAGGACTGCGAAATCTACTTACGCGAGCGGCTGACCATTGGCGGGGAGCCTCTGCTGGACGACCGCGCGCGACACTTGATCACCCGCAATTCCTACGGTCTGCCGCTTTACCTCGACCTTGCCGTCATGCGGTTCCTGGACCTGTACCGCCGCAGCGGACGCACTCCCGAGGTGCACGAATTCAACCTCGACTTCCCCGCCCTGGTCGCCCGTACCTTCCGCGACCTGCCACCGGAGACCCGACGGGTGCTGCGCTCGGTGAGCCTGCTCGATTCCTTCTCGATCAGCCTGGCCACAGCCGCCTCCGGCCTAGACCACGACGCCCCTGCGATGGACCTGATCGAGCGCCCCTTCGTCGACACCGACCCGACCGCACCCTGGCCCTATCGACTTCATGACTTGATCCGCGAGGCGGTCCGGGAGGCAGACTCTGCCAGCGAGGACCGCTGGAGCGACACCGACTGGCAGCGGACAGCCCTCCGCGCCTTCCTAACCCTGGGTGGTGAGGCAAGCCGAGACCGCACCCGACTGGTCGCCTCACTCCGCCAGGGGCTGCGGCTGGCGAACGACTACCGCCTCGACCTCGGCTGGCTGGAGGAAGCCGCCTTCCGCTACGTCGAGGACTTCCTCTGGGAACCCCTTGGTACGGAAGGAACCGATGTGGGCGACCCGGCCTCGATCACCACCCCGGCTCACGCGCTGTCAGTGACGCTGGCCGCGATCGCCGACCGGCAGCGCCGACACCGCAGCCTGACCGCCGAGACGCTGCGCACGGTTCTCGCCTCCAATCAACTGCCCAACACCCTGGTTGAATTGCCGCAGTACTTCCTCGCCGAGTGTGATCGGGATCTGGGCAACTTCCAAGCCTCCCTGGCGGGCATGCGGCAGGTCATCAACAATGGCGCCCGATTGGCTGCGACGGCCGCTCGCGGTCAGGCCCATCTCGCCCGCCGGGTGGGGGAATTCACGCAGGTCCGCGACGCCGCCGACGCACTGGGAACCGAGGGCCGGCGCGACCGCGTTCTCGGCGACCTGTGGTGGAGCCAGGGCACCATCGCCCTCGCCTGCTCCTCTTACGCCGCCAGCCGCGACGAGGCCCTGAGCACGGGGCAGCCCGGCGAGGCGGCACTGTCTCAGGCGTGCCTAGCTTTCGCCTCTGCCTTCCAGGACCGGCCGCGAGCCGCAGAACAGATCGCTCGCGCACAGGAATTGCTGGAGCAGGCATCCATCCGCTGGGCGGCGATCCAGGTACAGGTCGCCGAGCTGGTGCGGGATGCAGGCATGGCACTGGACCTACCCGAACGCGTGGAGCAGGTCGCCACCCTGGCGCAGGAAGCTGGACTGACCTCGTCCGTCGCATACGCGCGCCTCGCTGGCTGCTTCCACTTCGCTGTCCTCGACTCACCCTCCCTGCTGGAGGAGGCGCGCAATCGGCTGCGTACCTCGGTAAGGGGCGAGGAGTTCGCCTACCTAATGGAACTCACCTACCTCATGGCAGCAGACCAGCCGCCCATCGAACTGCCCGCCGCACAGTGGCTGGACGGCGTGCAGCAGACTCAAGCACGATGGGCGGCGCTCGTCGCCGACCGGCGGCGAGAAGTCGCAGCGAACAGAGGAGAATGACCCGCGGTGGCGAACTACACCACGCTCGACCAGATCGACGTGCCCGCGCTAGCCGGTCGGTACGGCATCGAGCGGCCGAAGCTGACAGCCCTCGCCGGCGGCGCGGCGAACTCCAGCTTCCGCGTCTCCAGCCCAGGCGGGGAGTTCGTACTCACGATCCTGGACAACCACGACACCCACAGCGCTCAGCGATTGGCCGCGCACACCCAGGCCCTGTTCCATTTGGGTATCCCCACCATTGAGGTCGTGCCCGCCCGCAACGGGTCGCTGACCGTCCCGCTGGGTGACTCCACGGCCATCCTGAAGAGGTGGGTGGCGGGCGAGGTGATCGAAACACTGCCGTTGGCCTTGCTCCCGGACGCTGGCCGCGCTCTCGCGCAGCTCCACGCCCTTGACCCCGCCTCGCCCGGCCTCGAAGACGTCCCAGTCGGCACCCGACGCCTCTCCCCGGCCCACCTCGAACACATCCCGCAATTCGAGGACAGCTCCTTCGCCGACTGGTTGGCCACGAGACTGGACCGCGTCCGTGCCGTCGAGGCCGCAACCCAGCGGCACCGGAGGATCGCTCACGGCGACCTGTTCGCCGACAACCTCGTAGTCAGCGAGAGCTCTCGACTGACGATCCTGGATTGGGAGACACTGTCCGTCGACGACCCGATTCTCGACCTAGGCATGGCCGCCGTCGGCCTCGCCCAGGAAAACAACACGCTCGTTCCCGCGCGAGTGCGAGCCCTGGTCGGCGGCTACCGGTCCGCCGTTCCCCTGACCAGTGAGGACGTCGCCACTCTGCCCCTGCAGATCGAGCACGCCGCCTTGATCATCGCGTTCCACCGCTACTTCCGGCACAACGTCCGCTTCCCCAACCCGGACAAGCGCACCATCCACCGTGCCTTGATCGACTTCGTGGCCTCGATCGACGCCTCCGCCCTGCTGTGAACCCGCAAGGTGCCGAGGAACTAGCCCCTACACCGACACCGACACCGGTATGAGTCTGCGCGCCGAACGGCGCCGACAGCTGGCCGAGCGGGATCTGAACCACGCCGACTACTGTGATCGCACCGGAACTTCCTGACGCTTCACGCGGTAGAGGAAACGCGCGTGGGCTGTAGTACCGGGCAGAGCACCGCCCCGGCACGGGCCTTACTACCAGTCGCCTGTGGGACGGAATGCTCAGGCGTCGGACGTGTGGACCTGCTCCCACGAATCGAGGTGTTACGCGGCGGAAGCTTCAGGGACGGTCGCATCGGCGTCGTCCTCCCCCTGCCAGCAGCAGGGCTGTCGCCAGGCCGAGCGCGGCTGCCGCCAGGAGCTGCACTCGGTAGTCGAGGACGGCGACCATGGCCGTGCCCGCGAGGAGGGCGAGACCCGTCGGGGTGAAGATCATGGTGTTCGCGGTGGCCGCGACCCGGCCGAGGAGTTCGTCCGGAGTCTCCTTCTGGACCGTGGTCAGTGCGCTGATGAGCGGCCAGGGCAGGCCCAGGCCGACGAGCAGGCCGCCGCCCACGACGACGGGGACACAGCCGGTGAGCCGGGCCAGGGCCCCGAGGGCGAAGAGCGTGAGCCCGATGGCCGACAGGACGCGTGCCGGGACCCGCCGCAGGAGCGCGCCGGCCGCCAGGCCGCCGACGACCGACCCGAGCCCCTGGACGGAGATGAGGACTCCGGCGAACGCCGCGGGCCGATGCAGTCCGATGTCGAGGAGTGCGTACGTGGCCGAGCTGCTGAGACTCGATGCCGCCATGGCGCTAGCGCTCGCGACAACCAGCGGGCGCAGCATCGGATGCCCCCACAGATAGCGGATCCCTTCCGCGGTCTCGGCGGTCCAGCCTTTCCGCGGCCGGTGCGCGGGTTCTGGTTCACGCACGCGCATCAGGCCGTACGCGACTGCGGCCAGGAGGAAGGACAGCGCGTTCAGCAGAGCGACGGTGGGCCCGCCGAGGATGGTGAAGAGACTCGCACCGACCAGGGGGCCGATCAGTTTGTTGCTCTCGATCGCGGTCCGGACCAGGCCGTTGAAGTCGCCGCGCAGTTCGCCTGGAACCGCTGAGACGATCAACCCGGTTTCGGCGGCGTCCATGAGCACGGTTCCTGCGCCCACCATGGTCAGCACGGCGAAGAGCAACCAGACGTCCTGCGAAGAACGCACGGCGAGCGGTGCGGTCATGACCACGGCCAGGGCCAGGCTCGTGGCGATCAGGAGAGTGCGGCGGCGCATGCGGTCGGCCAGAGTGCCAATGAACGGTCCGGCCAGTGCGGGTGCCCAGGAGCAGAACCCCACCAGGGCGGCGAGGCTGTTGGAACCGGTGAGTTCCTTCACCCAGATCCCGGCGGCCAGAAGCATGGCCGTGTCTCCGAAGCCCGAGACGGTCACTCCCGCCATGTAGAGCCCGGCGTTGCGGTCCCGTAGCACCGTGAACAGCCCCACGGCCATGCCGAAGCCCCCTCCCACACATGGTTGCAGGCTTCCGCACCCTACCCTCAACGATTTCGTTGGGGGTAGCCCTCGGCCACGGCACCATGCGCTTTACTTGTTGGCGTGACCGACGCAGACCCCGTCCTGAGAGCACTCGCACACCCTCTACGGCTGCGGATGCTCACGCTCATGTGGCCAGGACCGATGTCCGCCGCCGAACTCTCCCGTGAACTGGACATCTCCCACGCCCTGGCCAGTCGGCACCTCCGGAACCTGGATGCCGTCGGCCTCGTCGAACTCGCCGAGGAGCGCACCCGCCGCGGTGGCCGGGAACGCCGCTACCGCACCGTCCACGGATCACCGCTGTCCGACCGTCGCGACGGAACCCAGCTGCTGGGAGCGACGCTGGCCCACACACTCAAGGAGCGCGCCGTGCGCCGGCATCCGGAAGGCAGAGGGGTGACGGTGGACGCGGAATTGTGGGTGGACCCGGAGGCATGGGAAGAAGCCCGGCAGAAGCTCGCCGACATCGCGGCGGAACTCCACGACGCCGCTCGCTCGCCGCGCTCCCCCGGAACGATTCCCGTGGGCATGACCGTGATGGCCTTCCCCATGCGGGAGACACGGCACGCCGACACCTGCGGGGAGCCGTCACGGCCGAACCCCACCACATCTCCCGCTCATGAATCGACCGATCCCTGAACAAGATCCGCAAGGGCCAGTTCCTCCGGCACCGGCCGGACAACATCATCGGCCCGGCGACGTTGCAGACCGGACGCGGGCAGCCGACATCCCCCGGACGTACGTGCCTCCGCCTCCAGTTGACGCGGATCACGGCCCGGTCCCAGCGCAGACGATGGTCTCCTCCACCCCAAGGGTCTCCTCCACCCCAAGGGGGTAGTTCCCGCTCAGCGGGAAGGGCCACCGCAGAGCTTCACGTCACACCAGGCTCTTCCTCCGCAGGGGCCGCGCCTGTCGGCATCAGGAGGTCGTCAGGGTGGAGGTGCCTGTTCCCGTCCATCGTGTCCGGTACGGCGAATGCGGACCGTACCGGCGTCCAAGTCCACCTTGACGGGCGGGTCTTCCGCGGGCCTGACGTTCTTGCGCACGCGTTCCTGGTCCATAGCGCGCTTGGCGGCCTGGGCCCCGGGGTCGCCCTCCTGGATGAGATCGACACCGATGGAGGACAAGCCCTTGGTCTTGCGCCAGTAGACCCAGCCCCGAGCCTCCATCGCCAGCAGAACCCGATCCGTCAGGAACACGGCGACGCCCAGCGCGACGACTGCTCCCGCCGCCAACAGCACGGTGTCCACTGGTCAGCGACCGCGCCTCAGTCGATCGACCCAGCGGCCAAGTCCCCCTCGCGACCGGCGAGGACGTGACTGAAGCGATCCACGATCCTCTGCCCCCGCAGGACCGGCTTCGCCAGGACCTCGCCCCCAGTGATCGTCAGGCGACAAGACCGGCGCCTTGCGCTCCGCTTGAGCTCGGATCTCGATATGAGATTCGTGAGCCGTGATACGGAACGCCTCCTCGTACGAGGCCAAGGCCGCACTCATGGCCCCGCCCGCGAGACCCCGGCGACGGATACGTGACGCCAGCCACGCGAAGAAGCCCGTGGCCGCGGCAAGGAACCCGGTCACGATCAGGAACGGCAGGAACGCACCCATGGGCACGAGCCTACTTCGCCGACCCTTGGCACCCTACAAATGCAGGCCATCACATCGCCGCCGCGGATGGGGCCACCTGACCGCTGTCGTTCGCCGTGCTGGGCGCAGCCTGCGGTTCACGCGCGGGCGGCGCCGTCCGGCCACACCACGTCCACCGGAATTCCGGCTCTGCACGCCTCTTCGACGGTGTCCGCGGTCCCACCGCCCCTGCCCGAGGGAGGGGTGCCGTCCCAGACCGCGACGAGCCGGTCCGCACGAGCCAGCAATTCCGCGTTCGCCGCCTCGTACGCCGCCCGGCTCGCCGTCGCGTGCGGCAGAACCACCACCTCGCCGGCAGCCGCGACCAGCCCGTCGAACACCGGGGCATGGTCCGGCTTCACCTTGACCGCCCGGTAGTCCTGCGACGGGATCACGGCGACCAGGCGCCCGCCCGCCTCCACGACCTCCTGCGCGAACAGCGCGTCGGCCCCGGCGGCGACGCAGGAGACCCCGGTCAGGTCGCCGCCGTACCGGGCCAGCACGGCACGCAGCCCAGCCCGCACGAGCGGGATGCTCTCCTCGGTCAGGTTCATGTGACCGGTCACGGCAAGAGTCGCCATCCGTCTGCTCCTCAAGTCAGGTCGCCAGCAGGTCGCGGATACTGTCCCGAGCCTCCCGTACGGGCCGGGAGACGTTGTGCCCCACCGTGAAAGGGTAGAGCTGGGCAAGCCGCTCCCGGACCCGTCCGGACTGAGTGAGCCGGCGCGGGAGAAGGAACCATCCCCGCGGGTGCGGGGAGCACGCACGGGGTGGATGGGCGTATGTGCCGAGTTTGGGACCATCCCCGCGGGCGCGGGGAGCACGGTAGCGGCGTGCGCGAGCAGCCTGTTCATGAAGGACCATCCCCGCGGGCGCGGGGAGCACGACTGGCGGCAGGAATCGGAAGGATTCCCGGATGGACCATCCCCGCGGGCGCGGGGAGCACCTGGACCCGCCCCGCCGGGTGACAGTGACATCGGGACCATCCCCGCGGGCGCGGGGAGCACCTCGGTCAGGCGTACATCCCCGACCGGAACGGGGGACCATCCCCGCGGGCGCGGGGAGCACGCTCGGCGACCTGCAGTGTTAGGGAGGTCGAGCCTCGTTCTCGAGCACTTTCATCGATTCCGGCAATCCGCGCAAATCCACCCCATTCATCGTCTACCGAACCGCCGGCGCTGGGATGCCTTGCTCCAGCCGGGTTTTGGACCGCTCGTGGCCGGCGTTCGTGTCTCGGCGTTCGGGCGGAGGATCAGGGTGATGCCTTCGTGGTCGACCGGGTGCCAGGCGTGGTCGTGGGTGCGGAAGGTGTAGCCCTGTTCGTTGTTGGTGGTGTGGGCGAGCAGGGCCCGGCCTTGGTCGGCGTACTGCTGTACCTCGTCCCAGAGGACGTCTCGGATACGTGCCGAAGGGTTGCCGATGAAGACGCCGGAGGAGATCTCCAGGAGCCAGCGGGTGAGGAATCCGCGGAGGCCGGGCGGGCAGTTGGTGAGGACGATGACGGTCACCAGAGGGCCGCCGCGTCGCCGTAGTTGCGTCCCGCCGCCACTTCGCGGTCGCCGTCGCTCCGCAGCGTGACGCGGTCCCGTTCGTCGGGCTCCGTACCGTCCGGGAGGAGCAGGTGCTTGATGTCGTTGACGCACCGGTCCAGCAGAGACGTCTCGTTGATCCGGTCGCGCAGGGCTCTGCGGGTGCGGGGGCCGACGTCCTCGTCGTCTTCGGCCGCGATGTCGAAGGCCAGCGGTATGCCGATCTCGGTCTTGTAGAGGTCGGCGATGTCCATGACGAAGGACAGCTCGTGGCCGGAGTGGACGAAGCCGAGAGCGGGGCTGCAGCCGAGGGAGGCGACGACCGCGTGCGCGATGCCGTACATGCACTGGGCCGCCGCCGTGATGGCCTGGTTGACCGGGTCGCCGCTGGTGAAGTCGCCCGGCGTGTACTGCCGGCCGTTCCAGGGGACTCCGGTACGCCGGGCCTGGGCGCGGTAGCAGTCCTTGACGCGGGTGCCCTCGCGGCCCAGGAGTTCGTGGCGGGTGAGTCCGGCGGGGTCTTCGGCCGGGAAGCGCAGGCGGTACATGGCGCGGGCGACGGCGACTCGGGAGCGGACGCTGGCCCATTGGGCGGCCTGGGCCTCGGCGAGTGCGGCGGATCTGGTCAGGGCTCGGCCGCCCGCGTAGTAGCGCACGCCGTGCTCGCCCACCCAGGCGACGGCCGCTCCCATCTCGCCCAGGACGCTCATCGCCTGGTGGGTGATGCGGGTGCCGGGGCCCAGGAGAAGGGTGCCGATGGTGGCGGACGGAATGTGCCTGGTGCCGTCGGCGTCCTCGGCGGTGATCGCGTTGGCGTCCCGGTGCACCGTGCAGCGTTCGAGGTAGACGAAGGAGAGACGCTCACCGGTGCGGGTGAGGTGACGTGGGGTGAGCGCGGTGCGCTTTCCGACGGTCGTCACCGGTGGTGCCCGGCCTCGGCGGAGGCCGGCTGAGGGGCGAGCGTCATCAGGCCGCAGCCGTACGCCTTCGCCTTGCCGAGCCCTTGGGTGAGAGTGCGGCGCAGGGCCTGTGGGTCGGTGACCTCCAGACGGCCGTCGAAGGTCACCGTCACGAGGCTGACCGGGCCTCGCTTCGACGCCCGGTCGTCGCGCGACTTCGAGAACGACAGGGACCGCTGGTCCCGGACGGCCAGTTCGTAGCGGTCGCCGTGGTGTTCGGTCTTCGACGAGTGCGTCGTGCCGCCGGGCAGCAGCCGTTCGTTCTCCGGTTTCTCGGTGATTCGGAACCCCGCGCGGGCCTGCCGCCCTGTGTCGAGGAGCCATCGCATCTGGTGAGTAGGCGTCAGATGTGCTGTGCGTTTGGTGGGTTCACCGTCCTTGCGGCGGATGTGATGGACTTCCTGCCCCGCAGCCAGGCATGTGCCACCAGCCCGGCCGTGGCGGCCCCCGCCTCCTGTGAGGGCCGCCGCCGGTGAACCGGCGCGTCCATGTCCACTGCCGCGATCCGCTGTCGGCTGTCGCGCATCAGATCGGCGTACTCCTCGTTGAGAGCGGCCTTGGAGTGCGCGAGCAGCACGGATCGATCGCCGGCCTGCCGGGGTAAGTGACCGAGCCAGTCCAGCAGACGGGGGAACATCGCGTTCCCCGTCGCCATCGTGGGCAGCGCGAAGAACACGCCGCCCGCACCCGAACGCGCGGCGAACACCTCGGCGACCGCCAGGGCCGCCTCCGTCTTCCCCTCCCCCATCGGCGCCTCGATCACCATCAGCCCAGGCGCGGGCATGGCGCGCGCCACCCGCACCGCGGCCTCCTGCACCGGCCTCGCCCCGGCCCCCGGCGGCAGGTCGAACCGGCCGGCGAACAACTCCTCCACACTCTCGGCGGGCTCCTCCGGCCGCCACGGAGCCGGTAGTTCGAGACCTCGCCACGCGGCGGCGACGCGCTCCTCGCCCGTACGGTGCTCTTCCTGCGGGAAGTACGGGAACAGGTCCGGGTTGGAAGCGATCCAGTCGGCGACGATCACCAGGCCGGTGAGCAGGACCTGCACCGGCTGCGGCAGCTTCACCCCGCGCCACGCGCCGGGTCGCTCACGCACCCCGTACTCGTCCGCGCACGCATCCAGGAACTCGCCCTGCACCCGCCGCCACACCCCCCGTCCGGGTCCGGGTGTACGCAGCAGATGGTGACGGTCGTCCAGCGCCTTGATCTGCCCGTGGTCCGGCGGCACCCCGTGATGGCCGCCGACGACGACCGCGAACTGCCCCGCCTCCCGTCCGGTCCAGCCGTGCCGTTCCTCCAGCCATTCCCCGAGCAGCAATTGGCCGGCTAGGGCATGCGGCGCGATCCGGCGGTCCTGACCGAACTGACGCTGCGTCCGCATCTCCAGACCCGCCGCCCGCATGTCGTAGGCCAGCGCCTCGACCTGGCAGGCGAAAGCCGGGGTCGCCTTCCCGATGTCATGCACAGCCGCCAGCCACACCAGCAGAGCCCGCGCGTCCCCGGCACCGCCCGGCAGAGATCCAGCGATCAGCCTGCGGACACTCTCCGGAATCCATCTGTCCCACAACAGCCCCGCCACCGCGGCACTGTCCTCCATGTGCCGCCACAACGGCAGCCAACTCTCGGTATCCCGGTCGTGCTTGGCCCACACACTCCGCGCCGAACCCACCAGCCGCACGCCGAGCCCCGAACCAGGTTCCGCGCCACTCGCCATGCCAGATGAATACACTCTAATCATCAGCCACAGCGTTTAATTGGGAAAACTCATGCGACAACCAGCTGCCACAACTACGCTGTCCACCCAACTCGCTCCACAATGCACACAGTTGGCAACTATGACCCATTTGACCGTTTCAGTGAAACTACTCGAATACGACGCCGCCCACTGCTAACGCCCCAGGTCACGGAGTCTGCCTCCCCGCGCACGCGGGGATGGTCCCGATTCGCAGAGAGCCCACCTGTTGTGCGGTCACTGCTCCCCGCGCACGCGGGGATGGTCCCAGCTCCCCCGCCCGGCTGCCCCGGTCCGTCCGCTGCTCCCCGCGCACGCGGGGATGGTCCCTGGTCGTCGGGGTTGTCGAGGCTGCGGGTGCCCTGCTCCCCGCGTAGCAGAACGCGTGGTCGGCCTCGGGCAGCGAACTACGCGCGGCGCTCGGCCAGTTGAAGAACGGGGGCCCGTTCGTGCTGACCGTGAGCGACTACAGCGGCGTGTACGTGCTCGCCGCCTGGCCGGTCACGACCGCGATCGGGCCTGCCGCGGGGTCGGGGTCAAGTCCGTTCGCCAGCCGTAACGCCTGGCCCCGCATCCACCGCAGAACCCGCCTCGGATACGGACTGGCGAACGCGTCGAGCACCACGCGGACCCGTTGCCCACTGCCGCTCACCACTCCCTCGGCGGGCACCTCGGCCCGGTAGGACCGCGCCCCGGCCGGGGTGTCGGCCGGTGTCATGTGGTCACACCGGGGAAAGTGCGCGGGTCGGTACCAACAGGTGGGTCCCACTGCAACGTGTCGCACACGGTCCGCGCGTATCGCCGGTGCCCGGTCCGCCGGAAGTGATACTCCGCCCATGCCTCACCGTCGTCCACAGTGAGCCCCCGCACACTGCCCCCAGGCTCCGCCTCAGCCCCGCACGGCGGAGTACCGGACACGCACTCGATGTGCACCCAGGCACCCTCGGACTCCACATGCGTGAGCGTCCAGAGCAGGTGACGGAAGGTACGAGAAGTCGTCATGTCACCGCTCCCCACCGGCTGCTGTGAGCATTCCGCTCCGCCAGAGCTGGCCGGAGCGATTCGGCGGTCGTTGCGGGCCGGATATCCTCACGCACCGCATCCCACTCCCGCCCGCCCCGCACCGGACGCAATGCGTACCGCGTACCGCAGACCTCCATGACCACCCCCACGACCCCGGTCACGGTGTCGAACACAACGGATCCGACGGCCAGTTCGCCACTCATGACACCTCGCCAGGACGAATGGCGACCGTGTGGGCGGACTGTTTCCAGTACCTCACGAGATCATTCAACAGGCCGTTCACCATGGTTCGGAACGCCGGGGACCATCCGCCGATGGCGATAGCCACGACCCGTTCGAGCAGCTCAGTGAGAACCTGAAGCTCTGCTCGTAGCCGTACGACCAGGTCAACGAAGTCGTCCACTCGGACAGGGCCGCCCGTAGTAGTCATGTTCACCGTGACCCTCTCATGTAGTCACCGGGTTTAGCTGGGTGACTAGATGAGCACAACTAACCCCACGCTCAGCGCTGTTAAATCCATAAATTCAACAGCTCGAATCGAAGTTCGATCTATGCTCAGCGGAAAAATCGGAGGTCAGGGCAGTGGACGACAGCAACGAACCGCATGCGTTAACTCCCGTTGAAACCTTTGGCGTCGACGTACGAGAGATGCGCGTCGCCCGCAGGATGAGTGTCCGGGGGCTGGGACAGGCCGTTGGCTACTCAGGTGCTTACGTTTCCAAGGTGGAGCGCGGCAAGATCGTTCCGAGCGCCAAGTTCGCCGAAGGGTGTGACCGCGCCTTCGGGACCGGGACGATGATGGTTCGGCAGCGCCAAAGCGCGGTGCAGGGAGACCATCCGTCATGGTTCGTGCCGTATCTCCAGCACGAACGCAGGGCGTCAAGGATCTTCACCTACTCGACGCTTTACGTGATGGGGATGCTCCAGACCCCCGAATACGCACGGGCGCTCTACGAGAGAGGACCGTCCCGCTTCTCTTCGTCCACAATCGAGGTCAAGGTGATGGAGCGCGCCAGCAGGCGGGAAGTCCTCGACCGCACCGATCCAGCTCCTCCCGTGTTGTGGGTTGTGCTCCACGAAGCCTGTCTACGGGTCATGACGGGAGGTTCCGGGATCATGGCACGCCAGCTGAAACGACTACTTGAAGACGCCGAGCGGCCGAATGTAACCCTTCAGTTCATGCCATTCACCAGCGTCCCGGCGACTGACGCACCGTTCACACTGCTCGCTTTCGAGGACGCGCCTACCGTGCTCCATGCCGAAGGTCCGCACGGAGGACGACCGCAAAGCACACCCAAGATCACGGCCGCCGCCGTTGAGACATACGATCGTCTGCGAGCAGAAGCACTTGGCCAGAGCGAATCCCTGTCCCGTATCCGGAAGATACTTGAGGAGTGCACGTCATGATCAACCTTCCGCACCCAGGCGCAGTGGATTGGGCGAAGTCCAGCTACAGCGGCCCGAACGGCGGCGAGTGCATCGAGTGGGCTCCCGCCTACGCAGCCGCCACCGGTGTGGTCCTCGTCCGCGACAGCAAGACCCCGACCGGCCCCATCCTCATAGTCACCCCCGCCGCGTTCGCCGGACTGGTCACTCTCGCCCGGTCCACCGAACTGTAGAACCGCGCGCCCCGAGCCCCGCCGGCTCCCTTCCTCCGGAGCCGACGGGGACGGAGGAAGTCCCCGCACCCGCCACCCCACGGGGCGACGAGCGCGGGGGCTTCGTGATGCTGATCACCCGTTCAGTACGTTCACGAGGCGATCAGCACGTTCACGAATCGCGCGGCGGCTTCTTCCGCCGGGATCGGCGCTCCCGCGACAGAAGCTCGACACGGGGTGGGCGACGATGCTTTTCACGGCGCGGTTCGCCCCAGGGTGTCCCCGACCCGCTGCTGCGGCGCCGCCGCTCGGCGGACACGTTCTCGCCGCCGCCCGCCCGGCCTCCGCCGCCCGCGCCGGGCGCGCCGGGCGCGGACCGGCCGAGGAGAACGAAGGAGAACCGCCGGATTTGACTGGCATGTCAAGGTTGGGGGTGTGCTAGACGATATAGACCGCGGAATCACCCGCGCACTGACCCGCGACGGCCGGACGCCCTACACCGTTCTCGCCCGTGAGCTCGGGGTTTCCGAGGCCACGGTGCGGCAGCGGGTCGCACGGCTCCAGGAGAGCGGGGTGCTGCGGATCGTCGCGCTCTGCGACCCGATGACCATGGGGCATCAGTCGGTGCGGCTGATGATCCGGGTACGGGACCTGACCCCGCGCGCGGTGGCGAAGACGCTCTCCGGAATGCCGATGATCAACCATGTGGCGCTCTGCGCGGGCAGTCAGGACATCTTCCTGGAGGGGACCTGCCGCGATCAGGCGCAGCTCGTCCAGTTGCTGGACGACATCCGGATGCTGCCGGGGGTCTCCCGCGTGCAGGTGCTTCTCCTGCTGGAGCTGTTCAAGGACTACTCGTGGAGCGGTCTGGCCAGCGCGGTGGGACAGGGCGTCGCCGAGGAGTGACGCGGGTGGGGGCCGTCACCGGCCCGCACGCCGGGCGCGGTCACGGTCTGGGGGACCCGGCGGGGCCGTGATCCACACGTGGTCCGGGCGCGGTCACGAGCCGCGCGGGACAGGGCGCGGTCACGAGCCGCGCGGGCCTGGACGCGGGCCGACCACAAACCGAGCGCAAGCCGGTCACGGCCCAGGCTCGGCCCAGGCGCGGCCCAGGCCCGGCTCAGCCCGGAATGATCCGCTCCCCCGCGCGTACCGGCACCTCCCGGAAGCCCGCCCACAGATACGAGTCCTTGATGACCTCCAGCACGGTCAGGGCCTCGGCGTGTGCCACGCCGTTGACCCGGCGGACGCGTTCGGTGAGCAGTTCCGCGAGGTGTTCGAGGTCGCGGCAGCGCACGTCCACGATCAGGTCGTACGGTCCGACACAGGAGGCCACGTACCGCACCTCCGGCATCCGGGAGAGCTCTCGCGCGACCAGGGCCACCGGGATGTGGTGGACGCGCACCGCGAGGTGGACCTCCATCTCGCCCATCCGGACCGCGTCGGTCATGCCCACGACCTGTAGGACGCCCTTGCGCTGAAGCCGCTGGTACCGGGCGCGCACGGACGCCTCGGAAAGGCCGACCGTACGACCGATCTCGGCGAATGAACGGCGTCCGTCCACCCGCAGCTGGTCGATGATCTGCCGGTCCAGGTCGTCGATCACCGGGCACCTCCGAACCGATGGCTGCTGTATCCAGCCATCATCCCCCGGCCGTCAATGTCGTCGGTCACAGCCCTCCCCTGCTACGAGATGCGTGGAAATCCAAGCACGTTTCCACGGGATTCGTTCCAGCTTCATCTTTTCGGCCACTGGCTTGTTAACCGACGCTGTCTCCATCGACCCCGCACCCCCGGACAAGGAGATCAGCACATGCAGACCACCCCTCCCCCCGACCGGACGTGTCGGCGGACGGCCCGGTGACGGTCACCGCCACCGCCGGGACGGCGCGCGCGAAACCGGGGCAGGGTCCCGCCAAGGAGCCGCGGGTCCGGCGTGCCGCCGTGACCACCGCACTGCTCGCGCCCGCCGGGATCACGGTGATCGGGCTGGTGCTCGTACCGCTGCTGCTGGTGGTCCGCAACAGCTTCGCCTCGGCGGACGCGTACGGCGGAATCCAGGGCGGCTACACGCTCGCCAACTACCAGGACCTCCTCGATCCGATCTACCTGAAGGTCTTCGGCTACAGCCTCGGCATGGCCGCCCTGAACACGGTCGTCTGCCTGGTGCTCGGCTATGTGGTCTCGTACTACCTCGCGGGCCGCTCCCCGCAGCGCCAGATGCTGCTGCTCCTGCTGATCATCGTGCCGTTCTGGACGGACTTCCTGGTCCGGACGTTCGCCTGGATCAACCTGCTGAGCCCCGGCGGCCCGGTGAACAGCCTCACCGACGCGATCGGTCTCACCGACGGGAACACCCAGTGGATTCCCAGCCAGGGAGCGTCGTTCATCGGCCTGGTGTACGCGTTCCTGCCGACCGCGATCTTCCCGATCTACGCGTCGCTGCGCAGCGTGGACAACTCGCTCGGCGAGGCCGCCCGTGACCTGGGCTGCGGCTGGTGGCGGGTGCACACCCGAGTGCTGCTGCCCATCGCCCGGCCCGGCATGCTCGCGGCGGCGCTGCTCACCTTCATTCCGACCCTCGGCGTCTTCGTGATCCCCGTGCTGCTCGGCGGCGGGCGCGACCAACTGGTCGGCAATCTCATCGTGACCCTCTACACCGAGTTCCGTAACCAGCCGATGGGTGCCGCGGCCTCCGTGGTCCTGCTGGTGCTGATGGTGGCCTCGATGGCGGTGTTCGGACTGGCCGCCCGGCGGCTGAGGAGGAAGTCGGCATGAAGCACGCCCTCGACACGGTGACCGCCTGGCTCGCCCGCGGTGTCATCGCCTTCCTGTACATCCCCATCGTCGTGGTCGTCGTGCTGTCGTTCAACGACTCCGAGGTCACCTACAAGTGGGAGGGATTCAGCACCCGTTGGTACGGGAAGCTGGCCGACAACACCGAACTGCTGGCGGCGCTCCAGGTGAGCGCGGAGACCGCCCTGATCTCCGCGACCCTCGCCACCGCCTGCGGACTGCTGGCCGCGATGGGGATGTCCCGGCTGCGGTCCAAGTGGAAGGCGGTGTTCTCCGGCGGTCTGTTCCTGCCGCTGATCATCCCGGAGATCGTGCTGGGCGTGGCCCTGCTCTCGGTCTTCGGAGCGATGAGCGCGGACCTGGGCATGACGACCCTGGTCCTCGGGCATCTGGTGGTGACCCTGCCGTACGCGGCCCTGATCGTCCTCGGCGCGTACAACGCACTGGACTCCTCGCTGGAGGAGGCAGCCGCCGACCTCGGATGCAACGCCTGGCAGGCGTTCCGCCGGGTGACGCTGCCGCTGCTGCGCCAGCCCCTGCTGGCCGCTTGGCTGCTCAGCTTCACCATCTCCTTCGGCAACATCGTGATGTCGACCTTCACCAACGGCATCGGCAGCACCACGCTCCCGCTCCGCGTCTACTCGATGCTCAAGGGCGGTCTGACGCCCGAGATCAACGCGCTGGGCACGCTGCTCGTCCTCTTCACCCTGCTGATCATCCTCGGCGTGGGGCTGCGCCAGATGCGCCGGGTTCTCCTCGGCGGCGACCGCTCCTGACGTTCCGATCCCTTCCCCCGCACGGTGTTCGCCCGGCGTCCACCTTCGCCCAGCGGCCACCCCGGCTGACTCCCGGCTCCTCTGCTCCGGCTGAATCCCGGCTTCTCCTCCGGCTGAATCCCGGCTTCTCCTCCGTACGAAAGGCACCGCCCTCATGCGCGCAAGAACCGTCTCCAGAAGTGTCCTCGCCGTCTCCGTCGCCACCGTCACCGCGCTGCTCGCCACCGGCTGCGGCGGCTCCGACTCCGGTTCCGCCTCGGGCGGCGGCGGCAAGGAGCTGAACATCTACGCCTGGGCCGGGGAGATCCCCGAGTCGGTGGTGAAGAAGTTCGAGAAGGAGACCGGCATCAAGGTCACCCTCGACACGTTCGACAGCAACGAGACGATGACCGCCAAGCTCAGCTCGGGCTCCGCGGGTTACGACCTGGTCGAGCCCAGCCAGTACAGCGTGCAGCAGCTCATCGGCCAGAAGCTGATCCAGCCGCTCGACCACTCCCGGATCAAGGGGCTGGACAACCTCGCGGAGAAGTTCCGCAACCCGTCGTACGACGAGGGCAACAAGTACAGCGTTCCGTGGATCTGGGGCACGACCGGCTTCGCGTACAACGACAAGTGCATCCCGTCGGCGACGAGCTGGAAGACGCTCTTCGACGAGAAGTACAAGGGCAAGATCTACATGCTGGACAACATGCTGGCGGCGTACATCGCGGGCCTCCAGGTCACCGGCTCGCGCGCCACCAGCACCGACGAGGGCGAGATCAAGGCCGCCACCGACGCGCTCCAGAAGCAGAAGAAGATCCTCGCGGGCTACAACTCGACCAACTACCCGCAGCTCCTGTCCACCGGGCAGGCGTGCGCGGCCGAGGCGTGGAGCGGTACGGCGATGGCCAAGGTCGTCGCGGCCAACCCGAACGTCCACTACGTCATCCCCGAGGAGGGCGGCTCGATCTGGACGGACGGGCTCTCCATCCCCAAGGGCGCGAAGAACACGGACTCGGCGTACGAGTTCATCAACTTCCTGCTCCAGCCCGAGATCGCCGCGATGGCGACGGACGACGGCGGCAGCGCGAGCACCAACGCCAAGGCCCGTGACTTCGTCAAGGACAAGAAGGCGCTCGAGAACCCGGCGGTGTACGCCTCCGACGAGGCCATCAAGAACGCGGACTTCCTGCTCGACCCCGGCACCGCGATGAAGTACTTCCAGCAGGGCTGGACCAAGGTCAAGGCGTCCTGACATGACAGCTGACACGACAGCGGCCGTGGCGCCGCAGGCCACCGCGGCGCCGGCGGTGCGGTTGACCGGGGTGGGCAAGGCGTTCGGCGGCACGCACGCCGTACGGGATGTGACGCTCGACATCCGGCGCAACGAGTTCTTCTCCATCCTGGGCCCGTCCGGCTGCGGCAAGACCACGCTGATGCGCATGATCACCGGCTTCGAGGCGCCCACGGAGGGCACCGTCGAACTCGGCGGGGTTCCCGCCACCGGAGTGCCGCCGCACAAGCGCGACCTCAATATGCTCTTCCAGAGCTATGCCCTGTTCCCGCATCTGAATGTGCGCGACAACGTCGCCTTCGAACTGAAGGTGCGCAAGTCCCGCTCCAAGGCCGAGATCGCGACCGCCGTCGACGACGCGCTCGCTCTCGTACGGCTGGAGGGGTACGGGGACCGGGCCATCTCGCAGCTCTCCGGCGGGCAGCGGCAGCGCGTCGCCATCGCGCGGGCGCTGATCGCGCGTCCCTCGCTGCTGCTGCTGGACGAGCCGCTGGGCGCTCTCGACCAGAAGCTGCGGGCCGAGATGCAGCTGGAGCTGAAGAAGATCCAGCGCGAGGTCGGGGTCACCTTCGTGACGGTCACCCACGACCAGGAGGAGGCGCTGACCATGTCCGATCGCATCGCGATCATGGATGGCGGGCGGGTGCTCCAGGTGGACAGCCCGGAGGCGATCTACGAGCGGCCCGCGACCCGGTTCGTGGCCGACTTCATCGGCACCTCCAACTTCCTCACCGGCCGGCTGGCCGGCGGGCGGCTGGGTGTGGAGGGGCTGGGGAATCTGGCGGTTCCGGACGGCCATGGACTGGCCGACGGCTCCGAGGTGCATCTGGCCGTACGCCCGGAGAACGTGCGGCTCGCCCGTACCGAGGCCGAGTTGACGGAGTGCGCGGTCGTACTGGAAGGCACCCTGGAGCAGATCGTCTACCTGGGCAACGCCACCCGCTACCACCTCACGCTCACGAGCGGCGCCGGTTTCGTCGCCGAGGCGCGGGGCGCGGACCACAGCGGCCTGGCCGTCGGCGAGCCGGTGCGGGCCGGCTGGGACCCGCGGCGCTCAAGGGTGCTGGCCGAATGACCGGCCGCGCACGGCCGGTCCACCCGGCCCATCGGGTCCATCGGATCCATCGGATCCATCGGATCCATCCGGCCCATCGCACGGGAGCCGCCGCGACCCGGACAGCGCGCCGGGCCGCCCTCCTCCCCTCGTACGAGCCGCACGGGCCCCATGGGCCGCATATGTCGCACATGTCGTACGGGCCCTTCGAGACTTCCCAACCCAGCAAGGAGACACGGCCGTGAAGGTCGCCGCAGTCCAGTTCGCCCCGACCGCCGACGCGGCGGCCAATCTCGTGGTCATCGAGGAGATGACCCGAGACGCCGCCGCGGCGGGGGCCGAACTCGTCATCTTCCCCGAAGAGTCGATGGTTCCCTCCGACTCCCCCTCCGCCCTCCCCCTCCGCGAACTCGCCGAGGCCCACTGGCCCGCCTTCCTCGAAGGCGTCTCCCGGATCGCCGCCGCCTACAACATCGCGATCATCGCGCCCGGTTACGAGGACAGCGGCACGGCGCTCCCGTACAACACCATCGCCGCGGTCGACGCGGGCGGCGAGGTGCTGGGCCTCTACCGCAAGATGCACCTCTACGACGCCTTCAACTACAAGGAGTCGCAGCAGGTCCAGCGCGGTGACACCGGGCCGGTCGTCGTCCGCATCGGCGACTTCAACGTCGGCCTGGTCAACTGCTACGACGTCCGCTTCCCGGAGTTCACCCGCTCCCTGATCGAGATGGGCGCCGATCTGCTGTCGGTGTCGGCGGCGTGGGTCAAGGGTCCCCTCAAGGAGGACCACTGGACCACCCTGCTGCGCACCCGCGCCATCGAGAACACCTGCTGGGTGGTGGCTTCCTCGCTCACCACCGCCGACTGCATCGGGATGAGCATGGCCGTCGACCCGCTGGGCGTCGTCCGCTCGGCGCTCGGCGAGGAGGAGCGGGCGATGCTCGTGGTCGACGCCGACAAGGACCGGATCGACGAGGCCCGCACAGTTCTCCCGGTGCTCCGCAACCGCCGCATCATCATCGGACCGAGGTGAGCCCCGTCATGCCACTCGATATGCGCCCACTGCCCGCCCCGCTCGACGGGGAACTCGTCGAGAAGCTGGGGAAGGTGGACTTCCCGACCCTCGGCCACTACCTGGAGGAGGGATTCTGCGATCCGCTGCTCCAGCGCATGGCGGGGACGCAGAAGCTGGTGGGCCGTGCCGTGACGGTCCGTATCACCGCCACCGACTCCACGATGCTGCACCATGCGGCCGGGCTCGTCGGCCCCGGTGACGTGGTCGTCGTCGACTGCGGAGGCGACCGCCGCCATGCGCCGCTCGGCGAGGTCGTCGTCAACGCGCTGGCCGCCCGTGGTGCGGCGGGCGCGGTGGTGGACGGACTCTGCACCGACATCGACGCGCTGCGGAAGGTCGGCCTGCCGGTGTACGCGTACGGGCGCACACCGCTGACCACCAAGCTGCACGGCATCGCGGACGGGGCCCTGTGCGCCCCGGTCGCCTGCGGCGGTGTCCCGGTCCAGGCCGGTGACATCGTGCTCGGTGACGCGAACGGCGTGATCATCGCGCCGGCCGCACGGCTCGCCGCCGTCATCGACGAGGCGCTGGCGGATGACGCGGAGGAGCCGGCACTGGTGGCTGAGCTGTGGGAGGGCAAGCCGCTGGGTTCGCTGACCGGCGCCACCGAGTCGCTTCAACGGCTGCGCTGAAGCGGCTGCGCTGAAGGGACTGCCCGAAGCGACTGCCTTGCCTGAAGCAGCCACCCGCAGCTACCCGAAGCAGTCGCCTGAAGCGACGCCGCCGCCGCGTCACCGCGTCGCGGCGGTGCTCCGGCGCCCGCGCCGGGAGGCTCCCTCGCGCTGCCGCGCGGCACCTGTTCCGGCCGCGTTCATCACTCCCCCGCACGATCTTCTGTGTTCCACCCTGAAAGGACCACCGTGTTTCTGAAAGCCGCCGTCAACGGCGGGCGCTCCAAGGCCGAGCACCCCACTGTCCCGGTCACCCCGGCGGAGATCGCCGCCGACACCCTCGCGGTGGTCTCCGCCGGAGCGGACGTCGTCCACTTCCATGTCCGTACGGCCGACGGCGGACAGACCATCCGCCCCGACGCCCTCGCCGAGGTCCTCTCCGCGATCCGCGAAGTCGCCCCGGACGCGGTCGTCGGCACCACCACCGGCCTGTGGACCTGCTCCGGCCCCGAGGAGCGGTTCGAGCTGGTCAAGTCGTGGGAGGTGCTGCCGGACTTCGCGTCCGTCGCCTTCTGCGAGGAGGGCGCGGCCGAGACCGCGTCGCTCGTCGTGGAGCGCGGCATGGTGCTGGAGAGCGCGGTGTGGACGATGGACGACGTCCCGGCGCTGCTGGCCTCGCCGACCCTGCACGACAACGTCCGTATCCTCATCGAGCCGGTCGAGGAGGACCCGGCCGAGTCGGTGGCGGCGGCGCGCGCCATGGCCGCGCGCATCCGGGAGGCGGGCGTGACCTGCCCGATCCTGTACCACGGCGACGGCCCGACGGTCTGGCCCCTGGTCCGCGCGGCCATCGAGGACGGTCACCAGACCCGTATCGGCTTCGAGGACGGCACGGATCTGCCCGACGGCACCGACGCCCCCGACAACGCGGCCCTGATCCGCGCCGTCCGCGCGCTGGCCGCCTCCTGATCCCACCCCGCGCGGGGAGCCTTTCAGGTGCTCCCCGCGCGGGGTGACATGGCGGGCCGTTCCCGCGACCAGGGCCGGGGCGGGTGATGGTCAGCGGGCGAGACGGCCCAGCAGGCCGGACGCCGCGCTGATGCCCACCACCGCGGCGAAGCACAGCACCCCGAAGTCCAGCGGGAGATGCGCCGGGGTGCCGATCAGCAGACCGCGCAGGGCGTCGACCTCGTAACTGAGCGGGTTGACCCGGCTCACCGCCTGGAGCCAGCCCGGCATCAGGGCGACGGGGTAGAGCGCGTTGGAGGCGAAGAAGAGCGGCATGGTGATCGCCTGACCGATGCCCATGAGCCGGTCGCGGGTGAGCACGATGCCCGCGATGCTCATCGACAGGCAGGAGAAGAACGCCGACCCCAGCACCACCACCAGCGCGACGCCCAGCAGCTTGAGCGGGTTCCAGGTCAGGGCCACGCCGAGGGCGGCGGCGATGACGATGACCACGACCGCCTGGATCAGCGCCTTCACCCCGGCGGCGAACGCCTTGCCGGTGACCAGGGCGGCGCGGGGCGTGGGGGTGACGAGCAGCTTGTTCAGCACGCCGGCGTCCCGCTCCCAGATGATCATGATGCCGTAGAAGATGGCGATGAACATGGCCGACTGCGCGATGATCCCCGGTGCGAGGAAGTCGAGATACGGCACGTTCCCGGTCGGGATCGCCCGGATCCGGGTGAAGGTCTCTCCGAAGATCAGCAGCCAGAGCGCCGGCTGCACCGCCCTGGTGTACAGCTCGGTCCGGTCGTGGCGGAGCTTCTGCAGTTCCACGGCGCACATGGCGACGACACGGGAGGGCAGCACGGCCCAGCCGGTGCGCGGGCGGGGCGGGGTGTACGGCACGACCGGACGGTCACCGGTCCCGGTACCGCGGGGTCCCTTGACGAGCCCCTGCCCCTGACCGGCTCCCGGACCGTGACCGGCCGTCCGGGGGCGACCGGCCGTCCCGGTGGCCGCGTTCCGGGTGTCCGTGTTCCGGGGAACCGTGTCAGCCGAGTCGGGACGCCGTGCGGCGGGTGCTGCGCACATCGCGGAACTCCCCTCCCGCTTGATCGTCGTCGAGGCCGCTCCCGGCGTGGTGCCGGAACACGTCCTCCAGGGTGGGCTCCTCCTCGCCGGGTCGGGCCAGTTCGGAGGTGAGCTGTACGGGGGTGCCGAGCGCGCGGATCCGGCCGAGGTGCATCATCGCCAGGCGGTCGCAGTGCTGGTCGGCCTCGTCCATGTAGTGCGTGGTCACCAGTACGGTCATGCCGGTGGCCCGCCGCACCTCCGTGAGCCGCTCCCACACGCTCGTACGGGCGATGGGGTCGAGCCCGATCGTCGGCTCGTCCAGGATCAGCAGCCGGGGGGCGCTGACGAGCGCCTGCGCCAGTTCCAGGCGCCGGACCATGCCGCCGGAGTACGTCGCGACCATCCGGTCGGCGGCGTCGGTGAGGCCGACCGCGTCGAGCGCCTGGCCGACGCGCGTCGCGCGTTCGCGGCGCGGGACGTCGTACACCCTGGCGAAGAGGATGACGTTCTCCCGCCCGGTCAGGGCCGCGTCGGCGGAGAGTTGCTGGGGGACGTAGCCGAGGAGCCGCCGCACCGGCATCGGCTCGCGGGCGACGTCGTGGCCGAAGACCTGGATCATCCCGGCGGGCACCGGGAGCAGGGTGGTGATGGCCCGGATCGCCGTGGTCTTGCCCGCGCCGTTGGGGCCGAGGAGTCCGAAGACCTCGCCGGGCTCGACGGTGAAGTCGACGCCGTCGACCGCGCGGGTGTCGCCGAAGCTGTAGACCAGCCCCGTGCAGTCGATGGCGGCGGGAGCGGTGGTGATCATGGCTGTGGCGCCTCCTGGCGCAGATTCTCGGCCAGCCTGCGGAGCGCGGGCACGGCCGCCGCGAGGGCTGCCCGGTCCGCTTCGGTCAGGAGCGCGAGCCGGTCTTGGAGGAGAGCGGCCCGGCGGTCCTCACACTCGCGGAGGCGGCGGGCCGCCTCCGGGGTCACGGTCAGCAGCGCCGCGCGACCGTCACGGGGGTCGGGTTCTCGGACCAGCAGCCCCATGGAGACGAGTTGCCGGACCAGCGTGGACACGGAGTTGCCCGCGAGACGCAGCTCCCGCGCCGCCGCCGAGACCCGGATGCCGGGGCTGTCGCGGACGAGCTTCAGCAGTTCGACCTGTGCGTCGCGCAGGGGCGGTCCCGGCAGTCCGCCGCGCAGCGTACGCCGTACCAGCCGGTGAATGCCGGCCAGCAGCTCACCCAGCTCGGCCGAGGGCCCGGAACAGCCCATACGGCCAGGTTAGCTCGGAGTGAGAGCCAACGAGTGCGGGGGCCGCGGTGCGGATACGGGGTTCCGCGAGGCGGATACGGGCCGACCGCGCCCAAGGCCGACCGGGCAGGTCGCCGCGGGGCTGACGTGGGTCGCCGCGAGCCCGACGCGGGTCGCCGTGGGCCCGGCACGGGCTCTCCGCGGAACCAGGCGGATGGGTGGACGCGGTCCCGCCGGGCGGGCGAATTCGGGCCGGGTGCACCAACGCGGACCGGGCCCCGTGAGCCGACGCGGACCGACCGGACAGCCCCATGCAGGCCCCACACGGCGGGGTACCGGCTCCCCGCAGACCGGGCGGGTGGGGCCGGACCGGGCCGGGCGGGTGGACGGTGGCCGACCACGAAGGCCGACGCGGGCCCGGCGCGGGTCGGCGCGGGTCGGCGCGGGTCGGCACGGCACGGCCCGGCCCGGCACGGCCCGGCCCGGCACGGCCCGGCCCGGCACGGCCCGGCACGGCCCGGCGCGGCCCGGCGCGGCCCGGCGCGGGCGCTTCGTAGACCAGTCGGGTGGGACTGCCCCAGCAAGCCGACGCAAGCCGTCCCACGCGGGCGTGGGAGACGACACCACGGGGTCGGACGGAAATGAACCCGGTCGCACCACACCCTGTATCCATCTGCTTTCTCCGTGTGGCAAGGTCCATGGATCGCCCATAGCTTCGGCCCATGACGAATTACCAAAAAAACCACAGATCGCCGCACGCGCGACGACGGATCGGATGCCTCGTCGGCGTCGCGTCCGTCATGGCCTCCGGGCTCGCTGCCGCCGCCCCCGCCGCGGCCGTCTCCGTCCCCCATGGCGGGGCCAGACACATCGTGTACCCCGGTGGGTCGATCCAGGTGGCCGTCGACGCCGCGCGGCCGGGTGACACGGTGCTCATCAGGCCGGGCGTCTACCGGGAGAGCGTCCAGATCACCAAGGAGGGTCTGACGCTGCGCGGCGCGGGTCCCGGGACCGTGCTGATGCCCGCCCCGATCGCCGTCACGCCCTCGCCCACGCCCATCGCCGGCCGGAAGCGGGCCGTCCGGGCCGTCAACGCCTGTGCGCAGAAGGGCAACGGCATCTGTGTGACCGGCACCGAGGGCGCGAACGCGCGCGGGGTCTCCATCCGCTCCCTGAAGGTGACCGGGTTCGCCGCCGCCGGTCTCTGGGCGTCCCGTACCGACCGGCTCTCCGTCCGCCAGGTGACCGCCGAGAAGAACGGCACCTGGGGGATCTCCCTGGAGAAGTCCACGCGTGCCTCGATCCGCGACAACGCCTCCCGGGACAACCGCGACGCCGGCGTCTTCCTCGCCAACACCGTCGGCGAGGAGGGCGGGGCCACCGACACCCTCGGGACGGTCGTCGCCAACAACGAGCTGGTACGCAACCGCGTCGGCATCAACATCAAGCGCGTCCGGAATCTCACCGCCCGCGAGAACGACATCTCCGGAAACTGCGCGGGGATCTTCGTCGTCAGCGACGAGTCGAAGCCCGCGGCCGGGGCGATGACCATCCGGAACAATGACATCCACAAGAACAACAAGCTCTGCCCGGCCACTCCCAGGCTGCCCGCGATCCAGGGCTCCGGAATCGTCCTCACCGGCTCCGACGCCACGGTCATCCGGAACAACAGGATCTCGGAGAACGTGGGCAGCGCGCCCATGTCCGGCGGCATCGTGCTGGCGAAGAGCTTCGTCGGCGCGACCAACGACGACAACGTCATCGAGCACAACCAGGTGACCGGCAACCGCAAGGCCGACCTGGTCCACCGCGGCCCCGGCAAGGGCAACACCTTCACCGGCAATGTGTGCGGGGCCTCCGAACCGGCGGGAATGTGCCGATGACGACTCTGAGCACCCGACCCGTCCAGACCGTCTCGGTCGACACCGCCCCTCCCCCGGCGATGCGCCTGCGCGAACTCGTCTTCGGGGCGGCGTGCGCCGCCGCCGTCCGGGCGGCCGCACGCCTCGGCGTGGCCGACGCCCTCGGTGACGCGCCCGCCACCGTCGAGTCGCTCGCCGCGGCCGTCACCGCCGAGCCGCGGCCGCTGCGCCGGCTGCTGCGCGCGCTCTCCTGCTACGGCATCTTCAAGGAACGCCCGGACGGCACCTTCGCCCACACCGATATGTCGCGGATGCTGCGCGAGGACGATCCGCAGAGCCTGCGCTACATCGCCCTGTGGTGCACGGAACCGTGGACCTGGGCCGCGTGGCCGCGTCTCGACGACGCCGTGCGCTCCGGGGACAACGTCTTCCAGGAGCTGTACGGCAAGGGCTTCTTCGAGTATCTGCACCAGGACGCGCACGACTCCGCGCAGGTGTTCAACCGGGCCATGACCACCTCCAGCAAGCAGTCCGCGCTGGACGTCGCCGAACTGCTCGACCTCAAGGACGTCTCGTCGGTCGCCGACATCGGCGGCGGCCAGGGGCATGTGCTGGCCAGCCTGCTGGAGAAGCACCCCGACCTGCGGGGCACGCTGCTCGATCTGCCGGATGTGGTGGCGAAGGCCGATCCACGGCTGCGGGACGGCGGGCCGCTGGCCTCGCGGACCGGCATCGTGCCCGGCGACTGCCGCCGTGAGATCCCGGTGAGCGCGGATCTGTACATCGTCAAGAACATTCTGGAGTGGGACGACCACAGCACCCTCAGCACGCTGCGGAACATCGTCGCGGCGGCCCGCCCCGGCGCGCGGGTCGTCGTGATCGAGAACCTCGTGGACGACACCCCGTCGATGAAGTTCACCACCGCCATGGATCTGCTCCTGCTGCTGAACGTGGGCGGAGCGAAGCACACCAGGGAGAGCATGGTGGACCGGATGACGAGGGCGGGGCTTCCCGTCGGCGAGATCCGTCCGGTGAACGCGTATCTCCACGCGTTCGAGTCCGTGGTTCCCGGATGAGCGGCATACGCGTCCGGACCGGCCGACGCCCCGAAGCCTCCACGAGGAGAACTTCGGGGCGTCCGCGTGTGCGGGTCCGGGTCCGGGTCCGGCGTCAGTCGCGTTCCCAGCAGTAGAACTGACGGGCCATCGCGTCCTTGGGGCTCCGCCAGGTGGCGGGGTCGTACGGACTGATGAACGCGGTCAGCCGGTCGCTGAGGTCCCGGAAGTCGGGATGCTCCGTCACCTGGGCGATCGCCGGACCGGGCGGCCGGTCCGACTCGATCAGATGCAGATACACATCACCGAACTGGAACAGGCTGCGCCGAGTGACGCCCACGAGGTGGGGCAGCTCGCCGTCGTCGGACTTGGCGAATAGCTCCGCGATCCCGTCGGCCGAACCCGGCGCCATCCTCGCCACGATCAGCGCCCGGTGGGGCGAGACGGCCGAAGGGCTCATCGCGGACTCCCCGCTCGTCCGGAGACCTTGGCGCGTGCCTCGATCTTGTCCCGGATCAGAGCCATCTGGACCTTCGAGTTCCGGTTGATGTTCTCGGTCATCCAGTCGTCGTCGACCGGCGCGTCCGGCTTCATCGCGAAGTCCTGCCGCCAGTGCATCCTCGTGCCGCCGGGCACTTCGGAGTACTCCCAGTGGATGTCCATGTGCTGGAAGGGGCCGGTCTCGACGCGGCGGGCGCGCACCTTGCGGTTCTCACGGTCCGGGGTGCGCTCCGAGACCCAGCTCCACACCGTCCCGTTCTCGTCGGGGTGCATGGTCAGCCGGAAGGTCGTCGTGTCGCCCTTGCGGTCCAGGATCTCCACCGACGCGTACTCACTGAAGAGCTGGGGCCAGTTCTCCAGATCGTTGGTGATCTCCCAGACGAGGTCCAGGGGTGCGGCGACGGTGATCTCGTTCTCGGTGTGTCCGGGCACTTCAGGCTCCGCTCTTGGTGAGGGTGTTGTTGACGAGGTCGATGAACTCGCGGGGGGTCTTGCACCGCTCCGCGTCCTGCGGCATCGGCCGGCCGTACTGGTTCTCCAGCGTGGCGACGATGCCGAGAAGGCCCAGGGAGTCCAGGCCGTACTCCTCGAAGGGGGTGTCCGGGTGGTCTGCCAGGGCGATCGGGTCGACCGCGATGCCGGCGTTCTTCCGCATCAGGTCGCCCAGTTCGTAGGAGGTCAGGGTGTCCATGGGACGTGCTCCTTAGTCGTGAAGGTCGGGTGGGCCCGGCCTGTCGGTGCCGGGGCCGCCGGTGGGGCCGGCCACCGGCGGCGGATGAGGGCCGGGCCCTGCGGGGCCCCGCGTCAGACGGGGGCCCCGCTACGCAGCACCAGCGCCGCGTTCGACCCCATGAGCCCCCTGCTCAGCACCAGTGCCGTGCGCAGCGGTACCCGGCGGGCCTGACCGGTGACGACGTCGATGTCGTGGCAGACGTCGAACACGTTCGGCGTCGGAGGTACGAGGCCGTGTTCCATGGCCATGACCGCCGCGGCCACATCGAGAACCGGACCGCCGCAGTACGCCCGTCCGATACCGGTCTTGGGGGCTGTGACCGGCACCCGTCCGCCGTGCGGGCCGAGGGCGTCGGCGAGGGCCAGCGCCTCGGCCCGGTCGGCCTCCGGCGTTCCGAGGGCGTCGGCGAAGACCACGTCGATCTCCTCCGGCGCGCAGCGGGCGTCCTTCAGCGCGGCGCGGATCGCCACGGCCAGCCCTTCCCGCGACTCGGGCCACCGGGAGGGACCGGTGAACGTGGCGGCGTGCCCCGCCACGTACGCCCGTGGCCGCACCCCGCGCCGCACCGCCGCGGACTCCTCCTCGGCGACGAGCATCGCGCCGCCCTCGGCGGGGACGAAGCCGCAGGCGTCCGAGGTGAAGGGCCGGTAGGCGCGGGCCGGGTCGTCGCAGGTGCTCAGGTCCTCGTAACCCAGCTGGCAGACGACCGAGTAGGGCGCGAGCGGCGCTTCCGCGGAGCCGACGACGACCGCGTCGGTGCCGCGCGCGATCGCCCCGGCGGCGTGCGCGAAGGCGTCGAGACCACCGGCCTCGTCGCTGCACACCACACCGCACGGCCCCTTGAAGCCGCCGCGGATCGATATCTGGCCCGTACTGGCCGCGTAGAACCAGGCGATGGACTGGTACGGGCCGACGAAGCGCGAGCCCCGGCCCCACAGCTGCTGGAGCTCGCGCTGGCCGAACTCGCCGCCGCCCGATCCCGCGGCGGTCACCACTCCGACGGCGAAGGGCGAGTCCTCGTAGTCGGCCCGGCCGAGCCGGGCGTCGGCGAGGGCGAGGTCGGCGGCCGCCATCGCGAAGTGGGTGAAGCGGTCGGTCTGTACGAGGTAGCGCTGCTCGACGACCGCGCCGGGGTCGAGGTCGCGCACTTCCCCGCCGACGCGCAGCGGCAGTTGCTCACAGCCGTCGCGGCTGATCCGGTCGAGGACGCTGATGCCTTCCTGCGTCGACTTCCAGAAGGCGTCGGCGCCGATCCCGTTGGGGGCGACGACTCCGATGCCCGTGATGACCGTACGTCTGGCAGCCGGATCGCCGGATCTGCCGCCGCGCCGGCCGACGGGCCGGTCCGCGGGCTCGGCGAAGGGCTGCTCGCCGGACCGGCCGCCCTGCCCGGCCGCGGACTTACCCGCGAGTTTGCCCGCGGCCTTCCCGGCGGTCTTCCCAGCACCCTTTCCGGACGCTTTGCCCGCGGACTTCCCGGTAGCCTTCCCGGCACCCTTCGCGGACGCTTCGGCCGCGGCCTTTCCCGCGGACCCGTCGACCGGCTTCTTCTTGCCGGACCGAGCGTCGGACCGACCGTCGGACCGGGCGCCGAACCGGTCGACGGACCAATCGACGGACAGATCGACCGCGCGGTCCGCGGACCGGCCCGCGGACCGCGCGACGGCCGGTTCGGCGGAGAAATCGGCGGAGGAACCGGCGGACGGGTCGACGGCCGACTCGGCGGACGACTCGGCGGACGACTCGGCGGACGGATTCTTCGGGGAGTTGCTCATCGTGCCCTCCCGCTGGGCCTGGTCATGACGACCGCGGACTGGAAACCGCCGAACCCGCTGCCGACGGAGAGCACATTGCTCAGCTTCCGGGAGCGGGCGGTACGCGGCACATAGTCCAGGTCGCACTCGGGGTCGGGGGTCTCGTAGTTGGCCGTCGGCGGCACCACCTGGTGGTGCATCGCCAGTACGCAGGCCACGAGTTCGATCGCGCCGATCGCGCCCAGCGAGTGCCCCACCATGGATTTGATGGAACTCATGGGCGTCTTGAACGCGTGGTCGCCCAGGGACCTCTTCACGGCCGCCGTCTCGTGGCGGTCGTTCTGTTTCGTGCCCGAGCCGTGCGCGTTGACGTAGTCGATGGCCGTGCTCTCGGTACGCGCGTGCCCGAGCGCGGTGTCGATGGCACGGGCCATCTCCAGCCCCTCGGGGGTGAGCCCGGTCATGTGGTAGGCGTTGCCGAAGGTCGCGTATCCGCCGATCTCGCAGTACACGTTCGCACCACGGGCGCGCGCGTGTTCGAGCTCTTCGAGTACGAGCACGGCTCCGCCCTCGCCCATGACGAACCCGTCACGGTCGGCGTCGAACGGGCGGGACGCGTGCGCCGGGTCGTCGTTGTTGGGCGAGGTCGCCTTGATGGCGTCGAAACAGGCCACGGTGATCGGCGAGATGGGCGAGTCGGACGCTCCCGCGACACAGACGTCGGCCCGGCCCTCCTCGATGGCGTGGAAGGCGTATCCGACGGCGTCGAGCCCGGAGGTGCAGCCCGTGGACACGGTCTGCACCGGGCCGCGCGCGCCCACCTCCTCCGCGACGGCCGAGGCGAGCGTGCTGGGCGAGAAGGCGCGGTGCAGATGGCGTCCGGCGGGGCGGTGGTCCACGGCCCAGCGGTTGCCCGACGAGGAGACGGCGACATAGTCGTGCTCCAGTCGTGTGGTGCCTCCGACGGCGGTGCCGAGGGAGACCCCGATGCGCCAGGGGTCCTCCTTCCCGGCGTCGAGCCCTGAATCCGCCATCGCCTCCCGGGCGGCGACCAGCGCGAACTGGATGTACCGGTCGGAGCGGGCCACCTGTTCCTTGTCGAGGCCGTGCCGCTCGGGCTCGAAGTCGACCTCGGCGGCGATCCGGGAGCGGAAGCCGGCCGGGTCGAAGAGGGTGATGCCCCGTGTGGCCGTACGGCCGTTCTCCAGCAGATCCCAGAACGCCGGGGCGCCGACGCCTCCGGGGGCGACGATGCCGACCCCGGTGACCGCCACCCGCCGCCTCACGACACGGCCCCAGTCCGTTCCGGCGGGCTGCCCTGCGCTCCGGCCCCCGGCGTCTCCTCGGTGTCGACGTGACCCAGTTCGGGGCGGGGCGCGAGCGGCCCGAGATGGAAGACCATCCGGGCCTCGACGTTGGAGACGTTGCGGAACCGGTGGCGCATGTTCTTGGGGATCAGCAGTCCCTGGTCGGGGCGCATCTTCTGCGTCTCACCGTCCAGGTCGACCTCCAGGAGCCCGCTCACCACGTACACGAACTCCTCGGAGTACGGGTGGTAGTGCTCCCCGATGCGTTCGCCGGGCTGCACGATGGCGAGTCCCATGAAACCGGTGGTGGCGCCCACCGCCGTCGGGGTGAGCAGGGCGCGCAGATCGCCTCCGCGCCGGGTGTTGGGCTGGGTCTCGCTGAGGTCCACGATGCGTGGGCGGTGCGTGGTCATGCTGGCTTTCCTCCAAGTGCGGGTCCCGCGCGGGCAGTTGCCGGGACCTGGCTGGCGTGCGGGTCAGGATTCGTTGGGTGCGTACCGGTCGGTGACGAGTTGCATGTCGGCGCGGGTGACGAAGCGGGCGATCCCGGGGTCGCCCTCCCTGACCTCCGGGACGTCCGGCAGGTCGTCGCCGTCGACGAGCAGGCGGGCGAGGGTCGCGAGCTTGCGCGGGCCCTGGACGCCGAGCGCGAGAACGGGGTGGTCGTCCAGCGGGCCGTTGACGTCGATGAGCCGGACGACGATGTCGTCCCGCTGGAAGACGGTGCTGCTGACGATCGGGTCACTGGGATGGGCCGCGGCCTCTTCGTCCTGCTGGGACAGCAGCCGGGCCACGGCGAGACCGCAGCCGTCCTTGGCCTGGTAGTAGAGCGCGTGACGGTTGACGTCACCGGGCTGGGGCCCTTCGGCGGACACATGGTGCACCGCGGGGAGCGCGGCACGGGTGAAGAAGAGCCGGGCGGAGCCGGGGTCGTCGAGGTCCCGGTCCTGCTCCAGATAGGGGTTGATGGCCTCCTCCACGGCCCGTACCTCGGGCTGGCGGGCCACGTGGCGCAGGGCGGCCATCAGGTCTCCGTGCACCTCGATCGCGCGGACGACCCGGTTGCCGTGCATGAAGAGCGAGGTGCGCCGCAGCCGGGTGTGGTCGTCGACGCGGGCGGCGGGCGAGGTGTATCCCGCGAGGATCTTGGCGACGGTCGGCTCGCTGCCCGGCTTCACGGTGAAGGTGAGGGCGTGGCGTACGACGCCGTCGCCGACGTGCGGCGTGGGCAGCAGCCCCGTCCTGATCCGCTGCTCCGGCGCGGCGCTGAACCCCTGTCCGGTCTCGCGGAGCACGCTGAACCGCAGCGAGCGGGTGTCCCGTACGCAACTGTGCAGCGGCTGGACGGTCTCCACGTGTTCCTCGCTGTTGACCCAGGCGAGGAAGGGCGGTGCGCTCTCCCATTCGCTGGTGATGAGCCACTGCGAGGGGTTCTCGATCGACTGGCAGAGCTGGTCGCTGATGTGTCCGGGTACCGAGGCCACGCTGTTGCGCATGTGCTCGTACGCCTCCAGGAACTGCTTCTGGGCTCCGTCGTAGAGGTCCAGCAGCAGAACGACCCGCAGTCTGGACCCGTCGAAGGCGGACTGCGAAATGCGTTCCGACAAGGTTGTCATCCGTGTTCACACTCCTTCGCGACCGCGCCTTAGCCGGGGACGCGGCCCAGTCGTCAGTCGTTGATCAAGGTGATTGCGCTCCGCGGGGCGTGGTCGGTGCCACGTGGATGCGCACGAACGCCCCTCATGATCCGGAGCGCTCCCGTGATCCGATCGTGATCCGCTGCCACGAGTGGCGCGAGAGATGGACACCATGCGGGTGAATGGGCGGGGGAACGGTCCGGGACCGGGCACAGAGATCCCATGCAAGAGCCCAGGAAGAACGCCGCCGCCGCGGCCACCGCCCCGCAAGCCGAGACCTCGACACTCCGCGTACCCGTCCTCGTCGTGGGCGGGTCCCTGGTGGGCCTGTCCACCTCGCTGTTCCTGAGCCGCCACGGCATCCCGCACCTGCTGGTGGAGAAGCACTCCGGCACATCCGAGCATCCGCGTGGCCGGGGGATGAACCTCCGCACGATGGAGTTGTTCCGGGTGGCCGGGGTGGAGCGGGAGATCCGGGAGGCGGCGTCCGTACTGGCCGGCAACCACGGGATCCTCCAAGCGGGTTCACTGACCGGGAAGGACGAGGAGTGGCTGTTCAGACAGATCGATCCGGGCGGAGGTCATGCCCGCCTGAGCCCCAGCGGCTGGTGCCTGTGCAGCCAGAACGACATCGAGCCGGTGCTTCACGCGCGTTCGCGTGAGTACGGGGCCGATCTCCGGTTCTCGCACGAGCTGCTCTCCTTCGAGCAGGACCCGGCCGGGGTCGGCGCGCTCGTCGAGAACCGGGTGACCGGGGAACGTTTCCCCGTACGGGCGGACTATCTGGTCGCCGCGGACGGTCCGCGCAGCCCGGTCAGGGAGCGGCTCGGCATCGGCCAGAGCGGCCATGGCGAGCTGTTCCACAATGTGAGCCTGACGTTCACGTCCCGCCGGCTGGCCGATGTCGTCGGGGACCGGCGGTTCATCGTCTGCTATCTCACCCGGCCGGGCGCGGACGGCGCGCTGCTGCCGGTGGACAACCGGGAGCGCTGGGTGTTCCACGCCCCCTGGCATCCGGAGCACGGCGAGCCGCTCGACGACTTCACGGACGAGCGCTGCCGTGAGCACATCCGCCGCGCCGTCGGCGTCCCGGATCTGGATGTGGAGATCACGGGGAAGGCGCCGTGGCACGCGGCGGAGCGGGTCGCGGACCGCTACTCGTCCGGCCGGGTGTTCCTCGCCGGGGACTCGGCGCACGAGATGTCCCCCACCGGCGCGTTCGGGTCCAACACCGGTATCCAGGACGCCCACAACCTGGCGTGGAAGCTGGCGGCGGTGCTCAAGGGCTGGGCGGGTCCCGGTCTGCTGGAGAGCTATGGCGAGGAGCGGCTGCCGGTGGCGCGGGCGTCCGCGGAGCGGGCGTCCGCCCGCTCGGCGGAGCACAGCCACCCCGGCTACGCGGCCCCGTCCGCGCCCGGCGGCCGGCAGGGCGGGATCCTGGCGGTGGCGATGGGGTACGGCTACCGGAGCGGCGCGGTCGTCGGCGCGAACCCGGACCGTCCCGTGGCCCCCGAGCGGATGCGGCTGACGGCCGAGCCCGGCACCCGTGCCCCCCATCTGTGGGTGACGTGGGCGGGCGAGCGGATCTCGACGCTCGATCTGTACGAGCGCTCGGCGGTCCTGCTCTGCGGCGCGGGGTCCGTATGGCGGGACGCGGCCCGGCATGCGGCGGCCCGGCTCTCCGTACCGCTGGAGGTGTACGGGATCGGCCGGGGCTCGGACGCCGACCTGGTCCCCGAGGAGGGGTCCGCCTACTGGGCCGAGGCGCACGGCCTGGAGGCGGGGGGCGCGCTGCTGGTGCGCCCGGACGGGTTCGTCGCCTGGCGTTCGCCGGGCCCGCTGCCGGCCCCGGAGGCGGCCGTCGCCGAAGCTCTCACCCAGGTGCTGAGCCTGGACACCCGAACAGCGGATCAGGAAGCCCGGATGCTGAGCGAGGAGTTCCAGCTGCTGGACCGCGGGCCGGGCGTGAACGTACGGGAGTCGGGGCCCGGCGTGAACGTACGGGAACCGGGGCCCGGCGTGAGCGTACGGGAACCGGGGCCCGGCGTGAGCGTACGGGAACCGGAGGTGACGGCCGGAGAGCCGGAAGCGGGGGTCGGGGAGCCGGGGGTGACGGACCGCGAGGACGCCGCACCCGGTCTGAGCCCTCGCTGAGCGGTCTGGCCGGATTTCACGGGCGTCGGGCCCTCTCCCGATGGGAAGGCAGAGCGGACGGAAGCACGCGCGGAATCTGCCGCATCGACAAACGGCGACGGACGACGATCGGCGACGGACAACGGCGGACGGCGACGGACGGCGGACGGCGACGAATGGCGGTGAACGGCAGGGAAGGCGCCGCGCGTGCGACCCGCGCGCTCCACCGGGCGCGGACAGCCCAGGGTTTGCGGGAGGTGTAGAAAAAGGACATGGCCGCACGCAACGGTCGCCCGCGCTCGATGCTGAAGATGCGCAGTGTCGCGGGCCAGGTCTTTCTCCTCCAGGTGGCGATCGTGGTGCTGCTCGTCGCCGCGGGTATGACAGCGCTCGTCCTGCAGTCCCGTTCGGACAGTCAGCGCGAGGCGTACCGCCGGTCGGTCGCCGTGGCGCAGACCTTCGCCAACTCACCCGGCATGGAGGCGGCGCTCAAGAGCCCCGACCCGAGCGCCGTACTCCAGCCGCACGCCGAGGCCGCCCGCAAGGCCGCGCCCGTCGACTTCATCGTCGTGCTCAGCACCAAGGGCGTCCGCTACACGCATCCCGAACCCGACCGGATCGGGAGGCAGTACATCGGCAATCTGGCGGAAGCGCTGAAAGGCAAGGTCGTCGAGGAGGAGATCGTCGGCCCGATCGGCCTCCTCGCCCAGGCCACGGTGCCGGTCCGCGACTCCCAGGGCAGGATCATCGGCCTGGTCTCCGCCGGTATCACGCTGGCGCACGTCAGCGGTGTCGTCGAGGAGCAGTTCCCGCTGCTGCTGAGCGTCGCGGCGGGCGTGCTGGTGCTCGCCACCGTGGGCACCGCCCTGGTCACCCGGAGGCTGCGCCGGCAGACCCACGGCCTCGGGCCGGAAGAGATGACCCGGATGTACGAGCACCATGACGCGGTCCTGCACGCCGTACGGGAGGGGGTGCTGATCGTCGGCGGGGACGGGCGGCTGCTGCTCGCCAACGACGAGGCCCGCCGACTGCTCGATCTGCCGATGCACGTGGAGGGGCTCGGGGTCGATGAACTGGGCCTCGATCCGCTGACCGCGCAGCTGTTGTCGTCGGGCCGGATCGCCAGCGACGAGGTGTACCGGGTCGGCAGACGGCTCCTCGCCGTCAACCAGCGCGCGACCGACCAGGACGGCGGCCCGCCCGGCACGGTGGCCACGATCCGGGACACCACGGAACTCCAGGCGCTCAGCGGCCGGGTGGATGTGGCGCAGCGGCGGCTGAAGCTGCTCTACGACGCCGGCACGGAGATCGGGACGACGCTGGACGTGGTCCGCACCTGCGAGGAGCTGACGGAGTTCGCCATCGGCCGGTTCGCCGACTACGCCACGGTGGATCTGGTGGAGTCGGTGCTGCGCGGCGAGGAGCCGACGGCGACGGGCGCGGGCGCCGACATGCGCCGGATGGCCGTCAGCGGGCTGGACGAGGACACGGCGCTCTTCCGGCTGGGCACGACGGTCCGCTTTCTGCCCGACACTCCGATGGGGGCGGGGCTCGGGATGGGCGAGGCGATCCTGGATCAGGACCTCGGCGCGTACTCGGGCTGGGAGCAACAGGCCCCGACGCGGGCGCGGAAGCTCGTCGAGACCGGTTTCCACTCGATGATCGCGGTGCCGCTGCGGGCGCGTGGCGCGATTCTGGGCGTGACGATGTTCTGGCGCTCGGAGCAGCCTGACCCGTTCGAGGAGGAGGATCGTTCCCTCGCCGAGGAGTTGGTGGCCCGCGCGGCGGTCAGCATCGACAACGCCCGCCGCTACTCGCGCGAGCACACCATGGCCGTCACGCTCCAGCGCAGTCTGCTGCCGCGTGGCCTTCCGGAGCAGGACGCGATCGATGTGGCCTACCGTTACCGCCCCGCTCAGGCGGGGCTCGGGGGGCTGGGCGGTGTCGGCGGCGACTGGTTCGACATCATCCCGCTGCCGGGGGCACGGGTGGCGCTGGTCGTGGGCGATGTGGTGGGCCACGGTCTGCACGCCGCCGCCACCATGGGACGGCTGCGTACGGCGGTCCACAACTTCTCCACGCTGGACCTGCCGCCCGACGAACTGCTGTGGCATCTGGACGAGCTGGTGGCCCGGCTCGACCAGGAGGACTCGGGGGACGGCGGGGGCGGCGGGGTGACCGGCGCGACCTGTCTGTACGCGATCTACGATCCGGCGACCGGCATCTGCACGATGGCCCGCGCCGGACATCTCCAGCCGCTGCTGCTCGCCCCGGACGGCACGGCGGCCTTCGCGGACGTCCCCGGAGGACCGCCGCTGGGTCTGGGCGGGATGCCCTTCGAGACGCTGGAGCTGAGGCTGGCCGAGGGCACCAGTCTGGTGCTCTACACGGATGGTCTGGTCGAGGACCGGGACCGGGACATCGACGACGGTCTGGCCCTGCTGAGGGAGACGCTCTCCGGCCACCCCGACCGCTCCCCCGAGGCGACCTGTGAGGCGGTGCTGCGGGCCCTGCTGCCGGAGAACCCGCGCGACGACATCGCGCTGCTGGTGGGCCGTACGCGTGTACTCGGCCCGTCTCGGGTCGCCGACTGGACCGTGCCGTCCGATCCCGAGGCCGTCGGGGAGGTACGGGCGGCGGTGGCCCGCACGCTGACGGAATGGGGCCTGGAGGACGAGGCGTTCACGACCGAGCTGATCCTGAGCGAGCTGGTCACCAACGCGATCCGGTACGCGGTCGGCCCGATCCGGGTACGGCTCATCCGCGACCGCAGCCTGATCTGCGAGGTCTGGGACCGCAGCAGCACCTCCCCGCATCTGCGGCAGGCGGCGAGCACGGACGAGGGCGGCCGCGGTCTGTTCCTGGTGGCGCAGTTCGCGAAGCGGTGGGGTACGAGGTACACCCCGGACGGCAAGGTGATCTGGACGGAACAGCCCCTGCCGCCGATGCAGGCTCCGCCGTTGGCGTGAGGTGCCTGTGCGGGGTCCGGCGGACGGCCGGTGAGGGTCCGGTGGGCGGCCGGGGTGGGAGGGCGCGGACGGCCGCGGCGGGTGGGCGCGGGGCGCGGGCAGGCACGGCGAACCGCGAGCGGCTACCCGCACCGGAGGTACGCGGACGGACTGGCGCGGGCCGCCGGAGGTCGCGGGCCACTGAGTGCCGGGCCACCGGGACGGGATGGCGCGGGCGGGAGGGCACGGACGGGCGGGAGGACGCGGACGGGCGGGCCTGGGCGGGCGGGAGGACGCGGGCGGGCACGGGAGCCGATCGCCTGCGAGGCGACTGTCGGCCATCTCCAGGAACGCGACCGCAGGTCGGGGCGTACCCCCGGTGGGTTCCCGGCGTCGGCGCCCGGCTTCCATCCGCGCGCCTACCGCCGGGCCCGGCTCTGGGAGGTCGAGCGCCGACGGCTCGCGCGGCTACGCGCGCCCGTACCGTCGGGCCAGCGCGTGGAACGCCTCCTTCGGCTCCCAGTGCCATGCGGACGCCGGATCACCGAGGTCGTCCTTGATCGCCTTCACGATGCTGTAGCTCGCGAGGTCGAGGTCGTAACGGGGTTCGGACCGGTGGGGCTGGTCGGGGGTGACGAACTCGAACGCCATCGCCGCGTACAGGCCCATCGACTCGAAGACGCTCAACAGCTCGGTCAGATAGTCGGCCTGGGTGCGTTCGCTGCGGACCGGGTTGCCCGTGATCTCGGGCGGGTCCTTGGAGTAGTCGACGATGGACCAGCCCATGCCGCCCTGCTCCGGCGCACCCTCGAAGGTGCAGGTGCCGAACTCGGTGATGGCGAGGGGCTTCCCCCAGCACAGATACTCCCCGAGTTCGCGGACGTAGTCGCGGCGGCGCGGGAAGTACGAGTAGTAGTCGAGGCCCACGATGTCGAAGAGGCTCCAGTCGACGATGTCGCCCTGGGCCGACGCGTAACTGAGCTTCCCTTTGAAGACGGACCGGCCGACCCGCGCGGCCAGCGCGATGAACCTGTTCAGTTCACGCTGCATATGCTCCGGATCGTAGGTCCCGTTCGTCAGGTTCTCGATCCGCTCCAGGACATTCGCGCCGGGCACGATGCCGGGCACGAAGAGCCAGAACTCGCAGCCGACGCTGAGATCGACGTCGGCTCCCTGCCGCCGCAGGCGCTCGGCGAACCGGCCGCACTCGGCCATGTGGTCGAGGATGTCCCGCTCGGGCAGATCGGCGAGTGTGGGCTCCATCCAGATGTGCAGCCCGCGTTCCGCCGCCTGCGCCGCCGTGGTCGTCAGCCGTTCGACGCCGTCTCCGGTGACCTTGATCGAGTCGGCGTGCAGATCGTGTTCGATGGCGCGTAGGTCCCGGCGTGTCCTCGCGGCGCTCCACGCGGTGCCCGGAGTCTCGCCCGCGCCCAGCGTGTAGCACACGCCCCGGTGCTTCACCCTGCGCCGACGCCCGTTCCCGGCCGCCGCCGCCTGGTCCGCCGTCCCCCATACCGCGGCGGCCCCGACGGCTCCCGCCCCCGCCAGGAACCGCGCCCGGCTGATCCCCTCGCTCCGCACTGTGCTCCTCCAGGTCGCCTCGGTCCGGCTACGAGGCCCCAGTCTGGGGAGCGGCGGATCGAGGGGGTGTCGGCCGAAGGTCTACGGGCGTACGACGGAGGGATGAATCCCCCGCGACCTCCGTCTCCCGCGACGGCCGACCCGACCCGACCAACCCGACCAACCCGACCCGACCAACCCGACCAACCCGGCCCGACCAACCCGACCAACCCGGCCCAACCCGGCGCGTGAAGGCGGTCTCGGGACGCCCTCGCCCGCGGAACTCGGCCGAAGGCGCACCGGCCGGACGCGTCGGTCGGGCAGGTCCCTCCGAGGGAGCCGGGTGTCCCGGCTCCCTCGGACGGGTTCAGGAACTCGCCCCCGAGCGGCGCTTGATCAGCCAGAACGCCGCGCCGCCCACGACGGCCACCACCGCGACGACCACGATGACGATGGTGCCGGAGCCGCCGTCCTTCTCTTTCGCGGTGCTCACGACCTCGGTCGGTGACGCGTCGCCCGGCGTCGGCGCGGACGACGGCCCGGCCGAAGGCACCGTCGACGGCGTCGGGGTGGAAGCGGGCGCGGGCGTCTGGCTCGTGCCCGGAGCCGGGCTCTCGGGCTGGACCGGACCGGGCGGTTCCAGGGTCGCGCCCGCGGCCTTCGGCTTCAACTCGAGGACCGGGGCGGGGTTCTCCGGCTTCTTGCCGCCCTCCGACACCTCGATCCAGCGCGCGATCTTGCCGTCGCCGTAGGTCTCGACGGTCTTGAAGACGAGCTTCTTCGCGTCCGGGAGCTGCTTCACGACGATGCTGTGGACGGCGTCCGTCCCGATCGGAAGCGGTTTGCCGCTGACGATGTAACCGCCCTGGGACTGGGCGAACGTCCAGCCCTTCGGGAGCTTCTTCTGGGCCACCGCGCCCGGCGATATCCCCTCCGGCAGCACGACCTGGAGCTTGGCTATGCCCGCGGTCTCGGACTCCGCCTCCGAAGTGAAGGTCAGGGTCACGTTCTTGGCCAGCGCGCGGGCGTCCGAAGCGGTCACGCCGGCGTGCGCGGCGGCGGGCGCGGCAACGGCGAGGACCGCGCCGAGAGCCGCGACGGCCGAGAGGGCGGCTCTCCGCGCGACCGGGGGCAGTTGGGACTTCCTCATGGTTCTCCTTGGGTACGTGTGGGGGGACATGGGCGGTAACGGAACGTGCCCGGGACCGGGAGGACCACGGCGTACGACGACATGCGCGAGAACGGTGTACGGACGCTTCCCCTCGGGCGGCCCCGACCGAGCACGCGGCGGCCCGCAGCCGGGCCGGGGAGCTGTCCGCCAGGCTCCGAGCCAACGTGCCACCGCGCTACGGACGGTGGCGGCGATCTGTCCCACGAGAGAGGGGAGGGCGTCCGGCCGACCGGTCGTCCGATGCTGGAGTACGGCGACGCCGAGAGCCGCGAGGGTATGCGCGCCGATCATCACGACCGTGCTCAGCCGGGTCCCGTGCTCCCCGGTGTGCCCGACCGCCCCCGTGACCGTACTCGTAGCGGATGCCGAGAGGACCTGGTGCAGGACGAACTGCGAGACGAGCGTCCCGCCCACCACGACGCCGAGCGGCCTCGGACGGCACGCCCAGGGCAGTGCCCCGACGAAGGCGATCCCCACCGCGAGCGCGATGAGCCGCCAGACGACGGGTTCGCCCGACGCCATGTGGTGCCCTGCCCCGGCCAGCCCACTGCTCGTCACGGCGAACACACCGGCATGGGCCCCTCGCACGCTCCACCGAGCCCGCGACGCGCCTGTCTGTGAGTGCCGTTGCTGCCCGGTCCATTTCATGCCGGGGACATCATTCACGACGGGGCGCGCCGGGCGCTGCCCTTCCCGCTACTCCGTTGACCTGGGGCGTCATCGGGCGCGGGATTGATGCCGGAAGGGGCGCTTTGCCGCGCGGAACGCCCCGGACGGCACGGCTCCGCGGCGGGGCCATGTCGCTGGAGCGGCCCGGCATGAGGCGGTGCCGCCACACCCGCTCAGGGGGCGGTGTCCGTCGTACCGGCTCCGACATGACCTGCCATCGCGCCGGTTCCGGGTCGGGGCCCGCCGTCCCGCCCCGCCTTCTCCACCCCTACGACAGAGAGCCGTCTCCGCCGAGGGCTGCCCGCTGTGCCGTGGTGAGCCGGCCCGGCCGGGCGGTGACGGTGTACGCGCCGGACGCGGTACGCCGGAGGGCGACCGGATCGGTGATCTCGGGGTGCCGTTCGGCGTCGCGCAGCGCGTCGTGGACCCGATCCACGGGCCAGCCCAGCGCGACGGCCAGTGGGCCCACGGCGAGCGGTGTGCCGGCGTGCGCGAGCGCGGCGACCAGCGTCAGCGCGTCCTCGGCCGCCAGCGAGGCGGAGCCGCCGGCCATGTCCGCGCTGAGGTCCGCGAAGAACCGGTGCATCCGCTCCAGCCGGGCTCCGGCCGCAGTGCCCGCGCCGAAGATCCCGGCCCCCTCCTCGGCGGTGTCCGCCCAGTTCCCATGGGTACGAGCGCTCGTCAACCACGCCCGGAGCCAGACGTCGTCGTCGATGACATAGGTGTCACGCCTCCCGCGCGGGTCGCGTCGCTCACGCCTGATGACCTCGAGCCCCTCCAGATATCCGACGGCCTTGGACACCGAGGCGGGGCTGACCCGCAGCCGGGCCACCAGTTCGGCGGCGGTGAGGCTGCCGGATTCGGTGGTGATCAGCCGGGCGAGCACACGTGCCGCCATCCGGGGCAGCCCGTTCTCGACCATCACCGCCGCGAGCCGCTCGGCGAAGCCGCGTACCACTGCGGATTCACGCCCGTCGGCGCCGACAGCGGCCGGCCGGAGGTGGGCATGCGCGGCCGGCCGTGCGCTCCGCCGGGCGCGCTGCCCGGTGGCCCGCTGGGCGTGGTCCGCGCGGTAACCGCCGGGGCCGCCGTTACGGGCCACCTCACGGCTGACGGTCGACGTCGGCCTGCCCAACTGCCGGGCGATCTCGGCGTATCCGAGCCCGTCGGTGAGTCCTGAACCGATGCGCTGACGATCCGCCCGCGTCAGTCTGCCTCCCGGCATGCGCGCGCTCACCCCTCACTGTCCGCCGACGTCCATCGCCTATGGCCGCCGTCCGGCCCCAGTATGCGTTCACCATCACCTCATTGCAACACTCCCTCAAACGCCCTCTTGCATTCACCCGCAACCCTATTGCAATTTCCACCCCAAATAACCTGCGAAAATAGCGAGAATAAGAAATCCACCCATTGACCATCCAAGAAAGGCAACGTAGCTTTCACCATCCACGAAACAATGACATGTGAACCGTATGAAGCCGATGAAGGCGGAGTGATGACGACGAGCGAGGAAGTCGTGCTCGATGTCGAGGGACTGCGGATGCGTTACGGCTCCCACGACGTCCTGCACGATGTGACGTTCCAGGCCCGCCATGGAGAGGTGCTGGCTCTGCTGGGACCGAACGGAGCGGGCAAATCCACCACGATCGAAATCCTGGAGGGCTTCCGCATAAGGTCGGCGGGCCGAGTCGAAGTGCTCGGCACGGACCCGGCGCACGGCGACGAACGATGGCGCGCCCGCCTGGGCGTCGTCCTCCAGTCCTGGCGCGACCACGGCAAGTGGCGGGTCCGTGAACTGCTCGCCCACCTCGGCGCGCACTACGCCCCGTACTCCACCGGCGCGTTCCCCCGGCCGTGGGACACCGGCGAACTCATCGAAGCGGTCGGTCTGACCGCCCACGCGGACAACAAGATCAAGACGCTCTCCGGCGGTCAGAGGCGCAGGCTGGACGTGGCGATCGGCATCGTCGGCCGCCCCGAGGCCCTGTTCCTGGACGAGCCCACCGCGGGCTTCGACCCGGAGGCCCGGCAGGAGTTCCACGGTCTCGTACGCCGTCTCGCCGACGATCACGAGACCACGATTCTGCTCACCACCCACGACCTGGACGAAGCCGAGAAGCTCGCCGATCGCATCGTGATCCTGGCCGGGGGCCGGATCATCGCGGACGGTTCGCCGGAGGAACTGGCGCGCGGCATCGCCGGCGCGGACGAGGTGCGCTGGTCGCGCAACGGGCAGCGGTTCACCGAGTCGACGGCCGAATCGACGGAGTTCGTACGCGCGCTCTTCGGCCGGTACGGCACGGAGATCAGCGAACTGGAGGTCCGCCGGGCCTCACTGGAGGACACGTACATGGCACTGGTACGCCAAACCGAGGAAGCCGGCCGCTCCCCCGCCGAGCCGCGCGCCTCCACCCTGATGGAACAGACGGAACAGACGGAACAGGCGGCGGCCCGGTGAGCACGACGACCACGACGGTACGGGTGGGCTGGACACGCGGGCTCATCGAGCTGCGGCAGTCGTTCACCAACAGCGGCGATCTGATCTCCCATCTGTTCTGGCCCGTGCTGATGCTCGGCGCCATGTACTTCCTACGGGAGCGGGAGTTCGGGTCCAGCGGACTCCTGCTCGGCACACTGGCCCTGCCGAGCATTCTGGGAATGAACGTCGCGCTCGGCATGCTCACCATGAGCCAGATCCTCACCGCCGAACGCGAGGACGGGACCCTGCTGCGTGCCAAGGCGACGCCGAACGGCATGCGGGGCTATCTGATCGGCAAGGTCGTCTCGGTGTCCGGCATCCTCCTCGCCGACCTCGCGATCCTGCTGATTCCGGGCATGCTCCTCATCGACGGACTGGCCGCCGACAGCGCGAGCGCCTGGCTCACGCTGGCATGGGTGCTGGTGCTGGGCATGGTGGCGACGCTGCCCATCGGCGCGGTCCTGGGCTCGGTGTTCTCCAGCGCCCGCGCCCAGGGCCTCGTCCAACTGCCGGTTCTCGGCCTGATCGCGATCTCCGGCGTCTTCTACCCGATCGCCTCCCTGCCCGACTGGCTCCAGGTGGTCGCACAGGTGTCCCCCATCTACTGGCTCGGACTCGGCATGCGCTCCGCGCTGCTGCCCGACGCGGCGGTCGGCGTCGAGATCGGCGAGTCCTGGCGGCATCTGGAGACCGTCGGCGTCCTCGGGGCCTGGGCCGTCTTCGGTCTGCTCGTGGCCCCGGTCGTCCTGCGCCGCATGGCACGGCGCGAATCCGGTTCGAGCGTGGCCGAACGCCGGGACAAGGCCCTGCGCCGGGTCGGTTGAGCAAGGGGTTCCCAGGCCGCGCGCACGGGCGCCTTGCGCGTTACGGCCGCAGCTCCACGGGCGTACAGCCCGTGAGCCGTACGACGCTCTGGGCGGCCAGCAGCCACGGCAGCCGTGGGTCTTCGTACGGCACCTCGACCGTCTCCGCCACGACGAGGAGCGTGGGGCTGCCCGGTCGCGTCAGGTCCGGGGTGTAGAGCCGGCCGTGATAGCCGTACGAGCGCGGATAGCGCACCCGGATCGCGGTGAACCCTTTGACCGCCAGATGCGGACACTGCCGGACGGCCTGCGCGGCACAGGGCACGCAGACGGGCGGATGAGCGGTGGTGACGCCCTCCGGCCAGCCCGGCGCGTGATCGCCGGGGGTGCCGTCCAGCAGCCAGAGCACCCCATGGCCGGGTGTGTACAACGCGGGCGTGCCGCACAGCTGGCACAACAGTTGCCTCATCGCCCGCCGCTGCCGGTTGGGGTGCACACTGGCGAACAACGGCCGCCCCCGCCCTCCCCTGGGCGCGGGACGCCTCCCCCGGTACAGCAGTGCGTCGAACTCGCCTCGGTCCGAGGCGAGTTCATCGGCGTACGCGATTCCACCGCGCCGTCCGGGGCGGCGGACGACCGGGGTTTCGATGACAGTCTCACCGGACCAGGCGGCCAACCACGGTACGGAGGCGGGGGGTTCGAGGCAGATCACTGGGGGGCCTTTCACAGTGGTGCGGTTGAGAGGGGTGAGGATGGGGGCCTGTCCCCGGCCGGGGGTTCCCGAGACCGTCCCGTGCGATGCGGACACGCACGAGGGTCACTGCGGGAAGCCGGGGACAAGCCCCCTGGGAAGGCCGCCTCCCGACGAGCGGCGCGGGGGCATCCACTCGTCCGGGAGGCGGCCGGTCTATGGGGCCGCCGAGCCCAGGAGCAGCGTTTCCATCGCCTGGTGGGGTGCGGGGGACGGCCGGTGCCGGTCGAGTGCACGGCGGAGTACGACCGGGCCGACGAGGTAGTGGCTCTGGCAGGGCCGCAGCCAGTACGCGCCTCCGCGTCGCGGATCGGGGGCGCGGCGGTCCAGCGGCGGCAGCGTGATCACGGCGGGCGCGCCGACGCAGAGAGCGTACGGATGGTGAGCCCACCGGCCTGTCGTGCCCGGCGGCACCAGCCAGTACAGCCACGGCCGGTGGGGGTCGGCGATGACCGGTCCGCAGCCCTGCGGATGCGCCGCGTCGATCGTCGCGGCCACGGCGTGCCCGGCGTCCCCGGCCGCGCTGATCACTGCGTCGAACAGCCCGCCGCCGAGCGGAACGACGGTCGGCCGACGGGCTTGGGTGCCCATCAAGGCGCGTACGCGCTCGGCGAGTTCGCCCATGTCCGCGGCGACGGGACCGGTCGGGCCGACCGGACCCACCGGTTCGACCGGTTCGACCGGCTGGAAGCCATCTGCGAACATCACGCGCTCCCGTCGATGGCCAGCACACACCAGGTCCCGTCCGCCGTGACGCCCCAACCGTCCGCGAGCGCGCCGACCAGATGCAGCCCCCGGCCGCCTTCGTCCAGGGGGTCGGCGTCATCTACCGGTGGGGCGTACGGACCGCCGCTGTCGACCTCGATGCGCAGGTGCGCCTCGGTACGCCAGAGCCGAATGTCCACCGTGCTGCCGTAACCATGTTCGAGGCCGTTCGTTACCAACTCGGAGAGCAGTAATTCAACTGTCTCGGCCCAGTAGCCAAGACCCCAGTGATGCAGATGCGCCCGCCCCACCCGGCGCATCAGAGACGGCCACAGCCGATCCCCGTCCGCCAGCGGGACACCGGGCTTCGCAGCCCGGTGGAGGCTCACCTCGAACCCGGTGATGACGCGCGATGCGTGCTCGTCCGGTCTGCTGTCGATCATCGGCATCGGGCCCGACCCTTCACGGTCAACGGACTGGGCGCGTATGGACCTAGAGGTCAGATAGGTCCCGGAATCTTCATCGCCGTCCGGCTTGCACTGGCTCAACTACGGTGATGGATGGGAGAGTTACTGTGCAAGCTCAAACGCTCTCGCCATGAAATTGGCACATGCCCGAGCACTGGCACGACTTGCCGAAGGGGGGACAGGGAGTGGGACACTTAGGGGCACGACACGCGTCGGCGCCCCACACAGGTCACGTCAAGCACCGACAGACCAGTCGATGAGAGGGGACAGCGAAGTGGCAGCAAAAAGGGGCGCTACGTTCCGACGCAGGGAACTCGGCAAGGAGCTGAGGAAGCTCCGCGAGAAGAAGAACCTCACACTGGGCGAGGTGGCGGGCGAACTCGGCTTCTCGTACACGAAGCTGGCGCGAGTGGAGATCGGCGAGAACGATCTGCCTCGGGTGAGCGATCTCATCGCCCTCATGGATCTCTACGACGGGGACATGACCAAGGAGGATCGCGAGACGCTGATCCAGCTCCACCGTGAGTCACTAAGCAAGGAGCCGTGGACGCCGTACAAGGCGTTCATGCCGTCGAAGATGCCGACGTTTCGAGGGCTGGAGCAGGATTCGACGGCGATGCGCGCCTTCCAGCCGAGCTTCGTCTTCGGACTGCTTCAGACGGAGGCATACACCCGGTCTCTGTACTCGCTGGCCAAGCCCGTGGACGAGACCACCTCGGAGTACGTAGAGCGGAACGTCCGACTTCGCATGGAGCGGAAGGAACTGATCACCCGTTCCGACAGTCCACTGAAGTTGCGGGTCATCATGGACGAATCAGCTGTGCGTCGCATGGTTGGCGGTCCCGAGGTCATGCGTGGGCAGTACGACGAGATCGTAGAGCTGGGCCAACTCGACAATGTGACCGTCCAGATTCTCACACACGACGTCGTCACCTACCGGTCAGAGAGCAACTTCATTCTGCTCGACTTCTCTGATGCGCTGGACCCAGTCGTTCAGACCGACATGTGGAACACGATCAGCGTCACGGACGAATGGCGTGAGGTTCAGAGGAGTATCCGGCGCTTCGATGCCATGCGCGATAGCGCTCTGCCTCCCGCTCGCACAGCCAGTTTTCTGCAACAGCTAGCAAGAGAATGGGAGTAGTCATCAATACGCGCATCATGGCCCCTGATGTGGCCGAAGAGTCCGCCTGGTTCAAATCCTCACACAGCAACGACTCCGGAGGCGCATGCGTAGAGGTCGCAGAACTGACGGCCGAAAGCTCCTGGTTCAAATCGTCTCACAGTGACAGCCAGGGAGGATCATGTGTCGAGGTGGCCGACCTCACCACCCACATAGGCATCCGCGACTCCAAGGACAAGCAGGGCCCCGCCCTAGTCGTCCCCGCCACCACCTGGACGAAGTTCATCGCCTTCGCGAGTCGGCCCACCTCCACCTGAACGCACCGCAAAGCGGGGTGCGCCCGTCCCCGGCGACGGAACGGACGCACCCCCTGGCTCATCGTTCGGTGTCCGAGAATCACCTACTCCAGCATGCTCACTGTGTGTCACCATCGCATCACAAGGCGACTGCTGAAGGGGAGGACGCATGGGCGACCACGAGAAGCCACCGGAGGATCTGGCGAAGGGGAAGCCCCCGCCGGGAAACACGGACGGTCAAGTACCGCCGCCGCCACCCTCCGACGGCAAGCACAAGAAGAAATAGCGGCGGCGGTGCTCACTTTCACCGAACGGCGTCGACTCCTCGCGGACGCCATGGAAGAGCGTGGTTCCTGGCCCGCGCGGTCGCCGTGGATCCGTGAGGCCGTCGACGCGCTCCCTCGGCATCGGTTCACCCCGGACCGCCTGTGGCGCTGGAACGGCGACGACTACGTGCGCGTGGACCGGGAAGCCGACCCCGCCCAGTGGGCGGACGAGGTCTACGCGGATCCCGACGCGGCGGCGGTGACCCAGGTCATCGGCGGCCGGGCGACGTCGAGCCTGTCGAGCCAGGGCGTCGTGGTCGACATGCTCGACTCCCTTCGGCTGGAGCCCGGACAGAGGGTTCTGGAGTTGGGCACCGGAACGGGGTGGAATGCGGCGCTGCTGGCGTTCCGGGCGGGGCCGCGCCACGTCACCAGCGTGGAAGTCGACGGCGGGCTGGCGTCCGCCGCACGCGACCGACTGGGGGCCATGGCGGCCGACGTCACGGTGGAGGTCGGCGACGGCGCTGCGGGTTGGCCTCCAGACGGACCGTACGACCGGGTGATCGCGACCTACGCGGTGGAGCGGATTCCCTGGGCCTGGGTGGCCCAGACCCGGCCGGGAGGCCGGATCGTCACCCCCTGGGGGCGGCTCGGGCACATCGCGCTGACCGTAGCGGGCGACGGGCGCTCGGCCAGTGGCTGGGTGCAGGGTCTCGCGCAGTTCATGCCCGCCCGCAGGACCGACACCGAAGGCGCCACCGGAAGTATCGCGGACCACGACGACTTCGGCCGGGTGCGCGGTGTCGGCCCCGCCGACGACCGGCGCCCCTGGACGCGGGATCTGGCACCGTTGCGGGATGACTGGCATCTGCGATTCGGCCTTCGTGTGGCCCTCCCCGATGTGCGGATCACGGTGGCCGCCGATCACGACGGACTGAACGCCTGGCTCCACGACGGTGCCTCGTCCTGGGCCGCGCTCTCCGCGCGGAGCGACGGCGCGACCACGGCTCATCAGGGCGGCCCACGCCGACTCGCCGAGGAGTTGGATCGGGCCTGGGACGAGTGGCTCGACGCGGGGAAGCCGGACCTGTACGACTACGGCCTGACCGTCGAGTCCACGGGCCGCCAGTACGCGTGGGCGGTGGATCCGGAGTCGGGCCCCCGATGGCCCGTGGCGGCCCCCGCGAAACCCGGCTGACCCGGCCGCCCGCCCGTGAGCCATTCTGACGACTTTCGCGTGGCCGGGCAGGCCGGTGAGGTAGGCGCTGACCCGGTCGAGGTGGGCGCGGCTGTTCAGCGGGACGACCTCCGTACCAGCGGCGCGTTCGGCGAGCAGCCCGACCAGTTCGTCGTGCGCCTCGGCGGCCACCAGAACCCGGCAGGCAGCGGTGGAGTCCTGGCCCGCGTTGATCGTGGGCCTGCCCACACGCGGCCTCAGCGCCGCAGGGCCCATCTCTGGACCGATTCGAGCGGACCCGCTCCGAACCGCCGCAGCCACAGCGTCGAGCCCGCCATCAGGAAGGCGCAGACCAGTGCCCACAGTCCCAGCGGCCACCAGGGCCACCACGACTCGCCGAACCGGTGGGCGAGTCCCAGGCCGATACCGTACGAGAGGAGCATGCAGAGCACGTTCTGCACGACATAGCCCGACAGGGCGGTTCTACCGACGGCACCGAGACCGTTCAGGAGCGGCCCCGACCGCTTGATCCGTTCCACCACAAAGCCGACGATCCCGATGTAGCCGAGCGCCGTCAGCGGTCCGGCGACGTAGCGGTCCAGCAGGACGAACTCCGGGCCCGCCAGCGACAGGGCGACACTGAGGGGCAGCCCCAAGACCGTGCCCACGCCGAGCAGACGGGCGCGGATGCGGCGTCCGGTGGCATCGGTGCCGAAGGCGCCCGCCCGGAAGAGCCGCACGCCCAGCAGGAACAGCAGGACGAGCAGGGGGAACGTCAGCACCGGTTCCATCCGCAGCGCCAGAGCGTTGTCCAGCCGGAATCCGATCTGTTCCGTGTAACTCCCGTGCGCGTAAAGATCGTTCAGCCGTCGATCCAGGGGGGCGGCGTCCTGCGGTCCGGCGGAGACGAGGAGCGCCGTCAGCAGCCCTGTCCCCGTCAGGTGCAGGCCCGCGGCCCACCACATCACGCGACTTCGCGCGGCTTCGGAACGTGTCAGCAGCCATGCCACGAGCAGCGCGGTGACGGCGTACCCCATCAGTACGTCCCAGGCGAAGACCAGGAGGAAGTGCACCGTCCCCTCGGCGAACAGGAACACCGCCCGCCATCGGTAGCGGCCAGGCCATTTCTCACCGCGCCGGGCCGCCGACGCGTACTGGATGGCAAGGCCCACACCGAACAGAATCGTCAGCAGGGAAAGAAACTTGCCGTTCGCCAGCAGGCGCACCGTACTCTCGACCGCTCCAGGAAACGTGGAGAAAGAGGCACTCTCCATGCCTCCGGTGAGAATCCCCCACTCGGAACCGGGACTGGCGAAGATCCAGACATTGGTCGCCAGCGTGCCGAGAATGGCGAACCCTCGTAGCACATCGAGTAGCGGGATCCGGGCGGACGGACCGGCCTTTGTTCCGATGGGCGTCGAAGCCACGGTCTCGGTCATGTGTTCATCGTCTCGACCCGGCCGGCCGCTCTCGTCATGACCACAGACGAACCCGCAGCTACATCGAAGGGTGTACTTGAGGGCGGCGGCTCGTCGCCAAGGGTCATGATCCACTGCTCCGCCGGGGAGAAGCCGCAGATCAGGGGAATCCGGCGCGAGAGGGCCGAGAGGAGGCCGAGACTTCTCCCCGTTGTGCGGGGCCGCCCCGACGCCCCCGCGACGGAGACGGGCCGCGCCCCGGCAGCAGACCGTTCGAATCCACTCACGCCGCTCGCGGCGCACGAAGATGCGGGTGCCGACCGGGGACCGCCACCAGTGGTCCACGCCCATTGATACGACGAAGCCGCACCCAATCTGCTGCCGTCAGGCCACACGTCGCCTCACCGGAGCTTGGCTAACGAGCCGAAGGCAGTAAGCAGACAACCAGCGACACAGCCCAGGCGCATCAATGTGAGGAGAGTCACATTCATCGAATCGATGAATGAATGTCTATAGGTTGACTTGGTGCAGTTTTCGTTTCCATCTCCCCACTCGTAGGTTCTCACAGCATCATGTGTGGCCCACGCGGCTGGGAGGGCACAGCGAATGACAGTTCACGTACCTGCACCTGAGGAGCGAGACAGACCCTGGTCCGGAAAGAGCCGTTGCTACGTAGCGGGCGGGCTGACACTGGCCCTGGCCGTTACCTTATTGGACGGCACGAGTGCGGCGATGGCCTCGACGCCCCGGGCTCCAGTCGTGGGCAAGGCGTCTGTAACGCAAGCTGCTGACATCTCGTCAGCGAGAGTTGCTGCTCGCCTGTCGGGTAAGCGGGTGGAGGCGTTATCCGAGCGTACGGAGACGTCAACGACGTGGGTGAACAAGAACGGTTCTCTGACCACCGAGCTGGCTGCCGGCCCGATCCGGTTCGCGGACACGGTGAGCGGTGACTGGCGGGATGTGGACCTCAAGCTCGTCAAAGCCACCGACGGGACAGTGGCACCGAAGGCCCACCCTCGCGGTCTGCGGCTAACGGGCAAGACCGGTGATCCGCCTGTCTCGCTGAGGGCCGCGCAGACGGTGAAGGCCACGGATCTGGTGACGCTGGGCGAGGGCGATCAGCAAATCACGCTTCAGTGGAAGGGCGGGCTTCCGCAACCGGTGCTCAGCGGCTCTCGCGCCGAATACCCTAACGCGGTGCCGGGCGCGGATGTGGTCGTGGAGGCGACCCGTACCGGGTTCGAGCAGTTCGTCGAGATCAAGCAGCGCCCCACCGTCGCTGGTTACACCTATACGCTGCCGCTAAAGGCCAAGGGACTGAAGGCGAAGCAGCAGGCCGACGGCAGTGTGCTGTTCTCCGACAAGAAGAACAAGACACACGCGGTCATGCCGGCGCCCGTCATGTGGGACGCGACTGTCGATCCCGTCTCGGGTGAGCACACCCGCCGGGCGAAAGTGGACATGAAGACCGTCCAGCGGGGGGATGGCGTGGACCTCGTCATCACGCCGGACGCGACGTTTCTCGCCGACCCGGAGACGACGTACCCGGTGACAGTGGATCCCTCCACCTCGACGCTGTCGAATGTGTTCGACACGTACGTTCAGCAGGGGGAGACAGTTGACTGGTCCGCCGACACCGAGCTGGACCTCGGCAACCCCGGGACGACGAATCCGAACGGTAGTGCGCGCACCGCGCGGTCTTTCATCTCCTGGAACACCACTCCAGTCCAGGACGCATTGGTCATGGACGCGAAGCTGTCGCTGTGGAACTTCCACTCCGCCAACACCGCCTGCACTAACCAGTCCTGGGAGGTGTGGTCCGCTGGAGCCGCCTCAACGGCTTCCCGGTGGACCGCGCAGCCCGCATGGACGGCGCAGAAGGCCACCTCCACCGAGACCCGGGGCAACCCGACTTGTACTGCCGCGCCGGACGGGTGGATCAATGCGGACGTCACCACACTGGTACAGGAGTGGGCCTCGGCGCAGGCCACACGCGGGCACATGGGGCTGCGCGCCACGAGCGAGACGGTGGTCGCGCAGTGGAAGCGGGTCAACTCCGCGAACGCGGCCTCCAATCCGCCGAAGCTGACGGTGACGTACAACTACCGGCCGCGGACCGGTACCAAGCAGGAGGCGGGGCCGCCGTACTTCTCCTACGGCGGCGCCTACACCGTCAACACTGTCACGCCCACGCTGCGGGACACCTTTGTCGACCCCAACAACGACAAGGTCAACGGCACCTTCCAGATCTTCGACTCAGTGACCAATACCCAGGTCGGGGCGGTGATCGTCTCGCCGTTCGTGGCCTCCGGGAAGGTCGCCTCGGTTTCCGTTCCCACCGGTGTATTGACCAACGGCAAGACGTACAAGTTCCGTACCTCCCCTTACGACGGAGCCCACTACAACGTCGGCTGGTCGGCGTGGAAGACGTTCACCGTCGATACCAGCTCACCCTCCGCACCTGTGGGCATCACATCTACTGACTACCCGTCAGGACAGTGGGTCAAGGGCGCCGGCCAGGCGGGCACCTTCACGGTCACACCGCCGGCCGCGGATCACCAGTGGCTGGAGTGGTCCCTGGATGGTGCCACCTGGGCCAAGGTTCCCACCGGCGGGGCAGGGGCCGCGAAGGCCATCAGCGTCACCCCGCCCAAGGACGGAACCCATACCCTCCAGGTCCGCTCCGTCGACAAGGCCGACAACAAGTCGGAGCCAGTCGACTACACCTTCCACGCCGGGCCCGGTGGATTCCTGCAGCCCAGTGATGGCGAGCGCACGGCCCGCCGCCTGGCCCTGGTAGCCGAGGCAGAATCAGCCACGTACGACAGTGTTTCCTTCTCCTGGCGTCGTTCGGCAGCCGACCCGTGGGTGGCCATCCCCGTTGCTCACGTCACCGCGAGTGGGACACCACTGACCGCCTGGCCCGTCCCGATGACAGGCGGCAAGAATGCCGCTCTGGTCTGGAACGCCACCAGTACCGTCGATCCGGACGGCACCGTGCAGATCAAGGCCGACTTCACCGGCCCGGGCAGTGCGTCCGGTAGCACTCAGCCGCTGACTGTCGTCGTCGACCGCAACGCCACCGGTGCCGCCACCGAGGAAATCGGTCCCGGCTCGGTGAACCTGCTCACCGGCGACTATGCCCTGTCCTCCACCGACGTGTCGGCATTCGGGCTGTCCGCTTCCCGCACCGCCTCTTCCCGAACCCCGGGGAAGGGGGGCAGCCAGGAAGGCCAGGCAGCGATCTTTGGCAATGAATGGGTCTCTGGCACCACTGCCGAACTGGCGGAGTCCGGCTACACGCACATCCGCAGAATTTCTGACACAGCGATTGATGTGGTGCTGGCCGAGGGAGATGCTCTCCACTTCACCGCCAACGCCGCACAGAACGGCTGGATCCCTGAACCCGGTTCGGAGGATCTCACCCTCACCGGCAGTGTGACCGGCAGCTTCACCCTCACCGACACCGAGGGTACCGTCACCGCGTTCACCAAGCCCGATTCAGCCGCCACCACGTGGCAAGTCTCCTCCACGCTGCTGAACGGACTGAACAACTCCACCACCACAGTGGTGTCCGAAACCGTCACCGTGGCCGGCCAAACGCTGGCCCGCCCCAAACGGATCATCGCCCCGACCACTGCTGCGACCCCCGCCACCTGCACGACCACCCCAGCGACCAAGGGTTGCCGCGCGCTGGAATTCGTCTACGCCGCCTCGACCACGGCCACAGCCCTCGCATTAGGTGACTACACCGGACAGGTCAAGGAAATCCGGCTGTGGTCCACCGAACCCGGTTCCGCGACAGCGACCTCGAAGGCCGTGCAGACGTACCGGTACGACGCCAATGGCCGACTGCGTCAGACATGGAATCCCCTGATCACCCCCGAGCTGAAGACCGAGTACGCCTATGACTCCGCAGGCCGGGTCGTCGAACTGACCCCGCCCGGCGAACTGCCCTGGACTTTCAACTACGGGCAGGCAGGCAGCGCCACTACCGCAGGTCCCGGCATGCTTCTCAAGGCATCTCGCCCTGGTCTCCTGCAGGGCACCGCGGACGTGGAGCAGGGCACGGCATCAACATCCGTGGTCTATGACGTGCCGCTGACCGGCACTAATGCCCCGTACGGGATGGGTGCGACCTCGGTGAGGGATTGGGGCCAGAGTGATGCGCCCACCGACTCCACAGCCGTTTTCCCGGCTGACGCCACTCCAGCGTCGCACTCCGGAGACTCGCTGACCTCGTCCTCCTACACCCGCGCCGACCTCACCTACATGGGGGTTTCCGGTCGTTCGGTGAACTCGGTGTCTCCAGGCGGGCATACTTCCACCACCGAGTACGACCGCTTCGGCAACGCCATCCGCGAACTGACCGCATCGAACCGCGCTCTGGCCCTGGGAGTCGGCACAGCGGACGTTGCCACTCAAAGAGAGCTGGGTATCGCCTCTCTTTCCACCAGGGAACGTGCGGACCTTTTGTCCACCAACTCCGTCTACAACGAGACCGGTACCCGCGAACTGGAGGAATTTGGTCCCCTGCGTCGGGTCGACCTGACCACCGACCTCACTGCCGCCTCGACCGTCCTGGTCGCCTCAGGCACGTCGGTTGCGGCTCGTTCGTGGACGGTCAATGAGTACGACACAGGGCGTCCCACCGATGGCACCGCCAAGGTGAAGGACCAGATCACCAAGATCACAACCGGCGTACAGGTCCGTGAACACCCGGGTGTCCACGGTGAGGCCCGGGTGACGCAGACCGTGTATGACTGGGGTAAGGGACTTCCGACCCAGACCGTCAAGGATCCTGGCGGCCTAGCGATCACGGAATCCACCGAGTACGACGCCCAAGGCCGGACAATCAAGCAGCTGTTGCCAGGTGCCTCCGGTACGGACGCCGCGACCAGGGTGACCTCCTACTGGTCTGCGACCGGCACAGGAACCTGCAACGGGCGCCCGGAATGGGCCGACCAAGTGTGTTCCACAGGACCCGGCGGTGCGATTACGGGCGGAGGATCCAACCCTGCGCAACTACCGACGTCTACAACGGAGTACGACTGGTGGGGAAACCCTGCCACCGTCACAGAAGCCGCCAATAGCGTCACCCGTACCACCACAACCACGTATGACACCGCAGGGCGGCAGTCCACGGTGACCACTACCGGGGGCATAGGCCAAGCCGTGCCAACGTCCACCACCGAGTACAGCACAGTAACAGGACGAGTGGTCAGGACCCTCTCGGCCACAGGCGGCACCATAACCCACGCGTACGACAAGCTCGGTCGCAAGACCTCCTACAGCGACGCTGACAGTGGTGTCACTACGACCGAGTACGACCTGCTCGACCGCCCGGTCAGGACCAGCGACAACTCTCCGTCCACGGTGACCTACACCTACAACCACACCACTGAGCCACGCGGACTGGCGACGAAAACCACCGACTCCATAGCAGGTGACTTCGAAGCCACCTACGACGCAGACGGCTCCGTCGTCGCAGAGAAGCTGCCCGGCGGCTACACCCTCAAGGAAACCAACGACACCACCGGCAGCACTCTGAACCGGACCTACACCCGTGACAGCGACAACACGATCGTGTACACGGACTCTGTCACCGAGTCCGCCCACGGTCAGGTAAGCAGTCACGCGGGCTGGTCCGACCAGACCTACCGCTACGACGCCACCGGCCGCCTTACAGCCGTCGAGGACACCACCGATACGATCTGCACCCGCCGGACGTACGCCTTCGATGCACGCACCAACCGCACCTCCCTCACCAGCGCGGCCGGAAGTTCCGGTGCTAACTGCCCCACCACGGGAGGAGTAACCACCACCTCCACGTACGACAGCGCCGACCGACTCACCACCACTGGCCATACCTACGACGCTTTCGGCCGCACCACTGCCCTGCCGGGCAACGGCACGATCGGCTACTTCACCAACGACCTCGTCCACCAGCAGACCGCGAACGGCAAGCGCCAGACCTGGCAGCTCGACGCCAATCTGCGCTTCCGCTCCTGGACGACTGAGACCGGCAGCGGCTCCACCTGGACTCAGACCGCTTCCAAGGTCAACCACTACGACAGTGACAGCGACAACCCCCGCTGGGTCACCGAGAACACCACTAGTGGTGATCTGACCCGTAACATCGACTCGCTGTCAGGCGACCTCGCCGCCACCACCAACACGGCCGGCGACATCGTCCTCCAACTCACCAACATCCATGGTGATGTCGCCCTCCAACTACCTCTTGATCCCGCCCAACCCCCCGTCGCCCTCCACGCCGACGAGTACGGAAACCCACGTGCCAGCCAAGCAGCCACGCGCTACAACTGGCTCGGCGCCAAACAACGCTCCACTGAAACCCTCACTGGTCTCACCCTTATGGGAGTCCGCCTATACAACCCGCAGACAGGTCGCTTTCTCTCCATCGACCCGATTCACGGCGGCAATGCCAACGCATACGAATACTGCACTGCCGATCCTGTCAACTGTTACGATCTTGACGGTCAATGGGGATGGTTCAAGAAAAAATGGAAAAGCCTCAAGAGGCGCATCTCAGGATACTGCGTAACCTGTAAGGTCAAACGCGGACTCGAGAAGTATGGCCGATATGTGGGATACAGTCCCACACGGTGGGGCCCATTCGCTAAAGGGAAGCGGCATCTTGTGATGTCGGGTGGTCTACCGGGAATCCACTGGCAGAGGCACTCTCGAAGAATTGAATGGGATAAACGCAATGGCTGGCATTACAACGGGCCGGGTGGTGGACACTACAGCGTCTGGCGAGGCGCCAAAAGCTTCGCTCGGCAAGGGGCCGGTTGGGCGAAAAGGAGAGGATGGAAGGCCATAAGGGAATTCTGGCCCACACTGAACAGACGAAGATAGTCACTTCGGTCCGATGGATCCATGAAGCAAGGAGGTGTCGCGTGAGGTACCTAGCGCTTAAGAGTTCCGCCTCTTTGGAACTCCGCGAGCTAGTAATTTCAAGGCTGCTGGAACGCCTGAGCGGTTCTGAGTTCACGGTCTACGTGTACCTGATCTCGGATTACCCGTGGAAAAAAGCAGCGCTCGAAGCTCTCGCGACCCTCCCTGCTCCACTGGGCAACGCCGTCGGCGAAGCAGAAGTGGAACTCGACATCCATGATGAGATCCAGATGGCGGCCTTTATCAGGATCGCCCCTTGTTCCATCGGTGCAGAAATCTGGCTCAATGAGGAACAGGCATTCGGGGCACACGACTCCGGGAAGTCCTTCTTCTGGAGATCGGACATCCTTCCGCTGAGTGAACTGGACACCGATGACCTCGCCACGGGGAAGAATATAATTGACGTCACAGAATGGGACGATCAAAAATAGAAACCGTGCACATCCTGGCCGGATCCAATCTTGCGCGAGGCCAAGGCGTAGAGGTAGCAAATTTGACCGGGTTGCGGTAATTCGCTGTATACAAGTTGGCGGAGAATCAATCCTGACAAGCGGCTCGGAGCACACCTCATCATTCGAACGAATTGGCGGATCGTGGGTAGTGTGCGCGCTTCGCGTGAGCCGGAGAGCAGCAAAGGGTCCGGTCCTGCGGCTGCGTCCGGGTCCCACGGGTGGTCCCGAAGTCGGCCCAGCCGTGGGTGGCCACGCTGTTGCGGACCGTCTTCGAACAGCCCGACGCCGACGCCGTCCAGGCCCAGATGGCGCACGTCCTGGACACGCTGGAGGCCAAGTCCCATCAGGCGTCGCACCGACGTCGTCGGCATCTTCCCCGACCGCACCGCCCTGATCCGCCTCGTCGGCTGACGGCGGTGATCTGTACCTGTAATCCGGAGGGAGCCCCGGCCCACGCGTCCACGGCGGCGCGGGGGCGGGGGCCCACCCTCGCTACGGCGTAGGCCCTCGGCACGGCGAGAGCCGCCGCCACCGGGCCGGGCCCCCGCCGGGGTGCCGACCGCAGCGCCCCCCGGTCCGCGCGGCTCTCGTACTCCCCCGCCCGTCGCCGCTCCGCGGCTTCTACGGAGTGGGGTCGAAGTAGGTCGTCTTGCAGTGGTCGTCCGTCGCCGCGTTGGTGCCGTTGCGCGTGCAGACCCTGAACTCCAGAACCCTGCTGGAGGTCATCGGACCCAGGCTGATCGACGTTCCGGGATCGGCGTTGTCGCCGTTCGCGTCCTGGACGACTCCGAGGTAGTCCCGGCCGCTGGTCACGTCCCAGGCCCAGGCGACGACGCGACGGCCGTCGGTCTGGGTGTCCCACGCCGTCAGATTCGTCGTCGACAGATTCCACACGGCCTTCCCCCGGCCGCTGGGATCCGTGTACGAGGTGAAGGTCGCCGCGTGGGCCGTGCCCTGTGTCGTCAGGAGGACGGCGGCCGTGAGCCCGCCGACGACGCCCAGCGAACGGGCGGCCTTGATGCGCATTCCCATGGTCTGCTCCTCGCCGATACCGGCCGGGCCACTCCTCGGTCCGGCGCCAGGAGGTCCACGGTGCCCGCATCGGCCGGAATTGTCGTTGACCGTCCCTGCACAGCGGTTGACTGTTTGCGCATACGCCGCCGATCGCCCCGACGAGCGCCGGGCGGTCGCTGCGGACGGGTCGGGGGCCTCGCCTCGCGCCGCCTCGTTCGGCCGATCGCGGGCGGAACCGTGGACGGCCGAGGGTCCAGCCGCCCGGACCTCGGGGCGGCGGCCCGGCGGAGAGCGGACCCCGCGCACTCCGCCCCACCGAACCGCCCCCGTCGCCCCCGTCACACCGCGCTCACGCGGTCCTGCTCATCAGGTGTTTGACGCGGGTGTAGGAGTCCAGCGCGTAGGTGGACAGGTCCTTGCCGTACCCGGACTGCTTGAATCCGCCGTGCGGCATCTCCGTGGCGTACACCCCGTGGCAGTTGATCCACACCGTGCCCGCGTCGATGCGCCGGGCCAGTCGGGTCCCGGCCGCCTGGTCGCGGCTCCACACCGACGCCGCCAGGCCGTAGGGGACGTCGTTCGCCAGCCGGATCGCGTCGTCCTCGTCGGCGAAGGGCTGGACGGTGAGGACCGGGCCGAAGACCTCCTCCCGCACGATCGCGTCGTCCTGGCGCACCCCGGTCACCACGGTCGGCGCGAAGAAGAAGCCGGGGCCCGGCAGGGCCGCGCCTCCGGTGACGACCTTCGCGTGGCCGGGCAGGCCGGTGAGGTAGGCACTGACCCGGTCGAGGTGGGCGCGGCTGTTCAGCGGGACGACCTCCGTCCCGGCGGCCCTTTCGGCGAGCAGCCCGACCAGCTCGTCGTGCGCCTCGGCGGCCACCAGAACCCGGCAGGCAGCGGTGCAGTCCTGGCCCGCGTTGTAGAAGGCGGCTTCCACGATGCCGTCCGCCGCCTCGGCCAGGTCGGCGTCCGCGAGGACGATCGCGGGCGCGTCGCCGCCCAGTTCCAGATGGAGCCGCTTGATCCCGGCGGTGGCCGTGATCTCCGCGCCCGCGCGGCTGCTCCCGGTGAGGGAGACGAGAGCGGGGAGCGGGTGGGAGGCGAGAGCGCGGCCGGTGTCCCGGTCGCCGCACACGACGGTGACGACGCCCGGCGGCAGCACCTCGGCGCAGATCTCGCCCAGGACGAGGGCGCTCATGGGGGTGGTCTCGGCGGGCTTGAGGACGACGGTGTTCCCGGCCGCGAGCGCGGGGGCGAGCTTGTCGACCGCGCAGGTCAGGGGGTGGTTCCACGGTGCGATCAGGGCGCAGACCCCCACCGGCTCCCGTACGACCGCCGAGGTGTGGCCGGGCACGTACTCCCCGCTCAGCGGACCGTGCGCGCTCCGCGCGGCCCCGGCCATGAAGCGCAGTTCGTCCACGGCGGCGGGGATCTCCTCCTCCAGCACTTCGGAGAGGTCCTTGCCGGTGTTGCGGCTTTCGACGGCGGCCAGTTCCCCCGCCCGCGAGGCGATGGCGTCGGCCAGGGCGAGGAGGTGCGCGTGGCGTTCGGCCGGTGTGACGGCCCGCCAGGTCTCGAAGGACGCGGCGGCCGTCCGTACGGCCGCGTCGACCTCCTCGGCGGAGGCGATCGGGACGCGGTCGTACACCTCGCCGGTGCGCGGGTCCGTGATGTCGATGTGGGTCACAGGGTCTCCTCGATGAAGGCGGCCACACGCTCGCCGACGACCGTGGTCGGCAGCGCGGGGGTGCCGCGGGGCACCTGGGGGAAGACGGAGGCGTCGGCGATGTGGAGGCCCTCCAGGCCGTGCACCTTGCCGGTGTGGTCGACGACCGCGTACGGGTCGTCGGCGGGGCCCATCCGGCAGCTGCCGGCCGGATGCCAGTAGTGCCGGTGGTTCGCCCTGATCCAGTCGTCGGCGTCGCCGTCCGGGGTGAGCAGCGGGGTGCCCAGGTAGGGGGACAGGTCCAGCTCCCGTACCCAGTCCAGGCCGTGGCGGAGGGCCGCGACGTCGTCCGGGTGGGCGAGATAGGCGTGGTCGACGTCGGCGAGTGCGTCCGGCGCGGCCGACGTCAGTCGCACCGTGCCCCGCGAACGGGGGTTGAGCAGTCCGACCGGCACGACGCAGCGCCAGCCGTGTTCCAGCGTGGCGTCACGCTCGGTCCACGGGTAGACGTGCAGGTCGTACGGTGCGTCCCCGGCGTAGGGCGAGCGGATCTTGGCCAGGGCTTGCTCGTCGGGGAGCAGCCGGTCACGGGAGAACTCGGCCAGATCGGCGGCGAGTTCGGCGGTTCCGGCGAACTCCAGCTGTACGGACGGATGGTCGTGGAGGTTCTCCCCCACGCCGGGCAGTCGGTGCCGTACGGCGACGCCGATCTCGGTGAGGTGGTCCGCCGGGCCGATTCCGGAGCGCAGCAGCACTTCGGGGCTTCCGTAGGCTCCTGCGCTGAGCACGATGAGGTCGGCTCCGATACGGTGCCGCCGGCCGTCGGCGGTGAGCACGTCCACCGCGATCGCCCGGCCGCCTTCGAGCACCACCTTGTCGGCCTTCACTCCGCCCGCCACCGTCAGGTTGCCCAGTTCGCGTACCGGATCGAGATAGGCGAAGGCCGTGTTGACGCGCACTCCGTCGGGGGTGATGTTGACCGGTGCGCAGCCGATGCCGAGTTCGCCGTCGAGCTGGTCGAAGTCGTGGCGTACGGGCAGACCGAGCCGTGTGCCGGCGGCGAGGAACGTCCGCTGGAAGGGCTGTACTTCGTCTTCGCGGTAGGTCCTCAGCCGCAGTGCGGCACTCGCTCTGTCGAAGAGCGGCCGCAGGGAGGCGGCGTCCCATCCGGGCGAGCCGGCGGCGGCCCAGGCGTCGTAGTCGCCGCCCCAACCACTGCTCTGTGTGCAGCCGTTGTGGGTGGAGCAGCCCCCGATCACCCGGCAGCGGTCGAAGGTGTGGCGGTCACCGCGGTACCCCCAGTCGTGGGAGGTGGGCAGGGTGGTGGCATCCAGGAGGTCGGCCGGCCACGAGGAGCGGTCGGGCCCGTAGTCGGGTCCCGCTTCCAGGACGAGCACCCGATGGCGTCGGGCGAGCCGTCCGGCGACGGCGCATCCCGCCGTACCACCTCCCAGGACGACGATCTCGGCGTGGTCAGGAAGCATGTGCGGTGACTCCTCGGTCGGACGGTACGGATGTGGTGGCCCTGGATCGGCGAAAGCGCGGGCCGCAGGCCCGGACAGGCGGCTCACGGCGGGGACGAGCGTGTTGGGCGCGGACATGACCGGGACCGGTGTGACCGGCGTGACCGGCGTGTACGGGATCGGCAGGTACGGCACCGGCGTGTACGGCACCGGGGCGTTCGGGACGACCGGGGCGAGCACCGCCGGGCCGGGGCGCACAGGGGCGCGGCGGCACGGCCGGGCCGGGAGGATCCGGCGCGTGAAGGCCCCGCAGCCCTCGGCGGAGTGCGGTTGGGGCGACCGCCGCCATGCGGCCTCCTTCAGGTGGTGGGTACAGCCATGTGGTGGATGCGGCCATGATGGATCGATGCGTTCAAAATCGTCAAGCATTCATGTTCAATATGATCGCGCTAGGCTGTCGTGGTGACGACGACCTTCGACAGGGGCCTGGCTCTCCTCGGCGCGATCCTGGACGCGGAACTGGGCTCGGCCGGCTACCCCGGCAACGCTCAGCTCGCCGCTCAGATCGGCCTCGACCAGGCCACGGTCTCCCGCATGCTCAAGGACCTCGCGGCACTGGGTCTCATCGAGCGGGCCGAGCGGGTTCCCGGCTGGCGCGTCGGGCCCGGTTACTTCGCGCTCGCGGCGGCGGCCGGCGACGGTCGCCTCCTGGTGCGCGCGCGGCCGCTCCTGCGGGGGCTGGTGGCACGCTGGCACGAACCCGCCTGGCTGTCGGTGCGTTCGGAGGGCACGGCGCTCACGGTCGAGGCCCAGCTCAGCCACTGGTCGTCCTATGTGGCGGCGACCCCCGGAGCGCGGACGCCGATCTGGTGCACCGGGCCGGGCCGGGCGCTGCTGCTCGACCACACCGAGCAGCAGCTCGCCGAACTGCTCGAAGGGGTGGAGTTCATCGGCGGCGGCCCGAGGGCCGCCCGCGGGATTCCCGCGCTGGCGGCCTACAACAGCGCCGACCGGCTCGCCGGAGTGGTCGTCGCCGACCGCGAGTTCGAGCATGACGTGGTGGACTTCTCGGCACCCGTCCGCGACCCGTCCGGGGCGATCGTGGCCGCGCTCAACCTCGCCGTTCCACGGTTCCGCCTGGCCGACCGCACAGCCGGGATCGCGGCGTCGGTAGCAGAGGCGGCCAGGGCGCTGGAGGCCGGGGCCGTGGAGGCCGGGCGCTGAAGGCGGGGGCTCTGAAGGCCGGGCCGCCGGAGGTCAGGGCCGCCGGCCGAGAAGGCCGGAGAGCCGGTCGGCCAGGTCCTTGATGACCCGACCGTGCCGCTCGGCCAGCGGGGCGAGCCGCTCCGACGGCCCCTCGGTGTGCAGAGCGCAGACGATCTCACCGGAGAAGTCCCGGACCGGCGCGGCCACGGCGAACACCCCCGGCTCCGACTCCCCGTCCACGACCGCGTATCCGCGCGCCCTGGACGCCAGCAGCCGGGCCTCGAACTCGGCCACGCCGGTCGGGGCGGCGGGCCCGTAGGCGATGAACTCGGTGTCGGCGAAGACGATCTCCAGCTCCTCCCGGCTACAGTCCCACAGCAGCGCCTGACCCGCGTCGTCGCAGTACAGCGGGTACGAACGGCCCACCCAGGAGAGCCCCGACGGCACATCCTCCAGGACGGCCACCGCGCCGTCCCCCCGCACCTCGGCCAGGAACGCGCTCGCCCCGGTCGCCTCCGCCGCGGCGCGCAGAATCGGCGGCCCCTCGGTGAACAGCCGCGCCCGGACCGCGCGGGTCGCCTGGCTGCGGAGGCGCCAGCTCGGCTCGTAGGCGAGCGTGCCGGGATCCCTGCTGAGCAGACCGGCCGCCCCCAGGCTCTGCAGGGTCCGGGACACCTGGACCCGGCCGCGTCCGAGCCGGTCGGCGATCCCCGTCGAGGTCACGGGCGATCCGGCGGCGGCCACCGCGAGCAGCACATCGAGTCCGCGGCTCAGGCTCCGTACGGTTCCGGTGGTCATCCGGCGATCGTATCCGCCGATCCATGCCGTTGCGCTCGGGCCCCGTCAGCACGCACGGCCGCCCCCGCCGACGATCCGCCCGGCCACTCCGCGCCGGCCCCGCGCGGGGCGTTCCGTCAGCTCAGCACAGGTCCAGCGAGGCCAGCAACGTACCGAAGGCTTCCTCGACCCGCTGCCGGTCCCCCGAGGTCGTGAGGTCCAGCATGAGGCCCCGGAGCGACCAGGCGAGCAGATGCGCCTCGTTGGCCGCCCGCTTCTCGTCCAGCCCTTCGCGTAGGCCCTGTTCACTCAGGATGCGGGTCCAGTCGGCGAGGGAGTCGAGGAACTCCCGGTAGGCATCGGGCTCTTGGGCGGCCAGGCCGAGCACGTAGAAGAAGTTCCCGGTCCGGCCCCGAGAGGCCGGTGAGGAGTACAGCTCCCACAGCGACCGCAGCAGCTGCGCGCGGGTGGTGTGGGGCGCATCGGCGAAGTACACCCGCTGCTCCTCGGCGCGGAGCCGCTGAAGCACTTCGGCGAGCAGCCGTTCGCGAGACCCGAAGTGGTAGATGAGCATCCGATGGCTGGTCCCGATCGCCTCGGCGAGGCCGCGGAGGGACATATCCCCCATTCCGCGCTCCCCTACATGAGCGACAGCCTTGGTGAGCAAATCGTTGCGGGAGTCTTGACGGCTCATGTACCGATGGTACACGCTCCGCTCTGTACCAGTGGAACATGAAAGGGGCGCTCCTTTGCCCGAATCTCAGATCTTCGCGCACAGCGCCGATCTCTCCCCGGACGGACGCCTGGTGGCCTGGGCCGCGCAGTGGGCGGAAGGCCCCGCCGACCGGGTGGAACTGCGGCTGAGCGCCGTCGGCGAGCCCGGATTCCGGGCGGTGAAGCACGGTTCACGCGACACCGATCCCGCCTGGTCGCCCGACGGACGGCGGCTCGCGTTCGTGTCCGACCGCGCCGGAACGCCCCAACTCCATCTGCTGGACCCCGACTCCGGCGAGATCGTCAGGGTCGCCGAGACAGCCGTGGTCCAGGGGCCGGTGTGGAGTCCGGACGGCCGACGGCTCGCCTGGACCGCCCTGTCGAACCCGCCCCGCGACCCGGCCGCGCCCTACCGCATCACCCGCGCCGTCCCCTGGGCGGACGGCATCGGCCTCGTCGACGACGCCCTCACCGACATCTTCACCGTCGACGTGGAGACGGGAGAGGTCCAGCGGCTCACCGACGACGACCTGCTCAACCGGGCCCCTGCCTGGGGCCCCGGCGGCATCACCTATGTGGCGAGCTTCCCGCCCGGCTCACCGGCTCCCTCGGACCAGGTGCGCACCGTGACCGTGGACGGCCGGATCATCGACCGCGGCCCCCTGGTGCCGGATGTGGCCCTGGCCCGACCGCTGGCGGACGGCCGTGTCCTCCACGGCTCCATGGCCCTGCTGCACCCGGCGTCGGGCGGCGACCTGTGGATCACCGGCCCCGAGGGGACCCGCTCGCTGACCGAGGGCCTCGGCCTCGACCTGTACGGCTTCTTCCACACCGACACGCCGAGCCCGCTGGGGGAGACCCCTGTGGTGCTCGGGGACGCGACACACGCCGTGGCGTCCGTGCACCGCGGTGGCACCCTGGAGATCCACCGCTTCGCCCTCGACGGCCCCCCTCGCTCCACACCCCTGGTCACTGGAGCGCGCACGGCCCATCCGATCGCCCTGCGCGCCGGACGCCTGCTCCACACCGGCGCCACCGCCGCCAACCGGCCGGATCTGTATGTGACGGACGTCGACACCGGCGAGGAGACACGTGTCACCTTCCTGGCCGGCGAGCCGACGCACACGGTGGAACAGCTCGCCTTCAACTCCGCCGACGGCACCGCGATCGAAGGCTGGTTCCTGAGTGCCGCCGGGGCCACCGCGCCGTACCCGACCGTTCTGATGATCCACGGCGGCCCGCACGCCGCCTACGGCGAGGTGTACAACGCCGACGCCCACCGCCTCGCGGACCACGGCTACGGCGTGCTGATGATCAACCCGCGCGGCTCACGGGGATACGGCCCCGAGTTCACCGACACCACCGTCGGCGCCTGGGGCGAGAGCGACTTCCCCGACTTCATGGCCGCGGTGGACCACGCCGTCGACGAGGGCCTCGCCGACCCCGACCGGCTCGGCGTCTGCGGTCTGTCCTACGGCGGCTACATGACCTGCTGGATCACCTCCCACACCGACCGCTTCCGGGCCGCCGTCGCGGAGAACCCGGCCACCAACCTGCACAGCCTGTACGGGACATCGGACCTGGGCGTACCCCTGGTCACCGCCACGATGGGGTCCTCCCCAGAGCGCCTCGCCGAGTGCTCGCCCCTGACCCACGCCCACCGCAGCACCACACCCACCCTGCTCATCGTCGCCGATCAGGATCACCGCTGCCCGCCCGAACAGGCCCGCCAGTACTACACCGCGCTGACCACGGCCGGATGCCCGGCCGAGATGCTCGTCCTCCCCGGCGCCAGCCACGACGGGTCCATTTCCGGGCCTCCCGCCATTCGCGAAGCCCAGGACGACGCCCTCGCGGAGTGGATGGACCGCCACCTCAAGGAGCGCTCGTGCTGACACTCGCCGGAGCCACCCTCATCGACGGAACCGGGCGCGACCCGGTCGCGGGCGCGCACGTCGTCATCGACGGGACCCGTATCCAGGACCGCGCGCCCTCCGGACGGACCCTGGACCTGACCGGCCTGACCCTCCTTCCGGGGCTCATCGACGCCCATGTGCATCTCCTCGGCGCGGGACACTCCCTCGGCGGGGTCGCCGAGGGCCAGGTCTCGGCCGCCGAGGTCGCCGCCGGTACGTTCCACGCCGCCGAAAGGGCGCTCCACTCGGGATTCACCACCCTGCGCGACTGCGGTGGCGTCGACGGGGGCCTGGTGCGCGCCATCGCGTCCGGCCTGGTGCCGGGGCCGCGCGTGCTGGTGGCCGGGCCGATCCTGGCCCAGACCGGCGGCCACGGCCACTTCGGCTCGACGTTCGGCGGCGGTGGCGACTGGGCCGTACCGGGCCTCGGACAGCTCAGCCTGATCTGCGACGGCCCCGACGAGGTCAGGCGGGCGGCAAGAACGGCGTTCCGCAGGGGCGCGGACTTCCTCAAGATGTGCGTCACCGGAGGCGTCGTCTCCCATTCGGACGCCCTGACCGACACCCAGTTCACCGACGACGAGATCCGGGCCGCCGTACGGGAGGCGGACGCCCGCGGCACGTACGTCACCGTGCACGCCCACAACAGCGAGGGCGTCCGCGTGGCGGTGCTGGCGGGGGCGCGCTGTGTGGAGCACGGGAGCCACCTCGACGAGGAGACCGTAGCCCTGATGGCCCGCCACGGCGCCGCGCTGGTACCGACGCTGACCGCGGCCCGGCGCATCGGCGAGACCGCCGACGACATCGGCCTGGACCAGGACACCGTCACCCGCGCCGACGGCTTGGAGGCCGCGATGGGCCGCGCCCTGCGCACGGCGGCGGCGGCCGGGGTGCCGATCGGCTCCGGATCCGACCTGTTCGGCGGCGGCTCCTGGCGCCACGGCCGGGAACTGGCCCTCAAAGCGGAACTCATCGGGCCCATGGCGGCCATCACCTCCGCCACCTCCGTCAATGCCCGCATCCTCGGTCTGGACAGCCATCTGGGCACCGTCCAGCCGGGCATGACGGCAGACCTCATCGCCGTCGACGGCGATCCCCTGACCGATCCCGGCCTCTTCGAGGACCCCGCACGCGTGGTGCTGGTCGTCAAGGACGGCCGGATCGTCAAGGACACCCAGCGCCTCCTCACCCCTTGACCGCCGCGGATCAGCCGCGTCCCCAGAGAGAGCCGTACACCACCATGACGCTGACCACAGAACAACTCGCCCCGCCCAGACCGGGCCGCGGAGCCCTGCCGAGTTACGCACTGGCCATGTTCACCCTCTCCGCGTGCTTCGGCGCCCCGGGCGGGGTGCTGATCGCCGTCCAGGTCGCCGAGCTGGCACCGGACGACAAAGTTCAGGTCTTCGGCCTGATCAGCGCCGTCTCCGCGCTGGCCGGCGCCCTCGTCTCGCCGATCGGCGGGGCGCTCTCCGACCGAACCCGCTCACGGTTCGGCAAGCGGGCCCCCTGGATCGTCGCGACGGCGCTGATCGGTCTGCTCGGCATGGCGGGATCCGGAGCGGCCAACTCGGTGCCGATGCTGCTCATCGTCTGGAGCGCGACCAATGTCGTGCTCGGGGTGCTCCAGGCCGTACTCACCCCCTACATCGCGGACCGTATCCCGCTCGGGAAGCGGGGCAGGGCCTCCGCCTACCAGGGTGTCGCCTGGCTGACGGGCAACACCATCGGCATCGCACTCGCCAGCCAGTTCACCCTCTCCGTGCTCACCGGCTATCTGCTGTTCGGCGCCGTCGCCGCCGCTGCCTCGCTGCTGTTCGTGTTCGTCGCGCGGGAAAAGTCCACGCTGGACGTGGAGCGTGTCCCCCTCACCCTGCGCGACCTCCGAGACCTGCACTGGGTCAGTCCGCGCCGGCATCCGGACTTCGCTTGGGTATTCGTCGCGCGGGCCCTGTTCCACCTCGGGTACGGCGGCCCCCTGTACTTCCTCTTCTATCTCGTGGAGGACTACATCGGGTACCAGGGCGACGTCGCCGGGGCGGTCGCGATCCTCGCCCTCCTCATCGCCGCTCCCACACTGCTGGCCGGGCCCCTGACGGGATGGCTCACGGACCGCACCGGCCGACGCAAGCCCTATGTGATCGGCTCGACGGTGGTGATGTGCGTGGGGCTTGCGGTACCGCTCATCTGGCCCACCTGGCCGGCGATGGTCGTCTTCGTCATGATGCTGGGCTTCGGCTTCGGCTCGTACTTCGCCTCCGACGGCGTGCTGATGACCGTGGTGCTCCCCCGCGCGGAGGACACCGGCAAGGACATGGGCCTCTTCCTCCTCTCCGGCTACGTCGCGCTGGCCGCTTCCCCCTACTTCGCCTCCCTGGTGGTGACGCACTTGGGCGGATACCCCGCCCTGTTCATGTCCTCGATGGTGGTCCTCGCCCTCGCGGCCCTGTCGATCCTGCCGGTCCGCGGGGTCCGCTGATGCTGTTACCGCGGAGGTCCGCCGCGACGGGCCGGGCCGCGACGGTAAGAGGGCGTCCGCCCCGGCGGACGCCCTCTTCGCTGCGTACGGGCGCGTCGCGTACGGGTGCGATCCCCGCGTACGGCGGCCGGGGCATCACCGGCGCGGTACGGCACGCCCCGTCACGGCGCGCGCGGTACGGCGCGCCCCGTCACGGCGCTAGATCGCGTACCGCCAACTCGTCAGCATATGCGCGCCGTACCAGCAGCCGAAGAGCGTCGCCGCGAGCAGCACGGCCACGAGCGTGCGCGTTCGGGCCCGGCTGAGGGCGGAGGCGAACGGCAGCAGGAACACCACCGCCGGCACCAGGAGCCGCAGTTTGGAGTGGTAGTAGTTGCTCTGCGCGAGGGTCAGGATCAGCATGACGGTTCCGTAGACGAGCAACGGGGGCCACGCGTCGCGTCGCCAGGCGACGACGGTCGCGCAGATCGCGCCGACGAGCAGCACCGCCGTGCTCACCGGCACCCAGCCGTCGCCGCGCGCCAGCGTCTCCCGCAGGAAGACGAGAAACGACGCGCCGTTGTCCCAGTGGGTGCCCCAGCCCGCCTCCTGGATGAGGAACCACGCGTTGAGCTGCCCGGCGCGGTTCGCGACCCACAGCAGATAGGCGGGGGTCCCGGCGCAGGCGAGGGCGACCGCGAGGATCGGGCGGGCGGAGAGGCGGCGCTCGCTCCGCATCGCAAGCGCCGCGGCGAGCGCGAGGGCCACCGCGAGGGCGAACGCGGCGGGCCGGGTGAGCCCGGCGAGGAAGGCCGCCGAACCGGCGGTGAGCCAGGCCCCCCGGTGCGCGGCGAGCAGCGCGCCCGCCGCGAGGGCGAGGAAGAGCGACTCGCTGTATCCCATGAGGAAGGTGAGGGCCATGGGCTGCGCCCCGGCGAGAAGAACGATCGCGATGGTCGCGGTGCGGAAGTCGTAGAGCCGGGTGAGGAGCAGGTGGAGGGCGAGGAGCGCGGCCAGCAGCGAGAGGTGGGCGATGACGATGGCGGCCGTACCGGCGTCGAGGCCCGTCAGTTGGTGCAGGCCCCTGGTGAGCAGGGGGTAGAGGGGGAAGAAGGCGAGGTTGTTCCCGCGGAGTTCGCCGTCCGGCTCCCGGCTGAAGCCCTCGGGGTAGCCGTCCGTGACTATGGACGCGAACAGATCGCCGTCCCAGGCGAGCAACCGTTCTCCTACGCCGGGGCCGCCCGGCGGGATCATCGCGGAGAGTACCCAGAGGTGGAGGACCGTGCTCACGCCGTACACGGCGAGGACGATTCCCATGACCCGTCCGACGGCCGAGTGCGGCTCCAAGGATCTGCCTGCCGGTCGGAGAAGACGGGGGCGGGGGATCGTGATACCGACCGGTCGGCGGAGACCGCTCTCTGTCCGGTTCGGCATCGATTCCTCGCAAGGTCAGGTTCCAGCTGGCCTTACGCGGTACGGCGGCCATCGGTCGGCACGGCGTGACGCGTATCACTGAACGCGATCCGCGCGGTCGCCGGGCGCGTTCCACGGTAGACGCTGCCGCTCTCGCGGCGAAGTGGGGGCGGCGGTCGAGGCCGCGCCCGCGCGGCGGCGGGGCTCACTCCCGCTCCTCCCCGGCCAGCGGACTTCCGCAGCGCAGGTTCCAGCGCTGGGAGCGTCCGGTGAGTTCCGTGAGCGCCAGCGGGGGAACGTCCAGCCGCCAGAACGTCTCCGGGGGCAGGGCGAGGGCGTGGAGCAGGGCCGCTCGGATCACCGCTGGTTCCACGACGGCCAGGACCCGGCCCGCCTGGAGCGATTCCAGCCAGTCGGCCACGCGCGCGGACAGGCCGATGAGCGATTCCCCGCCGTGGGGCGCGGCCGACGGGTCGGAGAGCCAGGCGGTCACCGCGTCCGGCTCGGCCCCGGTGACCTCGGCGAGCCGGCGTCCCCGCCAGCGGCCCACGTCCCAGTCCGCGAGCGCGGCCACGGGCTCGGCCTCCGCCAGCCCCAGGGCGGCGGCCGTCTCACGGCAGCGCAGCGAGGGGCCGGTCAGCGGCCGGCCTCCGCGCGGCAGGGTGCCCGCCGCGGCCCGCGCGGCGGCGCGGCCGGGGTCGTCGAGGGAGACCTCGCCCTCGAAGCGGGCCTCCCGCAGCGCGGCCGTCGTCGCGGGTGAGATCAACATCACCCGTACCGTCATCGTCGACTCCCTCCCGTGGAAACGCCCCAAGACCCAATCACATCCGAGGAGTTCACACCGCTCCTTCCCCGCATACCGGCACGTCGCGGTGCGTACGGGGTGTGTACGCGCCATAGCGGGCCGCACGCGCACGCGGTACGGTCGCGTGGACATGACGACGGTGTGACGGAAGTCCGGTGAGAATCCGGCACGGTCGCGCCACTGTGTACCCGTACCTCCACGGGAAGTCAGACCCGGCACCTTCGTCTTCGGCACCACGATCGGGACGCGTTGTTCCCTCAGGAGGTTCTGCCATGGCTCAGTCGGCCGTGCCCGCCACCACCGCCGCCGCACCGGCGCTCACCCCTATCTCACTGAAGGCGATCGCCCCCTGGGCCGCCTTCTTCGGCATCCTGATGCTGGTCCTCCTCTACTTCGTCGGCGCGGAGCAGGGCGCGGTCGCCCTCGTCTCCGGTGAGACGGTTCACGAATGGGTCCACGACGGGCGTCATCTCCTCGGCTTCCCCTGCCACTGATCACCACCCGGCCCCAGCACACCGGCCCAAGCACAGGGGAAGCGATCTCCATGAACTCCATATCCGTTAGAGCCCTGCTCGTCCGGGGCATGCTCGCCGGCCTGGTCGCCGGTGTGTTCGCGCTGGCTGTCGCGTACTTCCTCGGCGAGGGTCCGGTGGACGCGGCCATCGCCTTCGAGGAGGCGGGCAGCCATGCGCACGGCGGCGAGGCGGGCGAGGAACTCGTCAGCCGGGCCATGCAGTCGACGGCCGGTCTCGCCACCGGTGTCCTGATCTTCGGTGTCGCGATCGGCGGGATCGCGGCGCTCGCGTACTGCGTCGCGCTCGGCCGTATCGGCCGGTTCGGCCCGCGTGCCACGGCGGCGCTGGTCGCCCTCGGGGCGCTGCTGACCGTGTACGTCGTGCCGTATCTGAAGTACCCGCCGAACCCTCCGGCCGTCGGCGACCCCGACACCATCGGGAAGCGGACGGCGCTGTACTTCCTGATGATCGTGCTGACGGTGCTGCTGGCCGTGGCCGCGGTGATCGCCGGGAAGCGGCTGGCGCCGAGGCTCGGCAACTGGAACGCGACGGTCGCGGCCGGGGCGGGCTTCGTCGTGGCGGTCGGCGTGGCCTTCGCCTTCCTGCCGTCGTTCGACGAAGTCCCCAAGGGGTTCCCCGCCTCGGTGGTCTGGGAGTTCCGGCTCGCGACGCTGGCCATCCAGGTGACGTTGTGGACGGTCTTCGGGCTGGTCTTCGGGCATCTGGCCGAGCGGCTGCTCGCTCCGACGGGGGTGGCCCGGTCCGCCGGGCCGCCGTCGCCCGCCGCGGCGGCCACCGGCTGACCTCGACGGCGGCCACGGGCTGACGCGTCGTCATCCACGGTACCCGCCGGGCCCGGTGGCCCGGCGGGGTTCGCCGGACGTTCGAAGTCCGATTCGTTCAAGACCGTCGGGACGGCCCCGGTCTACGTTGAGGCCATGACTCCACGACTCGACGCGATCAGCATCGTCACCGCCGACATGGCGGCCTCTCTCGCCTTCTACCGCCGCCTCGGCCTGGACATCCCGGCCGACGCCGGCAGCGCCCCGCATGTCGAGACGGCGCTGCCCGGCGGAGCGCGCCTGCTCTGGGACACCGAGGACGTGGTCCGCTCCTTCGACCCCGGCTGGACGAGGCCAAAGGGCGGCGACCGGCTCGGGCTCGCCTTCCTCTGCGACTCCCCCGCCGAGGTCGACGCGGTCTACGCGGAACTCGTCGCGGCCGGGTACCGAGGCCACCTCAAGCCCTGGGACGCGGTGTGGGGGCAGCGTTACGCGGTCGTCCTGGACCCCGACGGCAGCGGGGTCTCCCTCTTCGCCGACGCGCGGTAGTCGCTCAGGGTCATACCGGCCAGATCGCGCATCTCCCTCGCCAGATGGGCCTGGTCGGCGCAGCCCGCCGTGAGGGCGGCGTCCGCGTAAGGCGCCCCGGCCCAGACCAGCGCCAGGGCCCGCTGGAGCCGCAGCACCCGCGCGAGCGTCTTCGGCCCGTATCCGAACGCGTCCAGCGAGCGGCGGTGAAGCTGCCGCGGCCCGAGCCCCACCGCGTCCGCCGCCGCGCCCACGGTGCCGCCCGCCTCCAGTCGGCGTACCACCTCGCCCAGCTGCGGATCCGGCCGCACGTCCTTCGCCCGGCGCAGCGCGACCGACTCCAGCGCGGCGGCGGGATCGGGGGACTCGTCGATCAGGCCGACGAGCCTCCGCGCCTCGCCCGCGCCCCACAGGTCCGCGAGATCGACCCGTCGGTCGCGCAGTTCGTACGCCGGTACGCCGAGGACGGCGGGCGCGGAGCCGGGCGCGAACCGCACCCCGACGACGGAGGTCGGGCCGGACGCGCCGGGACGGTAGGCGCAGGTGTCCGGGCCCGCGACGACGAGCCGACCCGCCATCCACATCAGATCCATGCAGCCGTCGGGCAGGACGGGACGCGCGTCCCCCGCCCCCGTGGGCGTCCGGGTCCAGACGACGGCCCCTGCGAGCAGGGAGGCCCGTTCCTCGTACATATAGGTGAGGCTAACCGCCGTGTACATGAGGCTGACGGCGGGCGGGCGGTGAGGTCGGCCGACGGCCTCGGGGGCCGGTGGCCGCAGGGCCCGTCGGCGGCCTCACGGCCCCGAGGACCGGGCGGCCGGTCGGCAGCCTCGGCGACCCGGCCGTCCCGGCACGGGCCCTGGGCCCCTCAGTCGTCCTTCGAGCGTGGCCTGTGGGACGCGTTCGCGCTGCCGCCGCCCGCCGATCTGTGGTTGTCGCGGTGCCCGTGCAAGCGGGACTTCACATCGTCCGGGGGAAGGAAGCGCGACCAGCGCTCGGGGAACTCGGAGGGCATGGCGCCGGGCTCGCCCCCGTCGGATTCGTCGTCGGCGTCGTCGTCATCAGGGTCCTCGTAGCAGTAGAGGTGGGCGGCCCTCGCCCGCGCGAGGATCTCCGCCGCCTGCTCGGCGCGGAGGCGTTCATTGGCGGCGCGGGCCGCCGAGGTGGCGACGGACGGCCAGACGCGGTCGATCGCCGCGTTCACCGCCGCGCCGACGAGCACGGCGAACGCGGAGATGCCGATCCACAGCAGGACCGCGATGGGCGCGGCGAGGGAGCCGTAGATCGTGGGGCCCTCGACCGTGCTGGTGAGGTAGATCCGGAGCAGGAAACTGCCGAGGACCCACATGACGAAGGCCACCAGCGCGCCGGGGACGTCCTCGACCCACGGGGAGCGTACGGGGACCGACACGTGGTAGAGCGTGGTCAGGAAGGCGATGGAGAGCAGGATGACGAGCGGCCAGTACAGGATGGTGACGACTTCCGTGCCCCAGGGGACCAGCGCCACCACCCGGTCGGGTCCGACCACCGCCAGCGGCAGGACGACCGCGCCGATCAGCAGCGCGACCAGATAGAGGAGGAACGCCAGCAGCCGGGTCGCGACGATGCCGCGCTGGCCGTCGAGGCCGTACATGACGGTGATCGTGTCGATGAAGACGTTGACCGCCCGCGACCCCGACCAGAGGGCGATCGCGAAGCCGATGGAGATCAGATCGGGCCGTCCGCCGTGGGTGACGTCCGCGAGGAGGGGTCTGGCGATGTCGTTGACGCCCCGGTCGGACAGCACGGTGCCGACGGCGTTGAGGATGTTCGTCTCGATCGAGGCGACCGTGGTGGTGTTGGTCCAGTCGTCGATGTAGCCGAGGAGGCCGATGAGGCCGAGCATCAGCGGCGGCAGCGACAGCAGGGTGAAGAACGCCGCCTCGGCGGCGAGGCCGAGAATGCGGTACTCGATGCACGAATTGACGGTGTCCTTCAGCAGCAGCCAGGTCATCCTCCGCTTGGAGACGTTGCGGTAAAGGACCCTGGCCCGGTGGAGCCGGCCCGGTGGCGGCTCGGGTGTTTCGTTTGCTGCCTGCACCTCCTTACCGTATCGGCATGGCAGCCAGCACCCACAAAGTGACCAACCAGGCTCCGCCCCTGGTGGGGTATGACGTCTACACCTCGGACCGGGCCCTTACGGAGGCGGTGGAACGGCATGTCCCGGCCGCGCTCCTCGACGGCGTACAGGAGGAGCTGACACGGCTGGGACGGACCGCCGGTTCGGCCCAGGCACAGGAATGGGGGAGGCTCGCCAACGAGAACCCCCCGAAGCTTCGCACACACGATCGATACGGGAACCGGATCGACGAGGTCGAGTTCCATCCGGCCTGGCACCGGCTGCTCGGGCACGCGGTCACCGCGGGCCTGACGAACGCCTGGGACCGGCCGGCCGGGCATGTGCGGCGCGCGGCCGGGTTCCTGGTGTGGACGCAGGCGGAGGCCGGACACGGCTGTCCGCTGTCGATGACGCACGCCGCCGTGCCCGCCCTGCGGACGGATCCGGCGCTGGCGGCCGAGTGGGAGCCCCGGCTGACCTCCTCGGTCTACGAGCGTGACCTGCTGCCGGCCCCGCTGAAGCCGGGGGCGCTCTTCGGAATGGGCATGACGGAGAAGCAGGGCGGCAGCGACATCCGGGCGAATACGACAAGGGCGACACCCATCAGCGGCGAGGACGGTGAGTACGTCCTCACCGGGCACAAGTGGTTCTGCTCCGCGCCGATGTCCGACGGCTTCCTGGTGCTGGCGCAGGCCGCCGGGGACGCCACCCGGTCCGGAGAGGGGCAGGGCGGCGGACTGACCTGCTTCCTGGTGCCGCGTGTGCTGGAGGACGGGTCCCGGAACGTGTTCCGTCTCCAGCGGCTCAAGGACAAGCTGGGCAACAGGTCGAACGCGTCGGCCGAGGTCGAGTTCGACGGGACCTGGGCGCGCCGGGTCGGCGAGGAGGGGCGGGGGGTGCGGACCATCATCGAGATGGTCGCTGCGACCCGGCTGGACTGTGTGATCGGATCGGCCGCGCAGATGCGGCAGGCGGTGGCGCAGGCGGTCCACCACTGCGCGTACCGCTCCGCGTTCGGCGGGCCGCTGATCGACAAGCCGCTGATGCGGAACGTACTGGCCGATCTGGCACTGGAGTCGGAGGCCGCGACGGTCCTCGGGCTACGGCTGGCGGCCGCGTACGACGCCGATACGGAGGAGGAGCGGGCGCTGCTGCGGCTCGCGGTGCCCGCCGCCAAGTACTGGGTGACCAAACGGTGTACGCCGATGGTGGCCGAGGCGCTCGAATGCCTGGGCGGGAACGGCTATGTGGAGGAGTCGGGGATGCCCCGGCTGCTGCGGGAGGCGCCGCTCAACTCGATCTGGGAGGGCTCGGGCAATGTGCAGGCGCTCGACGTGCTGCGGGCGCTCCAGCGGGAGCCGGGGGCGCTGGACGCGTTTCTGCGGGAGGTGGGCCGGGCTCGGGGCGCGGACCACCGGCTGGACGGGGCCATCAAGGACCTGCTGACCGAACTCGCCGATCTGGAAGGCGTCGAGGCGGGGGCGCGACGGCTGGTGGAGCGGATGGCACTGGTGTTGCAGGGATCTTTGCTCGTGCGTTGGGCGCCGCCGGAGGTGGCCGACGCGTTCTGTGCCTCGCGGCTGGGCGGGGAGTGGGGTGCGGCCTTCGGCACGCTGCCGCGCACGCTGGCGCTGGGGGCGGTGGTGGAAAGGGCAAGAGCCGTGGTGTGAGCGGCCGTTGACCGGCTGGGCCGGCCTCTTCGGCGAGCTTCGTTACACGTGTATTGCGATGACCCCACAACAGAGATGATCATGGTCGGGGTGGTGCTGCGCCGACACGGCACCACCCCTCGCGCTGTACACCTTCGTACACACGCACGCCCATTCGCGAGGGTTGCAGAGGGTTGCAGCCATTGCGCCGTATCGCCGTCCAGGAGGACCTCCGCGTGCCCACCACTCCGATCGACCTGGCCCGACTCGCCGCGATGGACTCGGCAGAGGCCGGCAGAATTCTGAGAGGAGTGCGGCAAGCCACCCTCAGCGGGCGTCTTTCGCCTGTCGGACCGCGGGCGGACATCGGGGAGTCCTGGCAGCGGCTGCTCCGCAGCGGGCTCGATCCCGACCGGGGGCGGCAGGGCGGATTCCTGCCGCGGGAGGAGATCGAGCGGCGCCGGGGTTCGACCCCGCTGCGCGAGGTGATGCCCCTCCTGCGGGACGGACTGGTGTCCATCGCGGACGCCGCGCAGCACATCATGATCGTCACGGATCCGGAGGGGCGTGTCCTGTGGCGGGAGGGGACGGCGTCCGTACTGCGCAAGGGGGACGCACAGGGGGTGGTGCTGGGATCGGACTGGCGCGAGGAGGTGGCCGGGACGAACGCGATCGGCACGACGCTGGCGGTCCGCCGGCCCGTCCAGGTGCACTCCGCCGAGCACTTCGTCTCGGCGCACCACTCGTGGACGTGCGCCGGCGCTCCCCTCACGGATCCGCGGGACGGCCGGCTGCTCGGGGTGGTCAATCTCAGCGGCCCGCTCGCCACGGTTCATCCGACGACGCTCCCCCTGGTCACCGCGGTCACCCGGCTCGCGGAGGCGGAGCTGCGCAACCAGCACTTCGCCGCGCTGGACCGGCTGCGCGGGGCGGCGTCGCCGCTGCTGGGCCGAATGAGGGGGCGGGCACTGGCCGTCGACGCGAACGGATGGCCGGCGGCGGTCATCGGGATGCCGCCACCGGGACGACTGCAGCTGCCCAAGTCGCTGACGGGCGGGCGGTACTGGCTGCCGTCGCTCGGCATGTGCGCGGTGGAGCCGGTGCCGGGCGGCTGGCTGATCCGGGTCACCGAACCGGGCGCGCCCGGCCCGGCGGCGCGGGTCGTGCTGGACCTCAGCCGGCCGCGGCGGGCGTCGGCGACGGTCTCCGGCGAGGCGGGCCACTGGGTCCAGGAGCTGAGCCCCCGGCACGCCGAGCTGCTGTACGCGCTGGCGGTGCACCGGGAGGGCCGCAGCGCGGCGCAGCTGGCGCAGGAACTCTTCGGCGACCCGACGCGCACGGTGACGGTCCGCGCCGAGATATCCCGCCTGCGCCGCCATCTGGCGCATGTGCTGGCGAGCCGGCCGTACCGCTTCGCGGAGGGGGTGGAAGTGGAGGTACGCGGGGTTCCTCCGGAAGGGTTCGGGGGTTGAGTCCTCGTACGGTCCCGCGGGGCCCTGCGGGCGGCCCGAGCCGTGATCCCGCCGGCGCCCCGTCCGCCGTGGGCGCGGGCACCTGCCGGGGGCTCCGCCCCCGGACCCCCGGTCCTCAAACGCCGGACGGGCTGAACTTGACCGCACGGGGCCACGACAGCCCCACCACGCACCGCCCCCGAAGCGGCAGCCACCCGCCAGGGCCTCCGCCACCGAACCCCCGGTCCTCGAACGCCGAACGGGCCGAATTCGACCGGCCGGCCCTGAAGCACCGGACAGGCCGAACTTGACCGGCCAGGTTCCACGGCAGACCCGGCCCCGCCGCCGATCGGAGGCGCGTGGTCCCGTACCGGTCGGCGGGAGGCGGCTCGGGCCGAGGCTCCGGTGCGACTCCGCATCCGACGCGCCCGCACCCGAGGCACGCGTGTCGACTGCACCGGCTGCCCCGCCGCCGAGGTCGAGGGCACGCACTCCGGGACGGAGCCCCGCAGAGCCGGGGCGGCGCACGGGGCCGGGCCCTGAGCGGAGGGGGTTTTGTCCGGGGGCGGGCGCGTGATTCCCTGGCCGCATGAGCATCAGTGTCACCACGTGGTCCCTTGAGCAGACCTCCCCCGCCGAGCTGCGGCCCTCCGCTCCCGTCGGCGACGACGTGAGGATCGTGCGCGCGGAGATCCCCTCCCCCGAGTTCAGCCGGTTTCTGTACACGGCCGTCGGCGGGGACGTCCTGTGGACCGACCGGCTCGGGATGACGTACCCGGAGTGGGAGGAGGTGCTCGGCAGGCCGGGCGCCGAGACCTGGGTGGCGTATGTGAAGGGGACGCCCGCCGGATACGCGGAGATCGAGGCCCAGGACGAGGGCTCGGTCGAGATCGTGTACTTCGGGCTGATCGCGGCGTTCCGGGGGCGCGGGATCGGCGGGCAGCTGCTCTCGTCCGCCGTGAGCAGGGCCTGGGACCTGGCGGACCGCTGGCCGGGCCTGAAGCCCACGAAGCGCGTCTGGCTGCACACCTGCTCCAAGGACGGGCCGTACGCCATGGAGAACTATCTGCGGCGCGGGTTCACGCTCTTCGACACCACGGTGGAGGAGGAGCCGGAGACCGTCACTCCCGGCCCCTGGCCCGGCGCCCACGGCTGACCGCCCGACCGCCGACCGGCCACCGGCCCGCCATCGGCCGGCCACGGGTCGGCCGTGGACCGGCCACCGCCCGGTCCACGGCCGAACGGCTCACCGCCCCACGACCGACCGGCTCACCGACCACCCCCGATCGGACCGCCCGACCGGCCCCCCACTCCACCTGCTTCTCACTATTCGAGACATTGTTGTCCAGAATACGGATCGTGGTGGACTGCCGTCCGATCTCCGTGCCACGCTTCCGTCATGTCTCGAGCTGGAATTGCCTTGGTGAGTCGGCGGCACGTCGACCACGGCCGCATGTCCAGCGCCATCTGTCCCGCCTGCTGACAGCTCAGCACCGCCGCACAGCCCGAGCATCTCCCGCATCCGAGCGCACCCCGCACTCCAGCACCCTCCGCGCTCCCGCAGTATCACCCTGTCACCGATCCCGTAGCACACCGCACCCTGCGCACCGTCGCGCCCCGAACCGCGAGTGTGCAGCTCAGAGCCGCCCTCCCGCAGTCCCGAAGGACACACCGCCATGGACGCCACCCCGCAAAAGCCCACCCCCGCCGCGACCCGCCGCAAGGCCGGACGCCACCGCGGCGAGGGTCAGTGGGCCGCTGGCCACATGACGCCGCTCAACGCCAATGAGCAGACCAAGAAGGACGACGACGGTCTCAATGTACGGACACGCATTGAGACGATCTATTCCAAGCGCGGCTTCGACTCCATCGACGGGGCCGATCTCCGCGGCCGGATGCGCTGGTGGGGCCTCTACACCCAGCGCAAGCCCGGAATCGACGGCGGCAAGACCGCGATCCTGGAGCCGGAGGAGCTGGACGACGAGTACTTCATGCTCCGGGTCCGCATCGACGGCGGGCGGCTGACCACCGAGCAGCTCCGTGTGATCGGCGAGATCTCCCAGGAGTTCGCCCGCGGCACCGCCGACATCACCGACCGGCAGAACGTCCAGTACCACTGGATCCGCATCGAGGACGTCCCGGAGATCTGGCGGCGGCTCGAAGGCGTCGGACTGTCCACGACGGAGGCGTGCGGCGACACCCCGCGCGTCATCCTCGGCTCGCCCGTCGCGGGCATCGCCGAGGACGAGATCATCGACGGCACACCCGCGATCGAGGAGATCCAGCGCCGCGTCATCGGCAGCAAGGCGTTCTCGAACCTCCCCCGCAAGTTCAAGTCCGCGATCTCCGGCTCCCCGCTGCTGGACGTGGCGCACGAGATCAACGACATCTCGTTCGTCGGCGTGGTCCACCCGCAGTACGGACCCGGTTTCGACCTCTGGGTCGGCGGCGGGCTCTCCACCAACCCCAAGCTCGGGGTGCGGCTGGGGGCCTGGGTTCCGCTGGACGAGGTGCCGGAGGTGTACGAGGGCGTCATCTCGATCTTCCGCGACTACGGCTACCGCCGCCTCCGCACCCGCGCCCGGCTGAAGTTCCTGGTCGCCGACTGGGGCGCGGAGAAGTTCCGCCAGGTCCTGGAGGACGAGTATCTGCTGCGGAAGCTGATCGACGGGCCCGCGCCCGCCGTTCCCGAACAGCAGTGGCGCGACCATGTGGGCGTGCACCGGCAGCGGGACGGCCGCTACTACGTCGGGTTCGCGCCGCGCGTCGGACGCGTGGACGGCACCATCCTCACCAAGATCGCCGAACTGGCTTCGGCGCACGGCTCCAACCGGCTGCGGACCACGGTCGAGCAGAAGATGATCGTGCTCGACATCGAGGAGTCGCAGGTCGAGTCCCTGGTCGCCGGTCTTGAGGCGCTGGATCTGCGGGTGACCCCGTCCCCGTTCCGGCGGGGCACGATGGCCTGCACCGGCATCGAGTTCTGCAAGCTGGCGATCGTCGAGACGAAGGCGCGCGGGGCCTCGCTCATCGACGAACTGGAGCGCCGCATCCCGGAGTTCGACCAGCCGATCACCATCAACCTCAACGGCTGCCCGAACGCCTGCGCCCGGATCCAGGTCGCGGACATCGGTCTCAAGGGGCAGCTGGTGCTGGACGGCGACGGCAACCAGGTCGAGGGCTTCCAGGTCCACCTCGGCGGCGCGCTCGGTCTGGAGCCCGGCTTCGGCCGCAAGGTGCGTGGCCTGAAGGTCACCTCCGCCGAACTGCCCGACTACGTCGAGCGCGTCCTGCGCCGCTTCCAGACGGAGCGCGAGGAGGACGAGCGCTTCGCCTCCTGGGCGGCGCGCGCTTCCGAAGAGGCCCTCTCATGAGCGGCGCACTCCCGGCCGAGGCGGCCGACGCGGCCGACGCGGCCGACGCGACGAAGGGCGCGAGGTCATGAGCGAGCGCGCGGCCCCCTTCTACTGCCCCTACTGCGGCGACGAGGACCTGCGTCCCAACGAGCAGGGCCATGGCGCCTGGGAATGCGCGGCCTGTAATCGGGCCTTCCAGCTGAAGTTCCTCGGGCTGCTGACCCGTGGGCTTCAACGGAACGACAAGGAAGGGAGCGGGATATGACGGCCACTCGGACCACCGACCTCAAAGCTCTCGCGGACCTCAAGGCTCTCGCCGAGCGCGCTGGGCGCGAACTCGAAGACGCGCCCGCGCTCGACGTCCTCGCCTGGGCCGCCGAGACCTTCGGCCCGCGTTTCTGCGTCACCTCCTCCATGGAGGACGCGGTCGTCGCCCACCTCGCCTCCCGCGCCTTCCCCGGCGTGGACGTCGTCTTCCTCGACACCGGCTACCACTTCCCCGAGACCATCGGGACCAGGGACGCCGTCGAGGCGGTGATGGACGTCAACGTCATCACGCTCACCCCGCGGCAGACCGTCGCCGAGCAGGACGCCGAGTACGGCCCGAAGCTGCACGACCGGAACCCTGATCTCTGCTGCGCCCTGCGCAAGGTCGCCCCGCTGGAGGAGGGCCTGACCGCGTACGACGCCTGGGCGACGGGCCTGCGCCGCGACGAGTCCCCCACCAGGGCGAACACCCCGATCGTCGGCTGGGACGAGAAGCGGCGCAAGGTCAAGGTCTCGCCAATCGCGCGCTGGACGCAGGACGACGTGGAAGCGTATGTCGCCGAGCACGGCGTCCTCACCAACCCCCTGCTGATGGACGGCTACGCCTCCGTCGGCTGCGCGCCCTGCACCCGCCGGGTGCTCGAGGGCGAGGACGCGCGCGCCGGCCGCTGGGCCGGGCGCGGCAAGACGGAATGCGGGCTGCACGGCTGATGACGATCGCGGGAGAGCTGGGAGACAAGGACGTGACTGGGGCCACCATCTGGCTCACCGGACTGCCGAGCGCGGGCAAGACCACCATCGCCCACGCGCTGGCGGAGCGGCTGCACGCCGACGGCCGCCGTACGGAGGTCCTCGACGGGGACGAGATCCGCGAGTTCCTCTCCGCGGGCCTCGGCTTCAGCCGTGAGGACCGCCACACCAACGTGCAGCGGATCGGCTTCGTCGCCGAGCTGCTGGCGTCCCACGGCGTCACCGTGCTCGTGCCGGTCATCGCCCCGTACGCCGACAGCCGCGAGGCCGTCCGCAAGCGCCACGCGGCCGAGGGCACCCCGTATGTCGAGGTGCATGTCGCGACGCCCGTCGAGGTGTGCTCCGTACGCGATGTGAAGGGGCTGTACGCCAAGCAGGCGGCCGGTGAACTCAGCGGACTGACCGGGGTGGACGACCCGTACGAGGAGCCGCTCTCCCCGGACCTGCGGATCGAGTCGCAGCACCAGACCGTATCCGAGTCCGCGGCGGCGCTCCACGCGCTGCTCACCGAGAAGGGCCTCTCATGACGACCGTCGCCGGCGTTCAGGACACGGACAGCCCCTACGCCCTCTCCCACCTCGACGCGCTCGAATCCGAGGCGGTGCACATCTTCCGCGAGGTGGCGGGGGAGTTCGAACGGCCGGTGATCCTCTTCTCCGGCGGCAAGGACTCCATCGTCATGCTGCATCTGGCGCTGAAGGCGTTCGCGCCCGCCGCGATCCCCTTCTCGCTGCTGCACGTGGACACCGGGCACAACTTCCCCGAGGTCATCGAGTACCGCGACCGCACGGTCGAGCACCACGGGCTGCGGCTCCACGTCGCCTCCGTACAGGAGTACATCGACGCCGGAAAGCTCCGGGAGCGGCCCGACGGGACCCGCAACCCGCTCCAGACCGTGCCGCTCACCGAGAAGATCCAGTCCGAGCGGTTCGACGCGGTCTTCGGCGGCGGGCGGCGGGACGAGGAGAAGGCGCGCGCCAAGGAGCGGGTGTTCTCACTGCGGGACGAGTTCTCCCAGTGGGATCCGCGCCGTCAGCGCCCCGAGCTCTGGCAGCTGTACAACGGCCGCCACGCGCCCGGCGAGCACGTCCGGGTCTTCCCGCTCTCCAACTGGACCGAGCTGGACGTGTGGCAGTACATCGCCCGCGAGAAGATCGAACTGCCGCGGATCTACTTCGCCCATGAGCGCGAGGTGTTCCAGCGCTCCGGGATGTGGCTGACGGCGGGCGACTGGGGCGGCCCCAAGGAGAGCGAGCGGGTCGAGACCCGGCTCATCCGCTACCGCACCGTCGGCGACATGTCCTGCACGGGGGCCGTCGACTCCGACGCCACCACGCTCGACACGGTGATCGCCGAGATCGCCGCCTCCCGGCTCACCGAGCGGGGCGCCACCCGCGCCGACGACAAGATGTCCGAGGCCGCGATGGAAGACCGCAAGCGCGAGGGGTACTTCTAGAGATGACCACGACAAGCGAGCGACTCGACGAGCTGGCGGCGACCACCCTGCTGCGCTTCGCCACCGCCGGCTCCGTCGACGACGGCAAGTCCACCCTGGTCGGGCGGCTGCTGCACGACTCCAAATCGATTCTGACCGACCAGCTGGAGGCCGTCGAGCACGCCTCCCGCTCCCGCGGCCAGGACGCGCCGGATCTGGCGCTCCTCACCGACGGGCTGCGGGCCGAACGCGAGCAGGGCATCACCATCGATGTCGCGTACCGCTACTTCGCCACGGCGCGCAGGCGGTTCATCCTCGCCGACACCCCCGGTCATGTGCAGTACACCCGCAACATGGTGACCGGCGCGTCCACGGCCGAACTCGCGGTCGTGCTGGTCGACGCCCGCAACGGTGTGGTCGAGCAGACCCGCCGCCATGCCGCCGTCGCCGCGCTGCTGCGGGTGCCCCATGTCGTGCTCGCGGTGAACAAGATGGACCTCGTCGACTACGCCGAGCCGGTCTTCGCGGCGATCGCCGAGGAGTTCACCACGTACGCCCTGGAGCTGGGCGTCCCCGAGGTCACCGCGATCCCGATCTCCGCCCTCGCCGGGGACAATGTGGTCGACCCGTCCTCGAACATGGACTGGTACGGCGGTCCGACCGTGCTGGAGCATCTGGAGACCGTGCCGGTCAGCCACGATCTGACCGACTGCCACGCCCGTCTCCCTGTGCAGTACGTGATCCGTCCGCAGACGGCCGAGCACCCGGACTACCGGGGATACGCGGGCCAGATCGCCGCCGGCACCTTCCGGGTCGGCGAGCGGGTGACCGTACTCCCCTCGGGCCGTACCTCGAAGATCTCCGGGATCGATCTGCTCGGCCAGGCGGTCGACATCGCGTGGACCCCGCAGTCCGTCACCCTCCTGCTGGAGGACGACATCGACGTCTCGCGCGGCGATCTGATCGTGCCGAGCGGTGACGCCCCGGCGACCACGCAGGACGTCGAGGCCACCGTCTGCCATGTCGCCGACCAGCCGCTGACGGTGGGCCAGAGGGTGCTGCTGAAGCACACGACCCGTACGGTCAAGGCGATCGTCAAGGAGATCCCGTCGCGGCTCACCCTCGACGACCTCTCCCAGCACCCGGATCCGGGGCAGTTGGTCGCCAATGACATCGGGCGCGTCAAGGTGCGTACGGCCGAACCGCTGGCGCTGGACGCGTACGCGGACTCCCGGCGCACCGGCTCCTTCCTGCTGATCGACCCCGCCGACGGCACCACGCTGGCGGCGGGCATGGCGGGCGACTCGTTCACCACCCCCGCGGCATCGGTTGAGACCGACGACAGCGCCGCCGCCGACGACGACGGATGGGACTTCTGATGACCGACGTGTTCGCGACCTTCGCGAAAGAGGGCGGCCGGGTGGGCAGCGGCACCCTCGGCGCCGGCACGGGGGGTGTCACGCGATGTGCGCGATGACCCGTACGCACCACCCGCGTCACCGACGAAGACCGTTAACCGCCGACTTCCCGGCCGCGCTCCGCGAGCGTGCCGCCGGGGCCTGTGAGAGGAAACCCTCCCCGTGCCTGCCACCCGTACCACCCTGCGCCGCGGCATCGTCGCAGCCGCCGCACTCCCGCTGCTGATCGGCGCACTCGCCTCCTGCGGTTACGGCTCCGACTCCGAGAAGGACGACAAGGCCGGCCCGGCGGCGGCCGAGGGCGAGAAGCTCTCGGCCGACACCGTGAAGCTCGGCTACTTCCCGAATCTGACGCACGCCACCGCTCTCGTCGGTGAGCAGGAGGGCATCCTCCAGAAGGAACTGGGCGGCACCCAGATCAAGTCGACCACCTTCAACGCGGGCCCGTCCGAGATCGAGGCGCTCAACGCGGGCTCGATCGACATCGGCTTCATCGGCCCCTCCCCCGCCATCAACGGCTTCACGAAGTCCAAGGGCGAGAACCTGCGGATCGTGGCCGGTTCCGCGTCCGGCGGCGTCAAACTGGTGGTCAACCCCGCGAAGATCAAGACGCTGGACGATCTCAAGGGCAAGAAGATCGCCACGCCCCAGCTCGGCAACACCCAGGACGTCGCCTTCCTCAACTGGATATCCGAGAAGGGCTGGAAGACGGACGCCCAGAGCGGCAAGGGCGATGTCTCCGTGGTCCGCACGGACAACAAGATCACCCCGGACGCCTACAAGTCCGGCTCCATCGACGGCGCCTGGGTGCCGGAGCCGACCGCGTCCCGGCTGGTCTCCCAGGGCGCGAAGGTGCTGCTCGACGAGGCGACGATCTGGCCGGACAAGAAGTTCGTGATCACCCACATCATCGTGTCGCAGAAGTTCCTCAAGGAGCACCCGGACGTCGTCGAGGCCGTGGTGCGCGGCTCGGTGAAGACCAACGCGTGGATCAACGCCAACCCGGAGAAGGCCAAGGCGTCCGCCAACGCCAAGCTGAAGGCGCTCAGCGGCAAGGAGCTGCCCGCCGAGATCATCGACGGGGCGTGGCCCTCGATCCAGTTCCTGGACGACCCGCTGGCCTCGACGCTCAAGACCCAGGCCGGATACGCGGTGAAGGCCGGTCTGCTGGAGCAGCCGGACCTGAACGGCATCTACGACCTGACGGCGCTGAACAAGGTCCTTCGGACCGACGGCAAGCCCGAGGTCTCCGACGCCGGTCTCGGCGTCAAGTAACCACCGCACAGACCCAGTTCCCAGGAGGTGACGACCATGGCCAGCACCACGACACTCACGAAGGACCAGGCCGAGGCCCGTACGACGGCCGGTTACGCCGCGCGTATCGGGCATGTCTCGAAGTCCTTCGCGGGGCCGGGGGGACGGCAGCTCGTACTGGACGACATCAGCCTCGATGTCGCACCGGGCGAGTTCGTCACCCTCCTGGGGGCGTCGGGCTGCGGAAAGTCCACCCTGCTCAATCTGGTCGCGGGTCTGGACGCGCCCACCGCGGGGTCCATCGAGACCCCCGGCGGGCGGCCCGCGCTGATGTTCCAGGAGCATGCGCTGTTCCCGTGGCTGACCGCGGGGAAGAACATCGAACTCGCGCTGCGGCTGCGCGGGGTCGCCAAGGCCGAGCGCCGCGCCGAGACCGAACGGCTGCTCGACCTCGTACGGCTCGGGGGCGCGTACGGGAAGCGGGTGCACGAGCTGTCGGGCGGTATGCGGCAGCGGGTGGCGCTGGCGCGCGCCCTGGCCCAGGACAGTCAGCTCCTGCTGATGGACGAGCCGTTCGCGGCGCTGGACGCCATCACCCGTGATGTGCTCCACGACGAGCTGACCCGTATCTGGCGGGAGACCCGGCTGTCCGTGCTGTTCGTGACGCACAACGTCCGGGAGGCCGTGCGGCTGGCCGAGCGGGTGGTGCTGCTGTCGTCCCGTCCGGGCCGTGTCGCCCGTGAGTGGACGGTCGGCATCGAGCAGCCGCGCCGGATCGAGGACGCCGCCGTGGCGGAGCTGTCCATCGAGATCACCGAAGAACTGCGTGGGGAGATCCGCCGACATGGCCAGCACTGAGACCGAGGCCCCCGGCGCCGAGTCGGACTCGACCAAGGGCCCGGTGTCCAAGGGCTCGGCGTCCCCGGCCTCGGGGGGCGCCGGCTCCCCGGGCTCCGGAGCCGAACCGTCACACGATCTCGCGGGGCTGGAGGCCGGACTCGACGCACTGGACACGGTGCAGGCCCAGCGGACGCCCTTCCGTGAGACGCTGCTGAAGAAGGTGCTGCCGCCGCTGCTGGCGGTGGCGCTGGTCCTGGCCGTCTGGCAGACGCTGGTGTGGGCGAAGGTCACCGACGAGGGCAGCCTTCCCGCGCCGTCCGCGGTGTGGGACAGCGTGTCCGACCTGTGGCTGCGGGGCACACTGCTGGAGATCGTGTGGACCAGCATCTCGCGCGGTCTGCTCGGCTTTCTGCTGGCGCTCGCCATCGGGACGCCGCTCGGTCTGCTGGTCGCCCGCGTGAAGTTCGTGCGCGCCGCGATCGGACCGATCCTGTCGGGCCTCCAGTCGCTGCCGTCGGTGGCCTGGGTGCCTCCCGCGGTGATCTGGCTGGGCCTCAACAACCAGATGATGTACGCGGTGATCCTGCTCGGCGCGGTGCCGTCGATCGCCAACGGCCTGGTCTCCGGCGTCGACCAGGTACCGCCGCTGTTCCTGCGCGCCGGCCGCACGATGGGCGCCACCGGCCTCCGCGGCACCTGGCATATCGTGATGCCCGCCGCGCTGCCCGGCTATGTGGCCGGACTCAAGCAGGGCTGGGCGTTCTCCTGGCGGTCCCTGATGGCGGCCGAGATCATCGCCTCGTCGCCCGACCTGGGCCTCGGGCTCGGCCAGTTGCTGGAGAACGGCCGCAACAACTCCGACATGCCGGGAGTCTTCCTGGCGATCCTGCTGATCCTGACGGTCGGCATCGCCATCGATCTGCTGATCTTCAGCCCACTGGAGCGCGCGGTTCTGCGGGGCCGCGGTCTCCTCGTCAAGAACTGAGTCCCGCGATGACCGGTCCCGTACTCCTCGTCGTCGCCCACGGCAGCCGTGACCCGCGGCATGCCGCGACCGTCCACGCCCTGGTGCGCCGGGTCCGGTCGCTGCGGCCCGGACTGCGCGTGGAGACCGGGTTCCTGGACTTCAACGCCCCGTCCGTGCCGAGGGTGCTGGAGCGGCTCGCGGCCGAGGCCGGCCCGGGTGGGGTGGCCGACGTCGTGGCGCTGCCGCTGCTGCTGACCCGGGCCTTCCACGCCAAGTCCGACATCCCCGCTGTACTGCACGAGGCGTCGGTGCGGCTGCCGGGGCTGCGCGTGAGGCAGGCGGAGGTGCTCGGCCCGTCCCCGCTGCTGTTCGCGGCGGTGGAGCGGCGGCTTTACGAAGCCGGGCTCGGCCCGGCCGACAAACGCTCGACCGGGCTCGTCCTGGCCTCGGCGGGCACCACAGACGTGGAGGCGATCGCAGTGATCGCAGAAATGGCGCGGGAGCTGCGGCACACCGGTTGGAGTGCCGTGCGGCCTGCGTTCGCCTCCGCATCCCTGCCCAGAACCGAGGACGCCGTGCGCTCGCTGCGGGCCGAGGGCTGTCGGCGGGTGGCGGTGGCTCCGTACGTCATCGCCCCCGGCCGGCTGCCCGACCGCATCGCCGAGGGAGCGCGGCATGCCGACGTCCTCGCGGACGTCCTGGGTCCGGCCCCCGAGCTGGCGCGGCTGCTGCTGGAGCGGTACGGACAGGCTGTCGTCTCCGGCGGCCGTGCCCGGCTCGGGGTCCCGGCCTGAGCCGGACACGGTCTCCGGCAAGGTCCGGCTCCTCGGTCGGCGGGGTGTCAGTCCACGATGGCGCCGCAGGAGATGTTCACTTCGGTGGAGGTCAGGGTGCGGGCCCGGTCCGAGGCCACGAAGGCGGCCACCTCGCCCACGTCCCTCAATGTCGCGGTCCGGTTCAGCAGCGTCGCCCGCTCCAGATCGGCCGTGATCTCGTCCCGACCGGCGAACCCCTCGGGGATGGACTCCGGCACGCCACCCGATGTGAGGGTGACCACGCGGATGCCGTGCGGGCCGAGTTCGCACGCCCACTGACGCCGGAGCCCCTCCACGGTGTCCAGCGCGACCTTGAAGCCGCCCAGGCCGGGCAGCGTCTGCGGACCGCCCCCGCCGAAGGCCAGGACGACCCCCGACCCGCGCCGGACCATGTGCCGCGCCGCCGCCCTGGTCGTCAGGAACTGCGACCGCGCCGCGTTCACGACCGGCCGGAGGAAGTCCTCCACCGACAGCTCGGCCAGCGGTCGCTGGACGTCTCCGTACCCGATGGCGTTGAACGAGACGTCGATCCGCCCGGCCCGCGAGGCGATCGAGTCGGCGTACTCGTCCACGGCTCTCTCGTCCAGGGCGTCGACGACGGCGCTCTCGGCCGCGCCGCCCCGCGCGCGGATGGCCCCGGCGAGTTCATCGACCCCCGGCGCGGTACGCCCGGCGAGGAAGACGCGCGCCCCCTCGCGGGCGAACGCTCTCGCCACCGCCCCGCCGATCGCCCCGCCCGCCCCGTACACGACGGCCACTCTGTTCTCCAGCAACATCGTCGGTCACTTCCCTTTCTCACGGCGAATTCTCACGGTGAACACTCCGGTGCGACCCGGCTTCCTCCAGGGACGTCGGAGCCGCGCACCGGAATTCGACGCACACCCCCGTCCCTTTTCCGCGCCCAGTCGCTCCGACCGCCCGTCCGGCGCTCGGTCAGAGGTACGGTCGAGCCATGATCACCGAGTCCTTCCTCCTCGCCGGGGAGCTGCCCGTACGCCGTCTGGGTTATGGAACCGCCCAGCTCACCGGCCCCGGATACTGGGGCCCGCGCGGTGAGCGCGCCGACGCCGTCGCCGTGCTGCGGCGGGCCGTGGAGCGCGGTGTGACGCTCATCGACACGGCCGCCAACTACGGGCCGGGCCTCGCGGAGGAACTGGTCGCCGAGGCGCTGCACCCGTACCCGGAGGGCCTGGTCGTGGCCACCAAGGGCGGCGTGGTGCGGACGAGCGACAGCACCTCTCATATCGCGGGGCGCCCCGAAGAGCTGCGCGCGATGTGCGAGGCGAGTCTGCGCCGGTTGCGTACGGAGACGATCGACCTGTACCAGCTCCACCGGCTGGATCCGGCGGTGCCGCTCGCCGAGCAGCTGGGCGCGCTGGCGGAGTTGCGGAGCGAGGGCAAGATCCGGCACATCGGCCTGGACTCGGTCACCGCCGAGCAGCTCACGGCCGCGATGGACATCACGGCCGTCGTCTCGGTGCAGAACCGTTTCAACTTCGTCGACCGGGACTCGGAGCCCGTACTGGAGGTGTGCGAGAGGCATGGGCTGGCGTTTCTGCCGTGGTTCCCGCTCGCCGACGGCGCGCTGGCGGACGGGGGGTCGCCGGCGCTGGACGCGGTCGCGGCGGCCCGTGGCGTGAGCCGGGCCGCGATCGCGCTGGCGTGGCTGCTGCAACGCTCGCCCGTGGTGTGCCCGACGCCGGGGACGAGTTCGCTCGCGCATCTGGAGGACAATCTCGGTGCGGCGGCGATCTCACTGTCCGAGGCCGAACTGTCGGCGCTCGGGTGACGCGGCTTCGGTCACTCGGCTTCGGTCACTCGGCTTCGGCGGCGCGGGTCGGGTGACACGGCTTCGGTGACACATTCGTAGCGATGCGGTGACGGGTGCGGGTCGCGTCGGCCGCACCATCGAGTGAAGGAGGCCGACATGTCGTTCCACTACCACAAGCGGATCACGCTGATCCCCAGGGTGCTGCACCTCACCATCAGTTCGCACGGCTGGTCCTGGTCGTTCGGCGGACGGCGCGCGCACATCACCCGTGACAGCCATGGCCGCCGCAGCGCGTCGGTGCGGCTGCCCGGTGGCTTCAGCTGGCGCCGGGACTCGCATCGCCGCCGCTGACCGTGGCCGACTACGACGGCCGGGCCGAGGTCCGGCCCGCGTCCGGGAATGGCCGCCGGGCCGCCGGACTGTCGGGCCGCCGGACTGTCGGGACTGTCGGGGTCGCCGGTGGATCAGTCGCCGTCCGCCGTCAGCTCCACGAGTTTGCGGACCGTGTTCCAGTTACGGGAGGTGGCGACGGTTCCCTTGGTGAGGGCGGGCCTGGCGAGCGCCTCGGCGAGCTTGGAGCGGCCGAGGCCGTTCGGGGCGTACAGATACAGGGCCCTGTCCCCGAGCCGGAACTCCTCCGGCAGGAAGGCGGCCTGGTCGAGGGAGGCGAAGCGCTCGGGGTCGACGGGCGCGTCGAAATAGGTGACATGCAGCTGTCCGGCCTCCAGTTCGGCGGCCGGGTAGGGGCAGTCGTCGGCGATCGCTCTGAGGTAGGAGGCGGCGCGGACCAGACAGTCCACAGGGAAGCCGAAACGTTTCTCGATGGCCTGTGCCAGGGCTGCGGCGAGCGCCTCCTCGTCGGTGGAGTCGCTCGTGAAGACGGCGTTGCCGCTCTGGAGATAGGTGGCGACGCCCGAGTGGCCCAGCTCGGTGAGCAGTTCACGGAGTGCGGCCATGGGCACCTTCCGATGCCCGCCGACGTTGACGCCCCGCAGGAGCGCCGCGTATCTCGTGGTCATGTCCACAACCCTAGGTCGTTTCTGATGGATCAGGCTGGATCAGGGAGCGGGGTCTGGTGCCGTGCATCGCAAGGCGGAGGAGGGAATCCATGCGGTGGGGGTACCTCCCGGGCCGCTAGGCCCAGGGTGGGGGTACCTCCCGGGCCGCTAGGCCCAGGGGGCCCATAGGTGACCGACGACAACGCAGCGTGGGGGCACCTCCCCGGCCGCAGGGCCGAGGGGGAGCGGTGCCAGGGCACGCGAGCCCAGCAAGATCCATCAGAAACGGCCTAGTGCCGTGGTCGGACACCCCGGGGCCCACTGGGCGGACCTCCCGGCGGCGGCACCACGGTGACCTCCGCTCCTGCGAGACAGACCCGATAGATGTAAGGGTCCTCGGTCTCCGTCGTCAGGGACGGAGGCAATCCCAGAGGAGTAGACCAGCCTGCCCGGGATCACCGGCGAGCAGGACGAGTCCGCCCCGCCACGCCCCTAGCGTCAGAAGCTGAGACGCCGGCGTCACGTCGGCGCGACGCCGGTAGAGGGGCAATGGCAGCCATGGGGAAGACGGAAAGCACGCCGCGCGGGATAGCCGCGCGGGCGGGGGGCTGGAGCGCACAGCACCGATGGGCCGCTGTGGGGATCTGGGTGCTGTTCATCGTGCTCGCCATGGCGGCCGGCTCGGCCGCCGGGCGGGTCGAGCTCGAGCAGAGCAATGCCCTGAAGGGCGAGACCAGCCAGGCGGCGAAGATCACCGACGAGTCGGGCATCAAGGGGTCGGCCGATGAGACGGTCCTGATCCAGGCGAAGGGCGACACGGCGAAGGCGACGGATCCTCAGTTCCGGGCCGCCGTCGCCTCGGTGATGAAGGCGGTGGAGGCCACGGGCGAGGTGACCGCCGTGACCTCCCCGTACACCACCAAGAACATCTCGAAGGACGGCCGCAGCGCGCTGGTGCGGTTCGAGATGCGAGGCGACCCCGACACGGCCGGCGAGCGGGTGGCCCCGGTCCTGAAGGCCGTCGCCGACGTGCAGGGCGAGCACAAGGAGTTGCTGATCGAGGAGATCGGCGAAGCGAGCATGAACAAGACGTTCGACGACGCCTTCGGCGAGGACTTCCAGCGGGCCGAACTCCTCGCCGTTCCCGTCGCGCTCGGGATCCTGCTGATCACCTTCGGCGCACTGGTGGCGGCGCTGCTTCCGGTGGCCCTGGCGATCACGGCGATCATCGCCACGATGGGGCTCATGGGGCTGGCCAGCCACGCGATGCCGATGGGCGAGACGTCCAACTCCGTCATGCTGCTGGTCGGACTGGCCGTCGGCGTCGACTACTGCCTCTTCTATCTGCGGCGCGAGCGCGAGGAGCGTGCCGCGGGCAGGGACGCGCGGACGGCGATCCAGATCGCCGCGGCGACCAGCGGCCGGGCCGTCATCGTCTCCGGTGTGACGGTGTGCGTGGCCATGGCCGGCATGCTCTTCACGGGGGTCGGCGACTTCAAGTCGATGGGCCTGGCGTCGATCATCGTGGTCGCGGTGGCGATGGTCGGCTCGGTGACGGTCCTTCCGGCGCTGCTGTCCCTTCTGGGCGAGCGGGTGGAGAAGGGCCGGGTTCCGTTCCTCAACCGTCTCAAGCGCGACACGAACGGCGAGAGCCGGTTCTGGCGCGCGGTCCTCGGCAGGGTGCTCAAGCGGCCGGTGGTGTCGCTGGTGGTCGCCACGGGCGCGCTGGCCGCGATCGCGCTGCCCGCGCTCGGCATGAAGACCCAGGATCTGACGCTGGACCAGGAGTTCGGCGACTCGGTCCCGATCGTGGCGACGTACCAGCGCCTCAACGAGGCGTTCCCGGGCGGGGTGGACCCGGCCTCGGTCGTCGTCAAGGCGGATGACATCAACGCCGCGCCCGTGAAGCAGGCCATCGCCGACTTCCGTGCGCGCGCGGTCGCTTCGGGCGCGTCCGAAGGCCCGATCGAGGTGGTCACCCATGACGCGGAGAACGTCGCCTTCGTCTCCGTGCCGCTGGTCGGCGGTTCCGATCAGGACGAGGCCCAGAAGAGCCTGAAGATCCTCCGGGACGAGGTCCGGCCCGCCACCCTCGGCACGGTGGACGGCGTCGAGGCCCCGGTCACCGGTCAGGTCGCCGGATCCATGGACTTCAACGACCAGATCACGGCGGCCGTCGTGCCCGTCTTCACCTTCGTGGTGATCTTCGCCTTCGTGCTGATGCTGCTCTCGTTCCGCTCGCTGAGCATCGCGATCACCTCGATCGTGCTCAATCTGCTGTCGGTCGGCGCGGCGTACGGCATCCTCACCGCGGTCTTCCAGCACGGCTGGGGCGCTTCGCTGGTGGGCGCGGAGGGCGTCGGCGCGGTCGTCGCCTGGCTGCCGCTGTTCCTCTTCGTGATCCTCTTCGGGCTCTCGATGGACTACCACGTCTTCGTGGTCTCCCGGGTCCGGGAGGCGAGGCTCCAGGGCCGCGACACACGGGAGGCGATCACGCAGGGCGTCGTCACGACGGCCGGTGTCGTCACGAGCGCCGCGGTCATCATGGTCGCCGTCTTCGCGATCTTCGGCACCCTGTCCATGCAGTCCATGAAGCAGATGGGCGTCGGCCTCGCGGCGGCGGTGCTCATCGACGCGACGATCATCCGGGGCGTTCTGCTCCCGGCGGCCATGGCGCTCCTGGGCGAGAAGAACTGGTACTTCCCGAAGTGGCTCGGCTGGCTGCCCGACATGACCCACGACGAGCCGGTACGGCCCGAGGCGGCCACGGCCCTGGGCCACGACGACGACGGCCGCCGGGAGCCCGCGCGCGTGTGACGGAGCCGCTCGGAGGGAGACGCGGGCACCGCCCCGCGCTCCCCCGCCACGCGGAACCCGGCCCGGACGCCCCCGTGCGTCCGGGCCGCTCCGCGCCCGCCGGAGGCCGCGGGCCCGTGGTCCGCCCGGGGGCCGTCGGCCCCTCCGCGCCCACCGGGGGCCTGTTCCGGGCGAGAACGCGACTCGGCCGGGCCGGGAGAACCTCCGGTCGCCGAAGTCCACGGATACGCCCGCGTGGGGCCGGGCTCTGCGGTTCAGCCGCTCCGGTGGCTCCGCCCCCCGGCCCAGGTCGTGGGTCCGTGAGGCGCGGCTGTCCGCGGATGCGAGACTTTGGCGGGTTTGAACTGGTGAGAGAGCGGAAGAGGTGGCACGGCGATGGACGAGACGCGGGCACGGGAGGTGCTGGCGGCGGCGGGACTGGCCTCGGCGGACGCGACGCTGCTGGCGATCGGCGAGAACGCGGTCTTCTCGACGGGTGAGGTCGTCGTCAAGATCGGCCGCTCCGCCGAGCTGCTGGCGCGGGCCGACCGTGAACTCGCCGTCGGCGGTTGGCTGGCGGAGGCGGGCGTCCCCGCCGTACGCCCCGCCGAGCCCGTGGCACGTCTCGTCGAGGAGCACCCGGTCTCCGTCTGGCACCGGCTTCCCGACGCGGTACGCCCCGCGGAGCCCGCCGATCTGGCCCGGCTGCTCCTTCTGGTGCACGCGCTGCCCGCGCCCGCTTTCGCCCTGCCGAGGCGGGAACTGCTCGGCGGGGTGGAGCGCTGGCTGCGTCTCGCCGGTGAGGCCATCGACCCCGCCGACGCGGCCTATCTGCGGGCCCGGCGCGACGGTTTCGCCGAGGAGTCCGCCGCGCTGACGCCCCGGCTGCCGATGGGGCCGATCCACGGCGACGCCCTCCCGAGGAATGTCCACGTGGGACCCGACGGCCCGGTCCTGGTGGATCTGGAGACGTTCTCCTCGGATCTGCGCGAGCACGACCTCGTGGTGATGGCTCTGTCGCGCGACCGGTACGGCCTCGGTCCTCGGGCGTACGAGTCGTTCGCCGAGGCGTACGGGTGGGATGTGCGGGAGTGGGAGGGCTGCCGGGTGCTCCGGGGGGCGCGGGAGACCGCGAGCTGTGCGTGGGTGGCCCAGCACGCGGTGTCGAACCCGAAGGCGCGTGAGGAGTTCGTACGCCGGGTGAACTCGCTCCGGAACGAGGAACCCGAGGTCCACTGGTACCCGTTCTGACCCGTTCTGACCCGTGCCGTCCCCTGCGACGGGCTCTGCCGAGGGGCACTCGGGACCGAGGCGGAGGAGTTCTTCGCCGGTGGCGAGGCACGCACACCGGCCGCGGACCGCATCCTCGGCCGGCTCTCCGCCGTCGGGCAACTGCTCGGCCTGCTGGACCGGCTCGTCGACTCCGGCCCATCGGTCGTCGTCGTCGAGCACCACCAGGCGGTGATGGCTCACGCCGACTGGATCACCCGCCCCGGGGCCGTCCACAACGGCGGCCGAGTCGTCTTCGAGGGCACACCCGCCGACCTCGCCGCCGCCCGCTCCACCCGCGGGCCCGTGACGGATCAGCCCGCCCGTACCAGCGCCCGCACGGGCCAGGTCCCGTCCACCACCGCCGTCGGGTCGCCCTTCTTCCGCAGGAACGCCTGGAAGTCCGTCGCCCACCGCGCGTACCACCGGATCTGGCGCTCGTGCAGCTGTGCCGGGGACAGGGCGGCCACCGACGCGTGCCGGCCCGCCACCGCGCGGGCCACATGGACCGCCGCTATCGCGTCCGCGGACGCCTCGTGGGCCGCGACCAGGGCCACGCCGTACTCCGCGCAGACCGCCTCCAGTGTGCGCTTGCCCTTGCGGTAGCGGTCGACCGCCCGGTCGATGGTGTACGGGTCGATCACCGGGCCGAGGTCGCGGCCCCCCAGGCGGTCCGTCAGGGACGGGAGCCCGTGGCGGTCCAGCTCCGCCGTCAGCAGGGTCAGATCGAAGGCCGCGTTGTACGCGACGACGGGGACGCCCCGCGACCAGTGCCCGCAGAGCACGTCCGCGACCTCGTCGACGACCTCACGCGCCGGGCGGCCCTCCGCCGCGGCCCGTTCGCTGCTGATGCCGTGGACGGCGGACGCCTGCGCGGGGATGCGGATCCCGGGATCCGCGAGCCAGGTGCGGTGGTCGGGCCCGGCCGGCCGGTCGCCGACGGAGACCCGGACGACCGCCGCCGTGACGATCCGGGCCTCCAGCGGCTCCGTGCCCGTCGTCTCCAGGTCGAAACCGACGAGCGGCTCCTGATACCAGGTCATCGTGGACCACCCCTCCTCATGTCCCCAGGTGAGTCATCACACCCTCCCACGGGGCACTGACAACTCAGGAGACCGGGCGGGAGTCCGCCCAGAACGATTCGAACTCCTCGCGGTAGGTCTGGAACAGGCCGTGCTCGGGGTCGGCGCCCATACGGACGACGGAGGACCGGCTGCCACCGCGCAGGACCAGGACCGGGGCCTCCATGCCGCGCGCCTTGCGCAAGTAGGACTGGACGACGGCGACTCCGTCGGGGCCGTCGCCGTCGACGAGATAGGCCGTGAAGCGGGGCGTCTCGTCGAAGACCTGGATCTCGAAGGCGCCGGGGTCGCGGAGCCGGGAGCGGACGCGGCGCATATGGAGGATGTTCATCTCCACGGTCCGGCTCAGTTCACCCTTCTTGAGGCCCAGTTCGCGTTCGCGCCGCTTGACCGCGCTGCTCGCCGGATTGAGGAAGAGCAGCCGGATCCGCGCGCCCTGCTCGGCGAGGCGGATCAGCCGGCGGCCGGAGAAGTTCTGGACGAGGAGGTTGAGACCGATGCCGATGGCGTCGAGCCGGCGCGCGCCGCCGAAGAGGTCCTCGGCCGGGATCTGGCGCTGGAGGCGGACCCGGTCGGGGTGGACGGAGACGACGTCCGCGTACCGGTCGCCGACGAGGTCCTCGACCGCGTCCACCGGAAGCCGGTCGGCGGACGGCACGCCCGCGCCGCTGCCGAGTATCTCCAGCAGCCGGGCGGAGGCCCGCTCGGCCTGGGCGAGGACGGCCTCGTTGAGCGCGCGGTTGCGGGAGACCACGTTCCGGGCGACCTCCAGTTCGTCGAGCGCCAGCTCCACGTCACGCCGGTCGTCGAAGTACGGCTCGAAGCAGGGCCAGTGCTGGACCATCAGTTCGCGCAGCTGCGGCAGGGTCAGGAAGGACAGCACATTGTCGTCGTTGGGGTCCAGGAGGTAGCCCTTGCGGCGGGAGACCTCCCGGACCGCGACGGCCCGCTGCACCCACTCCTGTCCGGCGGGGCCGGCCGCGGCCACCACCCAGTCGTCGCCGTGGACCGGTTCGTAGATCGGGCGCAGCACGGCGGCGACCACCGCGCGCAGCCGCTGTTCCACCAGATTGAGCCAGATATAGGCCCGTCCGGCTCGTTGCGCACGCGTCCGCACCTCGCTCCAGGCGTCCGCGTCCCAGTCCAGCTCCGCCCCGATCTCCATCGGTCTCGCGAGCGAGACCGCGCCAGGCGGGGCGTCCGCGGAGTCCCCCTCGTGACCACCGTCACCGGGGGGTAGCTCCAGCCCTCCCGAGCTCACCCGCGTGCCCCTTCCCATCCCCCACCCAACGATCAAGGAAGACTACTCCGCATGCGGGACGCGGTGCAGCCGGAACGCGAGTGCGCTTTCCCAACTTCCGCCTACTTTTTGGATGTTCTTCCCGGCGAGATCTGCCGGAGTGAGGTGATTCATAGTGGTACGACCCCCCCGTGCCGGGCCGGGGCCGCGCCGGGCCCGGCTCCGGTGTCGCTCACAGGTGAGGGAACGAACCGGGTGTTGACCCGCGTCGTCCACGGCGAGCCGGGCGCGATCGGGGTACTTTCGGAATGGATTCGGGCCATGTGTCCCCCACCCACCCGGATCAGAAGGGGAAGAGTTCATTCATGCAGGTCTGGCCGGGACAGGCGTATCCCCTCGGTGCCACGTACGACGGCGCCGGCACGAACTTCGCGGTGTTCTCCGAGTCCGCGCGGCGGATCGAGCTCTGTCTGCTGCACGACGACGGCTCGGAGACGGCGGTGGAGCTCCGTGAGACCGATGCCTTTGTCCGGCACGCGTATCTGCCGGGTGTGATGCCGGGCCAGCGGTACGGATTCCGGGTGCACGGCCCGTACGCGCCGGAGCGGGGCCAGCGGTGCAATTCGGCCAAGCTGCTCCTCGACCCGTACGCCCGCGCGATGAGCGGCGGGGTGGACTGGGGCGAGTCGGTGTACGGCTACCACTTCGGCAGGCCCGACTCGCGCAACGACCTGGATTCGGCCCCGCACACGATGACGTCGGTCGTGGTCAATCCCTACTTCGACTGGGGGGACGACCGGTCGCCGCGGACGGACTACCACCGGACGGTGATCTACGAGGCCCATGTGAAGGGTCTGACGATGCTCCATCCGGAGCTGCCCCCCGAGCTGCGGGGGACGTACGCGGGCCTCGCCCATCCGGCCGTCCTCTCCCATCTGACGGAACTGGGCGTGACGACGCTCGAGCTGATGCCGGTGCACCAGTTCGTCGACGACCACCGGCTGGTGGACGCGGGACTGAGCAACTACTGGGGCTACAACACCATCGGCTTCTTCGCCCCGCACAACGCGTACGCCTCGTGGGGCGACCGGGGCGAGCAGGTGCTGGAGTTCAAGCACGCCGTGCGGGCGCTGCACCAGGCGGGCATCGAGGTCATTCTCGACGTCGTGTACAACCACACCGCCGAGGGCAGCCATCTGGGCCCGACGCTCTCCTTCCGGGGGCTGGACAACGCCTCGTACTACCGGCTCTCGGAGGACCGCCGCTACTACACCGACACGACGGGGACCGGGAACTCCCTGCTGATGCGCAGCCCCCACGTCCTTCAGCTGATCATGGACTCGCTGCGGTACTGGGTGACCGAGATGCATGTGGACGGCTTCCGCTTCGATCTCGCGGCGACGCTGGCGCGTCAGTTCCACGAGGTGGACCGGCTGTCGTCGTTCTTCGATCTGGTGCAGCAGGATCCGGTGGTCAGCCAGGTGAAGCTGATCGCCGAGCCGTGGGACGTGGGCGAGGGCGGCTATCAGGTGGGGAACTTCCCGCCGATGTGGACCGAGTGGAACGGCAAGTACCGCGACACGGTTCGGGATCTGTGGCGCGGCGAGCCCCGTACGCTCGCGGAGTTCGCCTCCCGGCTGACCGGTTCGTCCGATCTCTATCAGGACGACGGCCGCCGGCCGCTGGCCTCGATCAACTTCGCGACCTGCCACGACGGGTTCACGCTGCACGACCTGGTCTCGTACAACGAGAAGCACAACGAGGCCAACGGGGAGGGCAACCGCGACGGAGAGAGCCACAACCGGTCGTGGAACTGCGGTGTGGAGGGGGAGAGCGACGACCCGGAGGTGCTGGAGCTGCGCGGCCGTCAGATGCGGAACTTCATCGCGACGCTGATGCTCTCCCAGGGTGTGCCGATGCTCAGCCACGGGGACGAGTTCGCGCGTACGCAGGGCGGCAACAACAACGCGTACTGCCAGGACAACGAGGTCTCCTGGGTGAAGTGGCCCGAGCCCGGCTCGGAGGGCGACGGGACGCTGCTGGAGTTCACCCGTGCGATGGTGTGGCTGCGGCGGGACCATCCCGTCTTCCGGCGCAGGCGTTTCTTCCACGGGCATCCGGTGGAGGGCACCCATGACGAGCTGACCGATATCGCCTGGTTCACCCCCAGGGGTGAGAAGATGACGCAGCGGGACTGGCAGGCCACCCACGCCAGGGCGCTGTCGGTGTTCCTGAACGGGCACGCGATCTCGGAGCCGGGGCCGCGCGGGGAGCGGATCTCCGACGACTCGTTTCTGCTGATGTTCAACGCGAGCGCGGACGACATGGACTTCGCGGTGCCGGTCGGCCACGGCCGCCGGTGGCAGGTGGTGGTGGACACGGCGCGTGAGGAGGGCGTGCCGCCCGGCGCGGGTCCCGAGGTGGACGCCGGGGAGCGGCTGCGGCTGCTGAGCCGGAGTCTGACGGTGCTGCGACGGCCCGCGTAGCCGCCGCGGCGGGCCTGCCCGGGCGCTTCGAACGAGTCCGGAGGGGCTTCGGGGTGCTCCTCAGGTGCTTCAAGCGGCTCCGGGCCGCTTCGAGCGGCTCTGAACGAGTCCGGAGGGGCGGGAGGGGGAACATCGGGACCGTTCGGTCACCCGATCGGCCGCTCCCGCACCGGGAGCGATGACACAGATCCCCTCCAGGCGGGTACGTACGCCTCCATGACGCCCACCTCGACCTACCGGCTCCAGCTCCAGCCCGCCTTCCCGTTCTCCGCCGCCGCCGCGGTCGTGCCGTACATCGCGGGCCTCGGCGTCTCGCATCTTCATCTGTCGCCGGTGCTGGAGGCCCTGCCGGGGTCGACGCACGGCTACGACGTCACCGATCCCACCCGGGTGCGGGAGGAACTGGGCGGCGAGGAGGGGCTCAGAGCGCTCGCCGCCGCCGCGCGGGAGCACGGGCTCGGGCTCGTCGTGGACATCGTGCCGAACCATATGGCCGCCGTGCCGGGCCACAACCCGGCGCTGTGGGAGGTGCTGCGGGACGGGCCCTCGTCGCCGTACGCCCGCTGGTTCGACATCGAATGGCAGGCGGGCGACGGCAGGGTGCTGCTGCCGGTGCTCGCCGGCCGGTTCGGGGACGAACTGGACGCGATGCGCGTCGAGGGGGACGTGCTGCACTACGGGGAGCACCGCTTCCCGCTGCGCGAACCGCCGGGCGGGCGGCCGGGCGGGCAGCCGCTGTCCGAGCTGCTGGACGCCCAGTGGTACCGGCTCGGCTGGTGGCGGCTCGCCCGTACCGAGCTGAACTACCGGCGCTTCTTCACCGTCTCCGGGCTGATCGGGGTCCGGGTCGAGGACCCGGAGGTCTTCGACGCCACCCATGCCAAGATCCTCGAACTCGTACGGGACGGGATCGTGGAGGGGCTGCGGATCGATCACCCGGACGGGCTCGCCGATCCGGCGGCGTATCTGCGGCGGCTGGACGAGGCCACGGGCGGCGCGTGCTGGACGGTCGTGGAGAAGATCCTCACGGGGGACGAGCGGCTGCCGCCCGACTGGCCGGTGGCGGGGACGACGGGATACGACGCGCTCCGACGGATCGACGGGCTGTTCACCGACCCGGAGGGCGCCGGTGAACTCGTCACGCGCTACCGGGAGTTCGCCCGTCCTGCGGGTGACCTGGGCGGCTACTGGGACGCGACGGTCCGGCGGGCCGCCTACCGGGTGGTCGCCCGTGAGCTGATCTCCGAGACGAACGCGCTGGCCCGGATCGCCGGGCGCGTGTGCGCCGGGGACCCGGCGCTGCGCGACCACGCGCCCTGGGCCCTGCGGACGGCGATCCGCGAGCTGCTGGTCCGGGTGCCGGTCTACCGGCCGTACCGGATCGGCGGCGAGGACGTCCTCACCGTGAGGGCGGCGGCGGGGGCGAAGGCCGCGTTCGCGGTCCCCGAGGAGGGCACGGCCGTCGACGTCGTACGGGAGCTGGCGCTGGGACGGCTCGGCGACGGCCCGGACCACGAGGCGTTCCGGGCCCGTTTCGCGCAGACGTCGTCCGCGCTGCGCGCCAAGTCCGTCGAGGACACGGCCTTCTACCGCTATACGCCGCTGATCTCGGCGAACGAGGTCGGCGGGGATCCTGGGCGGCCGGCGGTCGGGCCGGAGGAGTTCCACGCGTACTGCGAGCGGCTGGCGCGCGACTGGCCGACCACCGGGACCGTGCTGACGACCCATGACACCAAGCGGAGCGCGGATGTGCGGGCCGGGATCGCCGTGCTGTCCGAGTGCCCGGAGCGGTGGGAACTCTTTCTGCGGCGGGTCGGCGAGGAGGCGGCCCGGCTGGAGGGCGGGCGCGCGCCCGATCCGCATCTGGCGTGGGTGACCTGGCAGACGGCGGTCGGCTCCGGGTTCCCGTACGAGGGGCGGCTCGGTCCGGCACTGCTGAAGGCCGCGCGGGAGGCGGGGCTGCACACCGGCTGGACGGATCCCGACGAGGCGTACGAGAAGGCGCTCGCCGACTTCGTGAGCGCCGGGCCCGCCGGGCCGCCGCTCTACTCGGTGGCGCTGTTCTCCCGCGAACTGGAACCGTATGTGCGGGCCAATGTGCTGGGGTCCGCGCTGCTGCATCTGACGATGCCGGGGGTGCCGGATCTGTACCAGGGCACGGAACGCCAGTATCTGGCGCTGGTGGACCCGGACAACCGGACGCCGTTCGAGGAGGGCCCGTCGAACGAGAAGACCGTGCTCACGCAGGCGGCGCTGCGGTTGCGCCGGGAGCGGCCGGAGGTCTTCGGCGCGTCGGGGACGTACGTCCCGCTGGAGGTGAGCGGTCCGGCCGCTCGGCACTGCGTGGCGTACTGCCGTACGGGGGAGGTCGTCGCGGCGGTGACCCGGCTGTCGCTGAGGCTGGAGCGGGCGGGCGGCTGGGGGGACACGGAGGTGACGCTGCCGTCGGGGCGGTGGGTGGATCTGCTCAAGGGGCGGCGGATGAGCGGGGGTCCGGTGCGGGCGGCGGAGCTGTTTCTGGAGGGTCCGGTGGCGCTGCTGGTACGCAGGCGTCCCTGAGTGTTCCCGCAGCCGGGCGGGCGGGCGGGGGCGGGCGCGCGGGGGGCGGGCGCGCGGGGGGCGGGTGCGCGGGAGCGGGTGCGCGGGAGCGGGTGCGCGGGAGCGGGTGCGCGGGAGCGGGTGCGCGGGAGCGGGTGCGCGGGAGCGGGGGCGGGCGTTCAGGGCGGGCGGGCCGCGCGTTCGTGGCGGCCGCCATCGGTCGAGGCGGGCCGCCCTCGGTCGTTGGGGCGGGCGGCCCGCGGCCCGGCTGATTCCGGGTCAGCGGGCGGTGAGCCGGAAGCCGATCCGGCCGAAGGCCACCATGTCGCCGTCCCGCACCGGCACGGAACCGGTCAGCCGGCGGCCGTTGACGGTGGTGCCGTTGGTGGAGCCGAGGTCGCGCAGGATCCAGACGCTGTTGTGCAGGCTCAGTTCGGCGTGCAGACGCGAGACGCTCTCATGGGTCAGCCGCAGTCCGTTGACGGGGTCGCGGCCTATCCTCAGCGGGACCGGGCCGGGCTCGGGCAGCAGCAGCGGCGGCAGCTTCTCGGCCGCCCAGGCCCTGCGCAGCCGTACGAGGAACGCGGACACCCCGCCCACCGTGCGGAACAGCCGCTGGGAGACTCCGCCGTCCGTGCGGAGGTCGGCGGTGAGGGCCTTCAGCTCCTCCGGGGTGCGGGCGGCCAGGGCCAGTTCCATCCGGCGCAGAAAGGTGTCGTGCGAGAGCCTGCCCTGGGCCGCGCCCTCGGTGAGCACACTGACGGCACGGTCCCGCTCGGCGTCGGACGGCCGCCGGGGAACGGGGTCGGTGGAGAACTCGGAGGACGACGTCACACCGTCGATTGTCGGGCCGAGGAACCCGAGGTGACAAGAAAGACGCTGATCCGGTCTGCCCCGGACGGCTGCTGACCTGCGCGGAAGCGACAGTTCCGCCACAGGTCGGCAACAGCCGGGGAACAACGCGGCGGACGGGGGTTCACCGCGCGCGCCACCGGTCGGGGCGGCCTCCCGACGACGTCGGCGTACTCGGCGAACCGCGCGGCCCGGCCGGAGGGCCCCTGCCGCCGGTGCGGGCGGCCCCTCGGTCCGGATGGTGGCGGACGCGTCCCAGAGGAAGCCGGGCGGGAAGGAGAGCGGCGGGGGCCTGGGGGCGGCGGTGTCGACGTGGCCCGTGACCTCAAATGGCCGCAATGACACCTCTGCCGGAGCCCGATCTTGTCAGGATGGGGGAGACCGTCACGGGCCGGCATCGACGACAAGGGGACCGCCAGTGCTGTTCGAGGTGTGGGCGCCGCGGGCCGAGGAGCGGGTCGTGCTCTGGCTGGAGGGCGTTCCGCGGCCGATGGAGCGGGACGAGTGGCGTCCGGGCTGGTGGAGCACGGAGGCCGACGCGTCCGACGGCACCCGGTACGGCTTCGCGCTGGACGGCGGTCCGGTGCTGCCCGACCCGCGCTCGCGCCGCCAGCCGGACGGCCCGGACGGCCCGAGCGCGGTCGTCCTCCCGGACACCTACGTCTGGCGGCACGACTGGCCGGGGCGGGGGCTGCGGGGCGCGGTCCTGTACGAGCTGCACATCGGCACGTACACCCCCGAGGGAACGCTGGACGCGGCGGCCGCGCGGCTGGACGAGCTGGCCTGGCTGGGCGTCACCCATGTCGCGCTGATGCCGCTGTGCCCCTTCCCCGGTGTGCGCGGCTGGGGGTACGACGGGGTGTCGCCGTGGGCGGTGCACGAGCCCTATGGCGGGCCCGAGGCGCTGAAGCGGTTCGTCGACGGCGCGCACGCGCACGGTCTCGGGGTGGTGCTGGACGTGGTCCACAACCACATGGGCCCCTCGGGCAACCGGCTGCCCGAATTCGGCCCGTACTTCACGGAAACCCATCACACGCCCTGGGGCGCGGCGGTCAATCTGGACGCGCCCGGCTCGGACGAGGTGCGCGCCTATCTGCTGGGCAGCGCGGTGGCCTGGCTGCGGGACTACCGCCTCGACGGGCTCCGGCTGGACGCGGTGCACACGCTCGCCGACAGCCGGGCGCTCACCTTCCTGGAGGAGCTGGCCGCCACCGTGGACCGGCTCTCCGCCGACCTCGGCCGGCCGCTGTTCCTGATCGCCGAGTCGGACACGAACGACCCGCGGACGACCACACCGCGCGAGGCGGGCGGCATCGGGCTGCACGCCCAGTGGAACGACGACTTCCACCATGCGCTGCACACGGCGCTGACCGGTGAGTCGCAGGGCTACTACGCCGACTTCGCCGACGCTCCCCCGTCGGCGCTCGCCAAGGCGCTCACCCATGTCTTCTTCCACGACGGAACCGCGTCGAGTTTCCGGGGCCGTACGCACGGCAGGCCGGTCGACCGGGTGACGACCCCCGCCCACCGCTTCCTCGGCTACGCCCAGAACCACGACCAGATCGGCAACCGCGCTCTGGGCGACCGGCTTTCGGCGTCCCTCTCCCCCGGACTGCTGGCGTGCGCGGCGGCGCTGGTGCTGACGGGCCCGTTCACGCCGATGCTCTTCATGGGCGAGGAGTGGGGGGCGCGTACGCCCTGGCAGTTCTTCACCGACCACACCGATCCCGCGCTGGCCGCGGCCGTGCGGGAGGGCCGGCGGCGGGAGTTCGCGTCACACGGCTGGGCGGCCGGGGAGATCCCCGACCCGCAGGACCCGGCGACCCGTGAACGCTCCTGCCTCGACCGCGCCGAACGGGACCGTGAGCCGCACGCCCGGCTGCTCGCCTGGCACCGGGAGCTGATCGCCCTGCGCCGGGCCGAGCCCGATCTGACCGATCCCGATCTGGCGACGGTGAAGGTCGCGTACGACGAGGGAGCCCGCTGGCTGGCCGTCCGCCGGGGGGACCTGCGGATCGCGGTCAACCTGTCACGGGAGGCCGTCCACATCCCGCTCGGCGGACCGGGCGGCTGCCGGGTGCTGGCCGCCTGGGATCCGGTGGACCCGCCGGGACCCGACGGGACGCTGCGGCTGGCGGCGGAGTCGTGCGTGGTGCTGGCGGACGTGTAGGGCCTCGCGTGCGGGTCGTGCGGGTCGTGCGGGTCGTGCCGGGCTCGCGTGCCCCGGCACCGGGACGCGCACGGGCGCGCCCCGGCTTCCCGGTGGGGCCGGCTGCTGCGCCGGGCGTCGGCCGCGCGTGCCGTGGCCCGCGCCCGGCGGCTACTCGACGATCGCCATCTCCCGGCGTGTGGTGTTGAGTCTGCGTCCGCCGTCCTCCGTCACCGTCACGATGTCCTCGATCCGGACGCCGAACCGGCCCGGCAGATAGATCCCCGGCTCGACCGAGAAGCACATCCCCGGCACCAGCGGCCGCTCCTCGCCCTCGATCATGTACGGCGGCTCATGGGTGGTGACGCCGATGCCGTGGCCGGTGCGGTGGATGAACAGATCGCCGTATCCGGCCTCTTCGATGATCGCGCGGGCGGCCCGGTCCACCTCCTGGCAGGCGATGCCCGGCCGGACCGACTCGTAGCCGGCCTGCTGGGCCTCCCGTACGACATCGTGGATGTGCTGCTCGGCCGGGGCCGGTTCACCGACGTGGACCGTGCGGGTCGTGTCGGAGCCGTAGCCGTCCAGGAGGCCGCCGAAGTCCAGGACGACCATGTCGCCGTGTTCAATGGCCCGTTCACCGGCCTCGTGGTGCGGGTTCGCGCCGTTCGGGCCGGAGCCGACGACCGTGAAGTCCACCTGGGAGTGGCCGAACTGCCGCAGCAGGGACGCGAGATCGCCGGCGACCTCCGTCTCCTTCCGTCCGGCGAACCGGGTCTTGACGATCTCCTCGTACGTGGCGTCCGCCGCCGCCCCGGCGGCGGCCAGCCGCTCCAGCTCACGGGCGTCCTTGACCGCGCGCAGCATCGGCAGCGCCTCGGTCAGCGAGACGTACGACGTGGTGGGCACCGCCTTCTGAAGGCCCAGCAGATGCATCGCCCAGGCGTTGTCGCTGACCGCGAACCGGCCGGAGGCGGTGAGGAGCGGTGCGGTGACCGCGTACGGGTCCTTCCCGTCGGTCCAGTCGCGCAGCGTGAGCGCGGGCGCGCCGACGGCCTTCTCGGCGTCGGGGGCCTCCAGGGTGGGCACCACGAGAACCGGGTCCCGGCCCGCCGCGATGACGAGGAGCGTGAGCCGTTCGGTGGCGGCGGGCGGCTCGTACCCGGTGAGGTGTACGAGGTCGGGGCCGGGCGCGACCAGCACGCCCGCGAGCCCCGCGTCCGCGGCCGCCCGTGCGGCGCGGTCCATCCGGTCCCGGTAGTCCTCGGCGGTGAAGGGGGCGGGTGCAGTGGCCATGGTCCCCATCGTGCCCGCGCGCCACGGGCGGCGCGACCCCGCGTGGGGCACCCCGAAGGCACTGTTCCCGCTCGCGGCGGGCCGTGCCGGGGTGGGCCTACGCCGTCATCGGGACGCGGCCCGGCCCGCCTGTCAGCCGGGCCCGCCGATCCCCCACCGGCGACCGGAACCGCCGACCGAGACCGCTGGCCGGAACCCGCGGCCCACCGCGGCCGCCGTGGCACCCGGCCGCCGTGCCGCCCCCGCCGTCCCGCCCGTCAGCCGTCCTCGCCCGTGTCCTTCTGGTCCTCGGCGACCAATCGTTCCAGCAGCTCCTGGAACTCCTCGCCGATCACGATCCGCAGCCCTTCACCCTCGTCGTCACGGTCGCTGAGCTGGGTGAGCGTGCCGTCGCGCCACCAGTAGACGTACGGGCTGATGGCGCCGGGCGTATCGGCGTAACCGGAGGCCGCGAAGGCGGTCATCCCGTTGAGCGCGGAGATCAGCCCGACGTCGCGGATGACGTGGAACGCGAGCTGGTGCCGGAACGGCATCGCCACGAGCGCGCCGTCGGGCGTCAGCTCCTCGCCGGTGGCCTCCCGTACGACGCTCTCCAGCGCCAGGACCCGGCTCGCCGTGTAGAAGGAGTCCCCGAGGATCACTTCGAAGCACATCCCGTCGTCGCCCTTGATCCGCTCATGCCCTTCGATGGGCAGTCCACGGAGGTTGTAAAGAGCCTGTTCACGCAGATACCGGAGGTCGCCCAGCGGCTCCAGGGCCTCATCGGTGAGCATCATGACGCTCTCGGGGAGGTCGAGCGCGATGATCTCGTACAGTCCGGGCGCGAGGACGCGGGCGTAGCCGAAGTTGTCGGGATCGAAGCCCTCGGAGCCGAGGACCCTGGGGTAGAGCTGCGCCCGGATCTGCTCGGTCGGCAAGGTGTCCAGCGCGGACGGCGCGTCCATGGTGCGGAGCACCATGCCGACGTGGCGGCGTACCAGTTCCGGCCACCCGCGCGGTCCGCGGTCGTCGTTGTGGAGGACGGCGGCGAGGTTGGCCAGCCCGAACTGCCGGCCGCCGCTGTCGGAGACCACATCCGCGTAGACGGTCACCTCCAGGCCCTTCTCGGCGAAGGATTCCCGCACCAGGGCGCGGAAACGCGCGCCCTCGTCGGCCGAGAAGTAGGAGAACTCGGGGTCCCGGGGTGCATCGCGTCCGTCACGCTTAGGCCCTCGCCGGAACAACCCCACGTCATCCGCCTTTCACTCGCTTGCACTGCCTTGACTTCGAGCCTACCCATCCCGTTCGCCTGCCCGGCGGAGCGAGATCTACAACATCGGTGACATCGGTACGACGAGATCCGCACGGTCCCGGCTCGGAGCGACCAGGCGGGCGTTGGCCTCGTCCGACTCCCGGACCCAGCGTTCGGCGTACGGCCTCTCCTTGCCGAACCGGACGTGCCGGTCGATGAGGCGGGGCACGCGGATCGCGGGGTCGAGTTCCAGAAACCAGCTTTCGTCGAGGAGGGGCCGGATACGCGCCCAGGGACCGGTGTCATGGAGGAGATAGTTCCCCTCGGTGACCACCAGAGGAACCTCCGAAGGGACGGCGACACTGCCTGCGACCGGTTCCTCCAGAGACCGGTCGAACGCGGGGGCATAAACGGCGGCGGTGCCGGGGGCGGGGGCTCGCAGCCGGATGAGCAGGGCGGCGTAGCCGTCCGCGTCGAAGGTGTCGGGCGCGCCCTTGCGGTGGGCGCGGCCGAGTCGTTCGAGTTCGGCCTGCGCGAGGTGGAAGCCGTCCATGGGGACGAGGACGGCCAGCCCGTCCAGCGCGGTCACGATCTGGGCGGCGAGGGTGGATTTACCGGCGCCCGGCGCTCCGGTGATGCCCAGGACCCGGCGGCGGCCGGGCACGGCGAGCGCGCGGGCGCGGTCGACGAGGTGGGGCGGGGCTGGCTGCTCGGGCGGCATGGGCGCATTGTTCCACCGGCGGGTGTCACCCGCTCGGCGGCGGCGGGCGGAGGGGCGGACACGGGGGGCGGCGCGTAGCGAGACGGCGGTGGAGAGGCTGTCCGCCCTCCTCCGCCGCGGGCGGCCTCCGGGAGCCGGACCGGCAGACCGGCAGACCGGCGGACCGGCGGCGACCCCGGCGGCCAAAGCCGGCTCCGGACGGCGGTTCCGGCTGGCCGACAGTCCCGGTCGCCGGAGCCGTACCCGGCGCCGGCCGCGCCCCGGCCCCGAGGGCCCGGCCCTCAAACCTGCGGGCGGGCCGGTGCGGCCGGTCATGGCCTGCCGGTCCTGGCCCCCCGTCCACGCCTCGCCGGTCGGCGCCGCCGGTCAGCGTCCCCAAGCGCCCCCTCCCCCACGCGTACCGCCCCCGTACCGTGGCGCGCGATCACACATCCCGGGCCCGCAGGAAGGCCCAGCCCAGCAGCAGCGCCCCCACCGCGTACGCCGCGAGGACGCCGATGCCCCGCCAGGGGCTGATGGGCAGGAGATCCAGCCGGACCGTCGACTGGATGGCGAGGCCCGCCGAGCCGGGCCCGAAGCTCTCCAGGCGTTCCCGCCAGACCGGGTCCGTGACCGCCTCGCGCAGCAGCGGGAACGCGTACAGCAGGCCGAGGACCAGGGTGACGGCGCCGGCCGTGTCGCGCAGGACCGTGGCGATTCCCAGGCCGAGCAGGGCGATGAGCACCAGATAGAGGACCGTGCCGAAGCCCGCGCGCAGGGTCGGGCCGTCCGTGAGGGCGATCGGGGCGAAGCCGTCACCGGGCAGGAGGGCCCGACCGGCGACGAGGGAGCCGAGGACTCCGACGGCGGCGGCCGTCGCCACCACGGCGGACAGCACCGCGGCCTTGGCCACGAGGAGCCGGGTGCGGCCGGGAAGCGCGGTCAGGCTCGTGCGGATGGTCCCCGTGCCGTACTCGCCGCTCATCGTGAGGACGGCGAGGGCGACGATCGCCGCCTGCCCCGCCCACACCCCGGTCAGGCTCGACTTCACCGTGTCATCGGTGCACCCCTGTGCGGCCGGGCAGTGCCCGGCGGACAGGGAGTCCACCGTCGCCGCGCCGATCGCCGCGGTCAGCAGGACGGCGGCGAGCAGCAGCCACCAGGTGCTGGGCAGGGTGCGGAGTTTGGTCCACTCGGCGTGCAGGGCGTTCACGGTCGCCGGTCCCGTACGGGGCCGGGGCGCCGGCTCCGTACGGGGAGCCCGCCGTACGGCGGCGCTCATACGTCGCTCCTGCGCAGCCGCCACAGTGCGAGACCGAGCGCGACGACGACGTACGCGCAGAGCGTGGCGAAGCCGGCCCAGCTCCCCATCTCATAGCAGCCGTTGTCGGGCAGGCAGAGGTTCGTCACATGCTCGTACCGGGTCCGGTTGTCCTGAAGGGCGAACCCTGCGGCGGGGGTGAGCCCTTGCACCCACTTCGCGAGGGACAGGGGCAGCAATCCAGTGAGGATCGAGGGCAGCACCGTGAGGACGATCACGACCCCGATGGCCGCGGCGGTGTGCCGCAACAGCGCGCCGATGCCGAGCGCGAGAACCGCGATGAGCGCGAGAACCGCGGCCGTGCCGATCAACGTCCGCAGCACGGGCCCGTCCGTGAGGGCCATTTCGGGGGAGAACGGAGGTTTGAAACCGTTGTCCCGCAGGACGGGCATGCCCAGGCTGAAGGAGAGCACGGTGGCGACGAGACTCACGGCGAAGGTCGCTCCACCGAGGACCACGGCCTTCGCGAGCAGCATCCGGCCCCGGCGCGAGGTGGCGGTCAGCGTGGTGCGGATCATGCCCCGGCGGTACTCGGCGGTGATGAACAGCGCGCCCAGCCCGGCCAGGAGGACCATGCCCAGCTGGCCGCCGGTGAGGCTCTGCGCGATGACGTCGCTGTCGCTCGAGCGGGAGGGGCCGATGTCGCCGGAGCCGGTGACGGTGAAGGCGCCCGCGCTCCGCGTGGTTCCGCTCGGATCCGCCGGAGGTCCGCCGCCGAACGGCCGTGATCCCGCGCCGACTCTCGTGTCCCGCCACGCTCCGCCGCCCGACGCGTCGGGAGTGCCCGGGCCGCCTGAGCCATCCGGGCCGGTCGAGGTGTCCGGGCCGACCGAGGTTCCGCTCAGGGTGACGTCGTCGAATACGGCGGTGGCCCAGGTGGGCCTCGCCCTGACCGCCAACGAGCCGAAGGTGCGCTCGACTTCGGACGCGGGCGGCGAGGCGGCGAAGAGCCCGGCTTCGACGTTCCTCGGAAGTCCGTCGAGGCGTACGGTCCCGATGGCGCTCCACCGGTCGCCGTCGGCGGACTCGTATCCGGTGAGTTCGTCGCCGGAACGGGTCAGTTTCAGCCAGCGGGCCGTGGTACGGGGGGTGTCGCTGCCCGCCGTGTCGTCGGTGAATCCGCTCTGCATCCGTACGCCGTGATCCTTGGTCATCATCACCGCGGCGTACGGGGATCCCGGCTCCGTGCTCTGTTTGACCAGGACTCCGGCCTTGGCCCACTCGGGGATCGCCTTGCTCGACGGAGCCGTGCGGAGCCCCGAGACACGGGCGACGATGCTGCCGTCCCCCTGGAGAGTGCGGTGCGTGAACTGGAAGTCGTCCTCCACGGCCAGACCGTCCGCGCCCACGGGGGTCGGCGGTCCCCCCTCCTTGACGCCCATGGCGGAGCCGGACGCCGCGAGGTACGAGATGAGAACGGTCAGCGCCCCGGCGGCTGCCAGGGTGAGCTTCCAGCGGGCGACGGTGCGCAGTTTGGTCCACTCGGCGCGTACCGACTGGGCGAAACCGTCACGGGCGGACGAGGCGAGCGTCGAACGGTACGGGGCTATGGGCGGCGTACTCGCCCCGGTCGGAGTTCCGGTGGCCATCAGATCCGCCCCTCCGGGTCCTGGGCTTCGGCCTGGGCCGGGGCCGTGTAATCGGCGGCGTCCTTGGTCAGCTCCATATACGCCTCTTCGAGGGTGGCCCGGTGCGCGGCGACCTCGGAGAACGGGACGCCGTCCCGGCCGAGGAGTTCCACCACCCGCGCGGCGGGCAGCCCGGAGACGGTGAGGGTGTCCCGGCCGGTGGCGGCGACGGTCGCGCCCTCGCCCGCCAGAACGGTCATGGCCTGCGAACGGGCCTCCGTACGCACGCCGACCCGGTCGGCGGAGGCCGCGTCGAGCAGCTCCCGGACACCGGCGTCGGCGATCACCCGGCCCCGCCCGATGACGACGAGATGGTCGGCGGTGCCCTCCAGTTCGCTCATGAGATGGCTGGAGACGAGGATGGCGCGGCCCTCGGCCGCCAGCGAGCGCAGAAGTCCGCGGATCCACCGGATGCCCTCGGGGTCCAGCCCGTTGACCGGTTCGTCGAGGAGTAGCACGGGCGGGTCGCCGAGGAGCGCGGCGGCGATGCCGAGCCGCTGTCGCATGCCGAGCGAGTAGCCGCCCGCGCGCCGGCGGGCGGCGCTGGTGAGACCGACCGACTCCAGTACCTCGTCCACGCGCCGCGCGGGCAGCCGGTGCGAGTGCGCGAGCCACAGCAGATGGTCGCGACCGCGTCTGCCGGGGTGGACCGCGCCCGCGTCCAGCAGTGACCCGACGCGGGTCAGCGGAGTGCGCAGGGCCCGGTAGGGGCGTCCGCCGATCAGCGCCACGCCCGTGTCGGGGGTGTCGAGGCCGACGATCACGCGCATGGTGGTGGACTTCCCCGCGCCGTTGGGCCCGACGAAGCCGGTGATCTGTCCCGGTGGCACGGTGAAGGACAGTCCGTCGACCGCCGTGACGGAGCCGAACCGTTTGCGCAGCTCGCGCACTTCGATGGTGGCGTCCGTGGTTGCTTCGGTGCGTACTTCCATGCCGAGGAGGCTAGGGACGGCGCCGGTCGCCGGTCGTCACGCCGGAGGGTGGTTCCACGGACCCCTGCGCCGGGGACGCGGATCCCTCGTACGGGGGACTCCACCGGGCAGTCGGCCCATGACAATGGACGCCATGAAGGGGCAGGGGGGCGTCAGGGGCGTGGCCGGGCGGTTTGTCCGCGCGCCGGAGAGCGCTCCGGCGGCCGGGGCGCTGCTGGGTCTGCTGGCGTCGGTCGAGACGATCCTGAACAGGGAGGACGGCCCCGGCGGTGGGGTGGCGGACGAGGTGGGCCGCTCCGTCGGGGGTGGTGCCGGGATGTCGCTCGCGCTGCTGCTGTGCCTGTGCGCCACTGTTCCCGTCGCGCTGTTGCGTACGCATCCGGTTCCGGCGTCGGTGCTGACGGCGACGGCGGGGCTGCTGTCGCTCGCGCTGTTCCAGTCGTTCACGCTCGCGGGTCTGGTGGCCCTGGGGTGCTGTCTGTATGTGCTGCCGGGGCTGTCGGGACGCGGTCCGAGACTGCTGACGGTGCTGCTGGCGCTGCCGTTCACGGCGTACGCGATCGCCGTACCGTCCGCGCCGGCCGTGGGGACGGACACGGGCGACCGGCTCGTCGCCGTGGTGGCGGCGGCCGTGGCCGCCGGGGCCGCCGGTACGGGGCTGACGCGGCGGGCGCGGCGGGAGGCCGAGGTCCACAGCGCCGCGGAGCGGGCCGTCGCGGACACCCTGTTGGAGCACGCGGCGCGCGGGGAGCGGGCGCGGATCGCCCGTGAGCTGCACGATGTGGTGGCCCACCACATCTCGATGATCTCGGTGCAGGCGGAGACGGCCCGGCTGACGACGGCCGGGCTGCCGGAGGACGGCGCCAAGCGGCTGCTGGCCATCGGCGATACGGCGCGGGCCGCGCTCACCGAGATGCGGCGGCTCCTCGGGGTGCTGCGCGAGGACGCCGGAGGCGGCGCGGGCCGCCGCCCCCAGCCGGGGCTTCAGCAGCTGAACGAGCTGGTCGACGAGGCTCGGGACGCCTCGGCCTCGGCGATCCGGCTGATCGTGAGCGGCCGGATCCGCCCGCTGGACCCCGGCATCGAGCTGACCGCGTACCGCCTGGTGCAGGAAGCGCTGACGAACGCGCGCCGGCACGCTCCCAGGGCGGCGGTCGACGTCGAACTGCGCTACCGGGAGGACGCTCTGGTGCTGCGGATACGGGACAACGGGCCCGGTCCCGTCCCGTACGGCCGCCCCCGGCGCGCGGACACGGAGGGCCACGGTCTGGTCGGGATGCGGGAGCGGGCGGCCACGGTCGGCGGAGTGCTGCGTACGGCTTCGGCTCCCGGCGGCGGATTCCTCGTCGAGGCGTCCCTGCCCGTCGACGCCGGACCGCGTACCGCCGAGGCCGGACGAGACGTGCACGGGACGAAGGAACGGCGCACTCCGGAACACGGGCCCACGGAACACCGGCCCACGGAACAGCCGCCACGGACACCGCTGACCCCGGCACCGCTGACCCCGGCACCGCAGGACCCGGCACCGCGGACGCCCGACCAGCAGGCGGCCGACCAGCGGACCGCGGAACGGCGGGTGTCATGACCGTCTCCACGGCGCGGTCCATCGTGCGTCTGGTGGTCGTCGACGATCACGAGGTCGTACGGGTCGGTTTCGCCGGGCTGCTGGCCACCCAGCCCGATTTCACCGTCGTGGGCACCGCCGTGGACGGCGCGGACGCGGTCCGCGTCTGCCGGGAGCGACGGCCCGATGTGGTGCTGATGGATGTACGGATGCCCGTGATGGACGGCATCGAGGCGACGGCCCGGATCACATCCGCCGTGCCCGAGGCCCGGATTCTGATCCTGACCACGTTCGACCTCGACGAGCATGTGTACGACGCGCTCGGGGCGGGTGCCAGCGGTTTTCTGCTGAAGGACGTGACGGCGGAAGGGCTTTTCGAAGCGGTACGGGTCATCGCGGCCGGCGAGGCGCTGCTCGCTCCGTCGGTCACCCGCCGCCTGATCGCCGCATTCGCCCGCCACCGCGCCGGTCCGGCGCCGACGGGCCGTCCCGCACCCGCGCTCGCCGCCCTGACCCCGCGCGAGACGGAGGTCCTGCGGCTGATCGCGGAGGGACTCTCCAACCCGGAGATCGCCGCCCGGCTGCATGTCGGCGATGAGACGGTGAAGACGCACGTCAGCCGGGTTCTGACCAAGCTGGGGCTGCGCGATCGCACCCAGGCCGTGGTGACGGCGTACGAATCGGGCCTGGTCGTGCCGGGCACCCGTCAGGGGCCCGGCACATGATCCCCCCGTCTCTCCCGACTCTCCCTGACGGCCGGAATCAGGCTCGGTAACGGCGGGCGTCAGGGGCAGTCGGCTGCGGAGTCGACGGAGTCGGGGCCTCGGTCAGCCGCCGTCGGGCGTCAGCCGGAGCGAGATGCTGTTGATGCAGTACCGCTGATCGGTCGGCGTCGGATAGCCCTCGCCCTCGAAGACATGCCCCAGATGCGATCCGCACCGCGCGCACCGCACCTCCGTGCGGACCATGCCGTGGGAACGGTCCTCGATCAGTTCGACCGCGTCGGTGTCCTTCGGGTCGTAGAAGGAAGGCCAGCCGCAGTGCGACGCGAACTTGGTGTCCGAGCGGAACAGCTCCGCCCCGCACGCCCGGCAGGAGTACACGCCCGCCGTCTCGGTGTCGGTGTACTCACCGGTGAACGCGGGCTCCGTGCCAGCCTTCCGCAGCACCTGGTACTCGGCGGGGTTCAGCTCCGCGCGCCACTGCTCGTCCGGCTTCTCGATCTCGTACGCCATGAGACTCGCTTCCTCGGCTTCCTGGAGGTCCTTCGCTGCGTCAGCTCGACAGGCGCGCCAGGATCAGCGGACCGAGGTCCGTGACATCGCCCGCGCCCATGGTGAGAACGAGATCGCCGGGCTTCGCCATTCCCGCGACCGTGTCCGCGACCGCCGCCTTGTCGGAGACGGGGGTGATGTCCGCGCCCGCCGCGCGGGCCGCGGTGATGATCAGCTCGCTGGTGACGCCGGGGATCGGGTCCTCGCGCGCCGGATAGATGTCGAGGACGACACCGGCGTCGGCCAGCGCCAGGGCCTCGCCCATCTCCTTGCCCAGTTCCCGGGTACGGGAGTAGAGGTGCGGCTGAAAGACCACGAGCAGCCGGGATCCGGCCGCGGCGCCGCGCATGGCCTCCAGGTCGGCGGTCATCTCGGTCGGGTGGTGGGCGTAGGAGTCGATGACCTGGACGCCGGCGGCCTCGCCCTTGAGCTGGAGGCGGCGCTTGACCCCGGTGTACTTGCCGAGGGCCGAGGCGAGGTTGTGGGCCGGAATGCCGAGGGCGACGCCGGCGGCGAGCGCGGCCACCGCGTTGTGGGCGTAGTGGCTGCCCGGCACGGCGACGGTGAAGGTGAGGAAGCGGCCGTCGAGAACGACGGTGACCTCGCTGGTCAGACCGCGCGGGGTGACCTTGTGGACCCGTACGTCGGCGGACGGGGACTCGCCGTAGGTGACGATCCTCAGACCCTCCCGGCCATCCCGGCCCCCTTGGTCGTCGCGGTTCGCCCGTTCCCGCAGGCGGGCGGTCAGCTCGACCGCGCCCTGCTGGTCGGCGGAGATCACCAGGGTGCCGCCGGGGACGATCTTCCCGGCGAAGATCTCGAAGGACTCGTAGATCTCGTCCATCGAGGCGTAGTTCGCGTGGTGGTCCAGCTCGACGTTGAGGACGATCGCGACCTCGGGATCGTACTTCTGGAAGCTGCGGTCGCTCTCGTCCGCCTCGGCGACGAAGATGTCGCCGTCGCCGTGGCGGGCGTTGGTGCCGGGCCCCTCCAGATCGCCGCCGATGGCGTACGAGGGGTCGAGACCGAGCCCGGTGAGCGCCACGGCCAGCATGGAGGTGGTGGTGGTCTTGCCGTGCGTGCCCGCGACCGCGATCGAGCGCAGCCCGGTCATCAGAGAGGCGAGCGCGTCGGAGCGGTGGACGACGGGGACGGACAGCTCGGCCGCGCGCACCAGTTCCGGATTGTCGGGGCGGATGGCGCTGGAGACGACGACGCAGCTGGCGTCGTCGTCCAGATGACCGGCCGCGTGCCCGATGTGAACGGTCGCGCCCAGTTCGCGCAGGGCGTCCGCCGTGGGCGACTCCTTCGCGTCGCTTCCGGCGACCCGCGCGCCCCGCCGGGCGAGGATCTTCGCGATGCCCGACATCCCGGCGCCGCCGATGCCGATGAAGTGCGGGCGTTCCATGGTGCCGGGAATGGCGGATGCCATGCGTCTGTCTCCCCAAGATGGACGAACCGCGGCGGAGGCGGATCACGCGCCGCGCGATCCGCCGTCCACGTGGATCGAGGTGTACGTGAACGAGTGTGTGCGGGTCAGGTGTACAGGACTCACGGTGTGCGTGAACGAGCGCGTGGGCGAGCGAACGCGTACACGGGTTGACGCTGTACGGGGTTGTCGGCTGTACGGGGCTGAGGCTGTGCGTCGGTGGTGAAGCCGTACACGCATGACGCCGTACGTGAACGAGGCCCCACCCTATTCGGTGTGGGCGAAGAGTTTGAGCACCGGGACGCCGACCTTGTGCCGGGCGCGGGACGCCCAGTCGCGGTGGAAGAACTCCTCCACATAGTGCGGCGCGGTCAGCACGATCACCTCGTCGGCCCCCGACTCCGCGACGACGGACTTGAGTCTGTCCAGGGGATGGTCTTCGACGACCTGGCCCGACGCCTCGCAGCCCGCGGCGCGCAGGGCGGCGAGCGAGTGCTCCAGGGCGAGCGCGGCGGGGGCCTGCGCGGCCTCCCCCTCGGGCTCCTCCCCCTCGCGGACGGCGTCCCTCAGTTCGCCGAGCGCCACGTCGTCGATGGCGCGCAGCAGCACATCGGCCTGATCGCCGCGGGGCTGCATCAGCACGAAGAACGAGACGCCCTCGTCCCCATGGAGGGTCGTGACGAAATCCACGTCCTCGGACGTCAGGGGCTTCTCGATCATCAGTACGCTTGTGAACACGTCAGGAGCCCTTCCGCGGAAACCATCCTTCCCCGTGCCCGCACGGGGTATGCGTGAGTAAGTGTGCCCAGCCCGAGCTAACCGGAACGATAAATTCCGCAGCTTGTCATATGCGACGGTATCGGGTGAAAAGAAACCCTGCCTCCTCCAGCACGGACGCCAGTGCGAATCTCTCCGGCAGGACGGGACCGGGTCCGCCCGCTATCCGCTGGGCGTCGCCCGCCGTCAGCACCGGGGCCACCGTCAGACAGAGTTCGTCCAGCGTCCCGGAGGCCACGAACTGTCCCAGCAGCCTCGGCCCGCCCTCGGTGAGCAGCCGCCTCAGACCGCGCTCGGCCAGTGCCCGCAGCGCGCGCACCGGATCCACCTCCGGCCCGTCCCCGGCGACCACCACCTCGGCACCCGCCTTCTCCGCCTCGTGGATCCGGTCCGGTGGCGCGGCGGCTCCCGTCAGCACCAGGGTCGGCACCAGCGGCTCGGTGAAGAGGGGGAGCGAGAAGTCGAGCCGGAGCGAGGTGCTGACGACGGCGATCACGGGAGCGGGGCCCTGCCCTGCCGCGGCACGGCGCTCCGCGAACGCGTCACGGGCGCGGGCCGGGCGGTACCGCTCACGGCGTACCGTTTCGGCTCCGACGACGACCGCGTCCGCGAGCCCCCGCAGGACGCCGAAGATCCGCATGTCGGCGTCGCTCGACAGCGCCTGCGAGCGGCCCTCGTGCTGGGCGGCCCCGTCGAGTGAGGAGACCATGTTGGCGCGGAGCCAGACCCCCGGCCCGGCGTCCGGGGCCCCAGGCTCGGCGTCCGGGGCGCGGTCCGCCGCGCCTCCGGCCGAGGGGGCGGGCGCGGTGCCACCCGCGGAGAGCGCGGACAGATCGGGGAGCCCGGACACGTCGCCGGACGGTTCGGGACGGCCGGGTCGGCTGGGGCCTGGTCGGTGGGGACCGGGCTCCGGATACGCGTAGGCGTCGGCCAGCTCGTCCAGGGACCACTCATGGTCCTCGTTCGCTGTCGGGTCGGTCACAGGGAGCAGGCGTCGCATGACGTGCAGTCTGGCACGCCCCTTACAGTGGTGAACTGTGTCGACCCGTGCCACCAGTGCCATAACCGAAGGCGTACCGCAGTCGCTGTGCGAGCGGCGGCCCCATGTCCCCGCCGAATCACTCGTCGCGGAGATGGAGCCGCCGCCGCGCTTCGACGCCGTACGGTTCGAGACGTACATCCCTGACCCGGACCAGCCCAGCCAGCGCGAGGCGGTCTCCGTTCTCGCCTCGTTCGCCGCGGGACTGGGCGGGGCGAACGCGAGCGGCGGAGGCCGGCGCCGCTGGTTCGCCAGGAAGCCCGCCGCCCCCGCCGCCCCCCGCGGTGTCTATCTCGACGGCGGATACGGCGTCGGCAAGACCCATCTGCTCGCGTCGCTCTGGCACGCCACGCCGGCCGATCCCTCGCTCAAGGCGTTCGGCACCTTCGTGGAGCTGACGAATCTGGTCGGGGCGCTCGGCTTCCAGGAGACGGTGCGGACGCTGAGCGGACACCGGCTCCTGTGCATCGACGAGTTCGAACTGGACGACCCCGGCGACACCGTTCTGGTCTCGTCGCTGCTCGGCAAGCTGGTCGAAGCGGGCGTGGCCCTGGCCGCCACCTCCAACACCCTGCCGGGCAAGCTGGGCGAGGGCAGGTTCGCCGCCGCCGACTTCCTCCGGGAGATCCAGGGGCTCTCCGCGCACTTCCGCCCGCTGCGGATCGACGGCGAGGACTACCGCCACCGCGGGCTGCCCGAGGCCCCTCCCCCGTACACGGACGAGGTGGTCACCAAGACCGCGTACGCCACCGACGGCGCGTCGCTCGACCACTTCCCCGATCTCCTCGAGCACCTGGCGACGGTGCACCCGAGCCGGTACGGAGCGCTCACCGAGGGCATCACCGCCGTCTGCCTCACCGGGGTGGGACCGGTGCCCGACCAGTCGACCGCACTGCGGCTCGTGGTGCTCGCCGACCGGTTGTACGACCGTGAGGTGCCGGTACTCGCCTCCGGGCTCCCCTTCGACCGGCTGTTCGGCGAAGAGATGCTGAACGGCGGCTACCGGAAGAAGTACTTCCGGGCGATCTCGCGGCTCACCGCACTGGCGCGTGACGCGAAGGGGCTCTCGGGGCAGTAGGTTCGGGGACGTAACCACCGTTCTGTGAGAAGGGATTCACACCATGGCGACGACGCGCACGGCACACACGGTCTGGGAAGGCGAGCTGCTCAAGGGCTCGGGCACCGTTACCTTCGACTCCTCCGGCATCGGTTCGCAGCCGGTCTCCTGGCCGTCCCGCGCCGAGCAGGCCAATGGGAAGACCAGCCCGGAGGAGCTGATCGCGGCGGCGCACTCCAGCTGCTTCTCGATGGCCCTCTCGCACGGTCTGACGGGTGCGGGCAACCCTCCGACCCGGCTGGAGACCAAGGCGGATGTCACGTTCCAGCCCGGTGAGGGCATCACCGGTATCCATCTGACCGTGCGCGGCGAGGTCCCCGGCCTGGACGAGCAGGGATTCCAGTCGGCCGCCGAGGACGCCAAGAAGAACTGCCCGGTGAGCCAGGCCCTCGCGGGGACGACGATCACGCTCACCGCCGAACTGGCCTGAGCCTACGGCCGCCGCACGGCCGTGAACGGGCCGCCGCACGGCGGCCCGTGGATATGTGGATATCCGTAGGACCCGCCCGGCACCGACACCGGACAGAGCGGCCCGGCCCGCACGGTTCACGCACCGATCAGGCGCGCGTTCCCTCCGTGCGGGCCTCCTCTGTGCGGACCTCCTCTGTGCCGGCCGCCTCTGCGCGGGCCTGCTTTGTGACGGTCACCTCAGCGCCGGCCTCCTCTGTGACGGCCGTCCGCTCGACGCGGCGGACGCGACGCTCACCGCGGGTCGGCCGTGCCGGGCCGGGGCCGGGCGCGGACAGCCTCGCGAGCCGGGCCCGCGGCGGGGCCGGGGACGAAAGAACGCCGGACGGGCTGAGGATCTCAGCCCGCCCGGCATTCATGGGGTCGTGGTCCGCGCGAGGCGCGGCGCGTCAGTTGTCCTGGTCGCCGCCATCGCCGTCGCCGCTGTTACCGCTGCCGCCGCTACCGCGTCCGTTGCCCTGGTCGCCACCGGTCCGGTCACCGCCGCTGACGCCGCCATACGCTCCGGCTTCATCGCCGCCGCCGGCACCACCGTCGGCGTCCGCGCCGCCATTCGCGTCCGCGCCGCCATTCGCGTCGGCACCACCGTTCGCGTCGGCACCGCCATCCGCGTTCCCGCCGCCGTTGGCGTTGTCGCCGCCTCCCCCGTCACCAGCGCCGCCGCCACCGCCGCCGATCTGCGCGCCGACCGCTTCGAGTGCCGTCGTCACCGGCTGGAAGAAGGTCTCGCCGCCCGAAGTGCAGTCCCCACTGCCGCCCGACGTGAGGCCGATCGCGTTGCCGTCGCGGGTGAAGAGCGATCCGCCGCTGTCGCCGGGCTCCGCGCACACATTGGTCTGGATGAGACCCGTGACCGTGCCCTCGGGGTAGTTGACCGTGGCGTCGAGGCCGGTGACCTGCCCGTCGCTGAGCCCGGTGGTGCTGCCCATCCGGAACACCTGCTGCCCCACGGCCGCGTCGGCCACCGCGTTGATCGCGATCCTGTCGCCCTGGCCGAGGTCGACCTCACTGGCGGCCTGCGTCGCCGGGTCGTCGTACGCCACGAGCGCGAAGTCGCCGGCACCGGGGAACACCGCCTCCCGCACCGTGCCGACCGGCTGGCCGTTCTGACTCTCCGACCACCGGTCGGCCACGACACCGCAGTGACCGGCCGTCAGAAAGCCGGGGCTGCCGTCCTGAGCGGTCACATTGAAGCCGACGGAACAGCGTCCGCCACCGCCGAAAATGGCGTCGCCGCCTTCGAGGAAGGGCTTGAACTCACCGGCCGACTTCTGGATCCGGGCCACGCCGGGGCCGAGGGCCTTCACCGCCGCTTCCAGTCTGTCCCACTTGCCTCCGGCGACGGTACGGTCCGCCGTGACCAGGACCTGGTTGTTCTTCGGATCGACAGCCCACGACGTGCCCGGGATCGTGGCCTGTCGGCTCAGCGTGCTCTTGGCCGCGCGCAGCCTGCCCACGCTGTTGCGGACGCGCTTCGGCACCGCCCCGGCCTTCTGGACCTGGTCCATGACTCTGTCGTCGCTGCCGACGACATTGACGACCAGCTGCTGCTTGCCGGCGTCGTAGTAGCCACCGCCGTACGCCTCGCCGAGCCGCGGGCCGATCCGCTTCACGAGTTCCGCCGCGGAGGCGGCGTTCAGCCTCTTGGGCCGGATCTCGGGATCCGATCCCTCCTGCGAGGCGTACGCCTGGGGCAGCAGCACGGCCGCCACGGCGATTCCGACGGCGCCCGCTCCCGCCAGAATCGCCTTCCTCTTCGGTATTCGTCTGTGACTCAACTCGCCGCCTCCTGTGTGGGGGTACGGAGTCCGGATGCCGGTGGCATCGGAGGACGCGTCCGCCCCTTGTTACGTACGAGGCGCGTGTTGAACTCACCGCAATCGGCAAAGAATCTTGGTGATGGCCCGTCAGGAAGCGGTTCAGGAGGGCAGCCGGGTGCCGCAGCGGCTGCAGTAACGTGCGGCGACGTCCTCGGCCGGGCGGTCGCAGCCGGGGCAGATCCGATTCAGCGCACAGGCCGGTTCCCCGCCCTCGAAGTCCCCGGCCGCCGCTTCGGAGCCCGTGGCCGCGCTCCGGATCGACATCCCCGGGCGGCGTTGGTGCGCGGTGACATAGACGAGACCGTCCGGTCCGGCGGCCACCCCCCGCCGCGCGCCGCGCGGCAGCCAGGCCACCGACCCCGGCTCCAGCCGCTGCCGTCCCGCGTCGCTCTCCAGCTCACCGCTGCCGGTCAGTACGGAGAGCAGCACGTCGAGGGCGGGTTCGACATGCGAGTCGACCCGGCCGCCCGGCCGTACGCGGACGATGTTCGCGTCCAACTGCCGTCCGGACTCGGCCAGCCGCCACAGCGCACCGCCCCGCTCCGGCGGTATACCGGTCACATCCGCCATGGTGGCGAGAACACGGGCCGTCGGGGACTGTGCCATCTCGGCCATGCCGATTCCTCCTGATCATCTCTGCGCCGGGCTGCGAAGTCGCACCCGCTCGGGTGGACAGCCTGGCTCCAATCCCGACACAGAAGCAACATGGGCGCTCACTGATGAATTACTCGCATATTTTCCGTTTGTGAGTATTTTCGTACGCGGGCTGATGGCGGTGGGGGTCCTGAGCGCCGTACTCGTCGGCTGTGCCGTCGAGCCGGATCCCGTCGGCGGGCCCGACGCCGACCCCGGCCGCACCGCGAGCCCTGGCCCTGGCTCCGGCACGGGAACCGCTCCGAGCGCGGAGGTGACCGTTCCGAGCGCGGACGCGGCCGTGCCGACGCTCGCACCGGGACCGGGCGGGCTGACACCGGTCTTCGAACGCGCCGCGGCCTCGCCCGCCGGGGCCGAGAAGACCGTCGCGCTCACCTTCGACGCCGATATGACTGCCGATCAGGGCCCGCGCGCGGCGGACGGCGAACGCTTCGACAACCCCGCGCTCATCGCCGCGCTGCGGAAGCTCCGCGTCCCTTCGACGGTCTTCATGACCGGCCGCTGGGCCGAGGAGTACCCGGACCAGGCGAAGGCGATCGGCGGCGACCCGCTCTTCGAGATCGCCAACCACTCCTACAGCCACCACGCCTTCGCGTCCCCCTGCTACGGCCTGCCCACGATCGCCGAGCCGGATATGAAAGCCGATGTGGACCGGGCGTTCGCCGCGTTCGAGAAGGCCGGGGCACGCCGAGTCGTCCCGTACTTCCGCTTCCCCGGCGGCTGCTACGACGACCGGGCCCTGCGGGCCCTCGCCCCGGCGAAGGTGACCGCCGTCCAGTGGGACGTCGTCAGCGGGGACGCCTTCGCGAAGGACCCGGACGCGGTCGCGGAACAGGTGCTCGCGGGTGTGAAGCCGGGTTCCCTGGTGGTCATGCACTGCACCCTCAGCGCGGCCCCCGTGACCGAGCAGGCGATCCGGAAGATCGTCCCCGAGCTGCGGAAGCGCGGCTACCGCATGGTGAAGGTCTCCGAGCTGATGCGCGCCGCCCGTTAGCCGGAGCAGGCAGTCCGCTGGGCTTCCTGCCACTCGCAGACCGGGCAGAGGGTGGAGCCCTTCACCGACTCCGGGTACTCCGTCGGCTTCCGGCACAGCACGCACTCCGCGAACGGAGGCCCGGCCGCCGCTCCGGGCGGGGGCGGATCCAATGGCCCCGCAGACACCTCGGGCACCTCGACCGCCTCAGGCACCTCGGGCACGGGCACGCGCGCGGGGGTCGGCGTTCCGCAGTACGGCTCGTCCATGCGCACCAGAGTAGTCATCGCCGCGGCCCACCCCGTGACCGGTCAGCTGCCGGTCCTCTGCGGCACATGCTCGCTGGGCCGCACGATCACAAAGCCCTCGCCCTGAAGCATCAGCTGCACGGCCTCGCCCGATCCGCCACGGACCATGGAGCCCCACGACTGGCCGCGGTGCAGCGAGGTGTTGAGGGTCGCGCTCCAGCCGACGACCGCGTCCGTGTCGACGTACACGGGCTGCTGGGAGGTGACGGGGATCACGATGGGGTTGCCCTCGCAGATCACGGCGAGCTTCCCGTATCCGGTGAAGACGCTGTTGAAGAGTCCGCCGCCGGCCGCGCCGACCCCCTTCACGGTCTTGATGTCGTACGAGAGCGTGGCGTCGAAGCAGAGGACGTTGCGGCCGTTGATGGTCAGGGCGTCGCCCTGCTCCAGCTCCACGATGAAGCAGTTCGCCGCCTCGTGCGCGAACCACGCCTCGCCCTGCCCGCGCACGGCCATCAGCGGCAGTCCCTCGCCCGTGACGGCGCGCTTGAGCATGCCGCCTATGCCCTGGCTCTTACGCTCGAACTGAAGGTTGCCGCGGTAGGCGACCATCGATCCCTGCCGTGCGTGCATCTCCCCGTTCACGGCGTACTTGATCGACTTGGCGTTCTGCTGCGTCATGCCGGGAGCGGTGGCCTGCTGGGCGGTGTTCTCGGCTGCGAAGAGGTCGCTTTTCATGAGACGCATCCTCGCCCGGAGGGATACGTTCCGCCAAGAAGCCCGATGTCACCGGTCCGCGGAGCCGCCGAAAGCGAGACGCCCGGCTCGTCCGGGCAGGTCAGGCTGGCAGACTTCTGGTGTGAGCAGCGATTCCTCCGGCCCCAGCGCGCCCAGCGGCCCCGGCGCTCCCCTCCGCCCCGGCGGCGCGGACAGCCCCTCCGACCGCAAAAGCGACCACGCCGACATCCCCGACAGCTCCAATGGCTCCGACAGCCCCTTCCGTCACGAGAGCACCGATCGCGATCAGGCCCCTCAGTTCGTGCTGCCGCTGGTCGTCCGGATCGAGAGGACCGGGCCCCCGTCCCTGACCGACGCGCTGGAGACGGCCGCCCGCGCGGTGCTCGCCATCCTGGCCGACGAGCGGTCCACAGGGGACGGCGAGTGGGCCCGCGCGATACAGGACTGGCAGGACGCCCGTATCCGCAAGGTGGTCCGGCGGGCGCGTGGCGCGGAGTGGCGCCGGGCGTCCGCGCTGCCGGGCCTCACCGTGACCGGCGGCACGGCGGAGGTCCGGGTCTATCCGCCCGTACCGCTCGACGGCTGGCCCAAGGACCTGGCGAGGCTCCAGGTCTCCGGCACCGATCTCTCGGATCCCGAGCCCCCGGCAGCGCTCGACCCGGCGGGTCCGGTGCTCTGGATGAGTCCGCGGCTGGAGATGTCGGCGGGCAAGGCGATGGCGCAGGCCGGGCACGGCGCCCAACTCGCCTGGTGGGAGCTGTCGGAGACGGACCGCACGGCCTGGGCGGAGGCCGGGTTCCCGCTCAGCGTCCGTACGGCCGAGCCGGAGCGGTGGGCGTCCCTCGTCTCCGGCCCGCTGCCGGTCGTCCGCGACGCAGGCTTCACGGAGATCGCCGCGGGCTCGTGCACGGTGGTCGCCGACCATCCCGCGCTGCGCCGCTGAACGAACCTGTTCCGGCCTCCCTCCCTCCGCCGCCCATGGACCGGCGGACCGTACGGTCGCCTGCCGTACGGCGGTCCGGGTCCGGGACCGGCACCGGCACCGGCACCGGCACCGAACCGTCGGCTCTCCCGTCCCGTCCGTCCGCCCGGCCGCTCCCTCCCCTTGGTGAACACCGCGGCTCCGCGTTACGTACCTCTCAGTACCGTCAAACGGATTGAGTGGATGTTCAGTTGGCGGTTGGTTTGCCGTCAAGCACATCGGCTCGGGAGGCACATTTGTTGCGGCGCATCAACGGGACGGCCCTCATCGTCGCGGCTCTCGTCGCCACCGTGGGAGCGCTGGCGTTCCCCGTGTGGTCGTACGCGGACCGTTCCGGAACCGGTCAGGACAACCTCAACGCGTCGACCGTCTCGACCCAGTGGGGTCCGCTGTCGGCCACGGACCGGGACTTCCTCGTCAAGGTCCGGCTGGCCGGACTCTGGGAGCTGCCCGCGGGGCAGCAGGCGATCGAGCGCGCGCCGACCCAGGCGATCAGGGACGCCGGTGACCATCTCGTCGTCGGCCACACCGATCTCGACATCCGGGCCCGCGATGTGGCGGCGAAGCTCGGAGTCGAGCTGCCGAACCAGCCGAACGACCAGCAGCAGGCATGGCTTCAGGAGCTTTCGGCGGCCGGCGGGCAGGAGTACGAGCGCAAGTTCGCCAATCTGCTGCGCAACGCGCACGGCAAGGTCTTCTCCCTCGTCGCGCAGGTCAGACACACCACGCGCAATACGCTGATACGCCAGCTGGCGAGCGATGCCAATGTGACCGTGCTCGACCACATCACCATGCTGGAGGCCACCGGGATGGTCGACTTCGACGCGATCGCCAACGAGGCCGCGGGCCGTGCGACCGCCAGCCCGACCGGCCCGCCGCCGCCGAACGGGAACCTGCCCGCCCAGCCCCGGCCCGCCCAGCCGTCCGGCGACGGGAACTTCACGTCGCAGCCGTCCACCCGGCCGGGTGCGCCGACGTCGATCAACACCAGCCGTCCCGCGCCGTCGTCGTCATGACCGCGGGCGGTGGGTGACGGGAGGGGCCGGTGCGCCGGCCTCTCCCCGTCGCTCCCGTCGCCCTAAAGTCCGCTCCCCTGTCTTCTCTGTCTCCGCAAATCTCCTCTGTCGCAAATCTCCTCTGTCTCCGCAGATCTCCTGTGTCTCGGCTGTCTCCACCGGGTCCGGCGGGCGGTCCACAGGCAGGCCGGGGAACCTCAAATAAGGCTCTGAACGTCCTCCACCTTGGGTTCAACCGCCCTCAGCCGGGGCCATGAACCCTGCATGCACATGCCGTCACACGGCATAGTGGTCACGGGGAGGGGATCATGAGACTCGGAACAGGAATCGGCTGGCGACCGGAGATCGCCGACGCGGTGGAGGAACTGCCGGGCCTCGACTGGGTCGAGGTGGTGGCGGAGAACGTCTGCCCCGGTCATCTGCCCGCCTCAGTGACGCGGCTCCGCGCACGCGGCGTGACGGTCGTCCCGCACGGCGTCTCCCTCGGCCTCGGCGGCGCGGACCGCCCCCGTGAACAGAAGCTCAAGGAGCTGGCGGAACGAGCGATCGCGCTGGACTCGCCCCTGGTGACGGAGCACATCGCCTTCGTACGCGCCGGAGGCGACCTCACCGCCTCTCCCCCGCTGGAGGCGGGCCATCTGCTGCCCGTTCCGCGCACCTGGGACGCGCTCAAGGTGCTCTGCGAGAACGTCCGGATCGCCCAGGACCTGCTGCCCGTGCCCCTGGCGCTGGAGAACATCGCCGCCCTCATCTCCTGGCCGGACGAGCAGCTCACCGAGGGCCAGTTCCTCGCCGAGCTGGTCGAACGCACGGGCGTCAGGCTCCTCATCGATGTGGCGAACCTCCACACCAACCACGTCAACCGCGCCGAGGACCCCGCCAAGGCGCTGGACGAGCTGCCGGTCGAGGCCATCGCGTACGTCCATGTCGCGGGCGGTGTCGAACGCGACGGCGTCTGGCACGACAGCCACGCCCACCCGGTCACCGAGCCGGTCCTCGACGTCCTGCGCGAACTGGTCTCCCGCGTCTCGCCGCCGGGCGTCCTGCTGGAGCGCGACGACGACTTCCCTCCGGCCGAGGAACTGGGCGCGGAGCTGGAGACCATACGCGAGGTGCTCAGGACGGCGGCCCGCCCCGGCGGTGCGGCAGCCGACACCACCGCCACGGCCCGGAACACCCCGGCCCCACCGAACACACCAAACAAACCGAACACAGCCGGCGCCCCTGCCCCTGCCCCTGCCCCTCATGCACCGGGTCCCGAAGACACCCGGGACGCCCGTGAACAGCTGGCGATCGCGCAGGCCGCGCTGCTCTCCGCGCTGGTCGCGGGGACTCCCGCCCCCGAGGCGTTCGACTCTCGTCGGCTGCGGGTGCAGAGCCGGGCGCTCGCCGTCAAACGGGCCACCGTCGTCGCGAAGATCGCGCCCGAACTCCCCGAGATCCTCGGGGACGGCTACCGGACCGCGTTCCTCTCGTACGCCAAGGCGCGCCCGATGCACGCCGGTTACCGCCGGGACGCGCTCGAGTTCGTCGAACAACTGCTGGTCACGGGGCATCCCGAGGACGACCTGACCCGCAGACGGCTGAGCCTTTGGTGGCAGGAGCGGGCGGCGCCGCCCCCGCCCCGGCGCACCCGCCGAATCGTCTCCGCGGCCCGTGCCGCGCTGGTCAGGAGGTGACCATGGATCTGGGTCTGCTCGCGATCATCGTCTACGTCTGCATAGGGACCTCCAGCGTCCTGCTGATCGCCCGCAGGAGGGCGGACCGGGCCCATGAAGTGCCGGTGGACCGCGACTACGCGGTCCAGGACGTGTACGAGGCGTCGTTCCTCGCCGGCGGACCGGGCCGGGCGGTGGACACGGCGCTCGCCACGATGCAGGCGGACGGACGGCTGCTGTTCGCCGAACCCGGCGTCGTCTCCGTACACAGCCCCGTCGCCCATAATCCGGTGGAGCGCGCGGTGCTCGACGAGTTGCTCGCCGCGCCGTCCGGCTCGCTGAGCGCGCTGCGGCACGCGGTGATGCGCTCGTCCGCCGTGCAGGCACTCGGCGACCGGCTCGCCGATCGCGGGCTGATGGTGTCGCCCGGAAAGCAGGTGAAGTGGTCGGCCGGGTGGGAAGCCCTCCTGGTCGTCCAGGGCCTCATGACCGGCCTGTTGCTCCCCATCGGCGGCATCGGCATCACCATCGCCAGCTACACCAACGACTGGGACCGCCTGGCCCTCCCGTTCATCGTGGTGATCCTGCCCGCCGAGATCCTCGGCCTGATCGTCATGTTCACCCAGGAAGACCGGTCCCGCCGGGTCACCTCCGGCGGCCGGCGGGCGCTGCGCGTCTATGGAGCGCGGTACGGCGGGGAGACCTCCCCGGCCCGCCGCGTCGCGATGAAGGGGCCGCGCGGCATCGAGGACCGCCGATTCCAGGCCCTGCTGGTCGCGGCGGCGGCGGTGGCCATGGTCACCACGGTCGGCGCGACGGCATCCGTCGGTGCCGAAACCGCCCCCGCGTGGTGCGGGACTTCCGGTGGGTCGGGCTGTGGAGACTCCGGCGCCGGCGGAGGCGACGGAGGAGGGGACGGCGGAGGCGGCGACGGCGGGGGCTGTGGAGGATGCGGCGGCTGCGGCTGCGGCGGCTGACCGGACTCCCCCGCGACGGCCCTCGGGCCGAGGCCACGACGGCCTCGGCCGCCGGGAGGCACGTGCACCTCGGGGTACATGCCGCCGCGGGGCACGTACCGCCGTGGGCCGCCGGCACGCCCCCGGACCCACGGTGACGCTCCCTCAGGGGCGGTCGTCGAAGAGGCGATCGAGAAGGCCCGCAGGGTGGCACGCCCCGGCCGGCGCTCGGACGTCCACCGGCCCCGGCCCCTGCTCCGGCCGCCGTCGCACGCTCACCGCGCCCGTCCGCGAACTCCCCTCCCGTGAGCCCCCCGCCCGCGAGCGCCGGCGTGAACGTCTCCCCGGCTGTTCCCCGCCGATCCCGTGGCCGACTCCGTGGTTGGCTCCATAGTCGGCTCCGCACCCGCGAACAGCGTCCAGGGGCGGGCGTGGAGGGCGCGCGAGCGCGCGTGGAGCGCATCGGGGTCATTGACCGCGACACCCCCCATCGGTGCTTTACATCGCGACACACCGCGCCAAGGCTTGCGTCCCACTGCCGTCCGCACGAAGGGCCGAAGGTAACGCGATGAGAGCAGTGGCGAAGTACGGACTCGTGGCCGGTCTCGGCTCCTTGGTCATCACCACGCTGGCCGTCCCCCCGGCCACCGGCACGGCCGTCGCCGACACCGTCATGGACGCCGAGCGGCGCGGCACCGCCGTCGCCGCGGGGCGGGCCGCCGCCGCGGGCATCGCCTTCGGCGCCTGTCCCAAGGCGGAATCGCTGCCCAAATCCGTCTCCTGCGGCACGGTCGAGGTCCCGCTGGACTACGCCGAGCCCGACGGCCGACGCATCTCCCTGACCGTCAGCCGGGTCCGGGCGAGCGGCGGACCGGACGAGTACCAGGGCGCGTTCGTCTACAACCCCGGCGGGCCCGGCGCGTCCAGCATGTACTTCCCGATGGTCGCCCAGCTCCCCGAGTGGAAGCGGGTCGCCCGCGCGTACGACATCGTGGGATACGCCCCGCGCGGCGTCGGCCGCTCGGCCCCGCTGTCCTGCCAGGACCCGGCGGATTCGATCAAGGGCCCCACGCTCGCCCCCACCCATCCGTCGCCCTCGTACAAGCGGGAGCGGATCGCGGAGGCGAAGGCGTACGCGGACGGCTGCGCGCGCAAGAACGGCTCCGCGCTGCGCCACTACACCTCCCTCAACAACGCCCGCGACCTCGATGTGCTGCGGGCGGCCCTCGGGCAGGAGCGGCTGACGTTCATGGGCGCTTCGTACGGCACGTACTTCGGCGCGCTGTACGCGACGCTCTTCCCCTCGCACGTGCGCCGGATGGTCTTCGATTCGGCGGTGAACCCCGCCCGCGACAAGATCTGGTACCGCAACAACCTCGACCAGTCACTGGCCTTCGAGAGCCGCTGGGCCGACTTCCGCACCTGGGTCGCCAAGCACGACGCGACCTTCGGCCTGGGCGCCACGCCCGAGGCGGTGGCCCGCAGCTACGAGAAGGCGCGCGCCCAGCTCGCGAAGAAGCCTGCGGGCGGCGAGGTCGGGCCGGGCCAGCTCCAGGCGGCGTTCCTGGGAACCGCGTACTACGACGACTACTGGATGCCGCGCGCGACCGCGCTCTCGGAGTATCTGAAGGGCAATGAGAAGCCGCTGATCGCACAGGCCGCGCCGAAGCCCGAGGCGGCGCGGGACGCGGAGAACGCCACCGCCGTGTACACGGCGGTCGAGTGCAACGACGCGCCCTGGCCGACGGAGTGGCGGGTGTGGGACCGCGACAACACCGCACTCGCCCGCAGAGCCCCCTTCGAGACCTGGGACAACGCGTGGATGAATCTGCCCTGCGCGTACTGGTCCCCTCCCCGGCAGGAGCCCCTTGAGGTCCGTACGGAGCGGGGCGCGCTGCCTCCCGTGCTGATCCTGGCGGCGGAGCGGGACGCGGCGACGCCGTACGCGGGCGCGAAAGAGCTGGCGCGCCGGCTGAGGGGCGCGGTGCTGATCACGGAGAAGGACGCGGGGACGCACGGCATCGGCGGCGGCCCCAACGCCTGCGTCAACACCCACCTGGAGAACTATCTGCTCCGCGGTGAGACGCCGGTACGGCGCGCGTCGTGCGCGCCGCGCCCCGAGCCGGACCCGGTGTCGCTGGACCGGCGGACGGAGCAGCCGAAGCTGCCGCGTACCGCCGCCTGACCTCAGCCGCACTCCGGAAACCCCCGGCCGGTCGGCTCACCGGCCGGGGGCGACGATCCAAGACCGGCGCCGGCCCCAGACCGGCGATCGATCAGACCGGCGACGGATCAGACCCTCAGGCCAGCGCCGACACCAGCTCCGCGACCGACTTGCGGCGTCCGGTGTAGAACGGGACCTCTTCGCGGACGTGCATCCGGGCCTCCGAGGCGCGCAGATGGCGCATCAGGTCGACGATGCGGTGCAGCTCGTCCGCCTCGAAGGCGAGGATCCACTCGTAGTCGCCGAGCGAGAACGACGCCACCGTGTTGGCGCGGACGTCCGGGTAGCCGCGCGCCATCTTGCCGTGGTCGGCGAGCATCCGCCGCCGCTCCTCGTCGGGCAGCAGATACCAGTCGTACGACCGTACGAAGGGGTAGACGCTGACCCAGTCGCGGGAGACCTCGTCCGCGAGGAAGGCCGGGATGTGCGACTTGTTGAACTCGGCGGGGCGGTGCAGCGCCATGTTCGACCAGACCGGCTCCATCGCCCGTCCGAGCCGGGTGCGGCGGAAGAGGTTGTACGCCTCCTGGAGCTCGTCCGCGGTCTCGGCGTGCCACCAGATCATCAGGTCGGCGTCGGCGCGCACCCCGGAGAGGTCGTAGGTACCGCGCAGCGTGACGTCCTTGGCGGCGAGCTGGTCGAACAGCTCCTGGACCTCTTCGGCGTAACCGGTCCGGTCCTCGGGCAGCACATCACGCAGTTTGAAGACCGACCACAGTGTGTAGCGGATGACCTCGTTGAGGTCCTTGGCCTTCTTGCCCGCGTTGGGGATCTTCTCTGGCGCGCTCATAAGGCTATTGTCCCCCGCGCCGCTCCGTACTTCGCGTCAGGGTGGAGGTCCCGCTTCGCGTCAGGGTGAAGGCCGCGAGGATCTCGTCGGCCGCGCGCTGTCCGTCGGCGACGCAGGCGGGGATGCCGACGCCGTCGTACGCGGCTCCGCACACCCGCAGGCCGGGGAGCTTGGCGACCTCCTCGCGGATGCGGGCGACCCGGGTGTGGTGCCCCACGGGGTACTGCGGCAGGCCGCCGATCCAGCGGGTGACCTCGCTCGCGACGGGCCGGGCGGCGAGACCGGTGGCCGCGCCGAGGTCGCTCAGGGAGACGTCGACGAGTTCGGCGTCCTCACGGTGCAGATGCTCCTCCTCGCCGTACCGCCCGATCGATGTACGGAGCAGGAAGAGGTCGGCGGAGCCCTCGCCCGTCCAGTTCCACTTCCGGCTGGAGAAGGTGGACGCCTTGATGGTGCGGCCGTCGACGGGCGGAACGAGGAATCCGCTGCCGTCGGGGAGGATCCCGGCCAGGTCGGTGCGCCGGAAGGCGAGGGTGACCAGGGCCATCGAGGCGTACTCGATCGTGCCCAGTTCGGCCGCGGCGGCCGGTGACTCGCCGGAGAGCAGTTCGGCGGCGGACCAGGCGGGGGTGGCGAGCACGACGGCGTCGGCGGTCAGGGAGTCCCGGTCGGTGCGGATGCGCCAGCCGTCGGCTGTGCGGCTCATCCCGAGGGCGCGTGTGCCGGAGAGGATCTCGCCGCCCCCCTCGCGTACGGCGCGGGCCACCGCGTCCGGGAGCGTGCCGACACCGCCCTCGATGCCCATGAAGACGGGTCCGTCCTGCTGCCGCTCGGCGGTACGCCGCTGGACGTCCCGTACGCCGTCGAGGAGCGAGCGGTGGCTCCGTACGGCCTCGAAGAGCGCGGGCACGGACGCGCGCATGGAGATGCGGTACGCGTCACCCGCGTACACCCCGCCGAGCAGTGGCTCGACCAGCCGGTCGACGACCTCGCGGCCGAGGCGTTCGGCGACGAAAGCGCCGATGGCGACGTCGTCGCCGAGGTCGGCGGGCCCGAGGTCGCGTTCGCGCGCGATCCGGGCGACGCCCTCGGGCGACAGCAGTCCGGCGAGGGCCTCGGGGGCGGACGGCACTCCCATCACATGGCTCTTGGGCATCGGCCGCAGCGCGTCCCGTGTCCAGACGGACGCGGTGCTCGTGGCGGGCGGCTGGAGCCGGTCGGCGAGTCCGACGGCGCGGGCCAGGGCGACCGCCTCCGGGCGGCGGGCGAGCATGGACTCCGCGCCGAGGTCGACGGGCATGCCCTCGATCTCGCCCGTGAGCAGCTTGCCGCCGACGCGGGCGGCGGTGTCGACGAGGGTGACGCGCGCTCCGGCGGTGACGAGCCGGTGGGCGGCGGCGAGCCCGGAGATACCGCCGCCGATGACGACGGCATGGCCGAGGGGCGCCCCGGAGCCTGTGGTGGGGGCGGGGTGCGCAGCGGGGCCGGAGGCCGGAGTGGAACCGGTGCCGGAGCCCGTGCCGGTGTCCGCGTTGTGGGAGGACTGCATGCCTCCACTCTCTCAAATCCCTTTCCGAGTCCCGAACGTGACCGGTTCGGGATCGTGAAGCGGCAACCCTCACCGGGGGTCTCTCCGTCGAAGAGGCAACATTGGACGTCTGGCCATGGGGGGCCGATTTATGCGTGCTCGACGTGCGTTCGCCGCACTGGTGATAGCCGCTTCACTCGCACTCGCACTCGCGGGCTGCGGAGCGGGAGACTCGTCCGACAGCGACACGAAAGCGGCGACCCGTGAGGAAGCCGCAGTGCAGGATCCGGGAACCGGGCCCGGCTCCGGCAGGAACGACACCGACGGGAACGACACCGACGGGAGCGACGGTGCGGCGACCGACGAGAAGACCGCCGGCGCTCCTCCGTCGACCGGGCCCGACGGGGCCGGCGGATCCCAGCGGAAGTCCTCGGTCTCGCCGTCCCATGTCATCCGCACCGCCGAGCTGAGCGTGGAGGTCAAGGACGCGGAGAAGGCCCTGACCTCCGCCCGCGAGGCCGCGGAGAAGGCGGGCGGCCACGTCGCCGACGAGACCACCGAGTACCTCGACACCACCGGGGACGAATCCCCGATGACCTCGCGGATCGTGCTCCGCGTCCCGCAGGAGCGGTACGCGGAGGTGCTGGCCGAGCTGGCGAAGGGTGGAAAGCTGCTCTCCCGGAAGGCCGACGCGGAGGACGTCACCGATCAGGTCGTCGACGTCCAGAGCCGGATCGCCACCCAGCGTGCGAGCGTGGCGCGGGTACGGGAGCTGATGGACCGGGCGGACAAGCTCAGCGACGTCGTGACGCTGGAGAGCGAGCTGAGCAAGCGCCAGGCGGAACTCGAGTCGCTGCTGGCCCAGCAGGCTTCGCTGAAGGACCGTACGGCGCTCTCCACCATCACCCTGAAGCTGTCCGAGCCGGAGGCCGGGAACGAGAAGAAGGAGAAGGACGACGATCCGGGCTTCCTGGACGCGCTCGGCGGCGGCTGGGACGCGCTGACGGCGACGGTCCGCTGGATCGGGATCGTGTTCGGGGCGGTGTTCCCGTTCGCCGTGGTGCTGGGCGCGCTGTACGCGGTGTGGCGCTGGCTGATCCGGCCGCGGTTCGCCAAGCGAGACGTCGCGGGCGGGGCCGAGGGCGCGCCCGCCGCGCCGGGTCCGCTCCCGGTGTACGGCTCCCCCGCACCCGCCCCCGCACCCGCTGCCGCTGCCGGGCCCGCCTCCGGTTCCTCGGCCGAGCCGGAGCCCGGCCGGGAGTGACCGTTCCGTCCCCCGTAGCGTGTGATCCATGGCAACGGAGCGACTGGTGGTCATCGGGGGCGATGCGGCGGGCATGTCCGCCGCATCGCAGGCACGCAGGTTCAAGGGCCCGGACGAGCTGGAGATCGTCGCGTTCGAGCGCGGCCACTTCAGCTCGTTCTCGGCGTGCGGGATTCCGTACTGGGTGGGCGGTCAGGTCCCGAAGCGCGATGACCTGATCGCCCGTACGCCCGCCGAGCACCGGGAGCGGGCGATCGATCTGCGGATGCGCACGCAGGTAACGGAGATCGACACCGCTGCCGGGCGGGTGCGGGCCCGCGATCTGGAGAGCGGCGAGGAGTCGTGGACGGGTTACGACAAGCTGGTGATCGCCACCGGCGCGCGGCCCGTCCGGCCGCCGCTGCCGGGCATCGGCGCCCCCGGCGTCCACGGGGTGCAGAACCTCGACGACGGGCAGGCCCTGCTGGACTCGCTGGCCGCCACGGAGGGCCGGTGCGCGGTCGTCGTCGGCGCGGGTTACATCGGCGTCGAGATGGCGGAGGCGCTGCTGAACCGCGGCTTCGACGTGACCGTCCTCAACCGCGGCGAGCAGCCGATGGCCACGCTCGACCCGGACATGGGACGGCTGGTGCACCGGGCGATGGACGGCCTCGGCATCACGACCGTCGACGGCGCCGATGTCACCGGGATCCTCACGGGCGACGACGGCAGGGTCCGCGCGGTGACGACGGCGGACGGCGAGTACCCCGCCGATGTGGTGGTCCTCGGCATCGGGGTCGAGCCGGAGACCACGCTCGCGCGCGAGGCGGGTCTCCCCCTCGGCGCGTACGGCGGCCTCCTCACCGACCTCGCCATGCGGGTCCGCGGCCACGGCGACATCTGGGCGGGCGGCGACTGCGTGGAGGTCCTCGACCTGGTCTCCGGGCGGGAGCGTCATGTGCCGCTGGGCACCCACGCGAACAAACACGGTCAGATCATCGGCGCGAACGTGGGCGGCGGCTACGGAACGTTCCCCGGCGTCGTCGGCACGGCCGTCAGCAAGGTCTGCGATCTGGAGATCGCCCGGACCGGCCTCCGCGAGAAGGACGCGTCCGAGGTCGGCCTCCAGTACGTCACCGCCACCATCGAGTCCACGAGCCGGGCCGGCTACTACCCGGACGCCGCCCTGATGACCGTCAAGATCCTCGCCGAACGCCGCACCGGCCGCCTCCTGGGCGTCCAGATCGTCGGCCGCGAGGGCGCGGCCAAACGCGTCGACATCGCGGCGGTGGCCCTCACAGCGGGAATGACGGTGGATCAGATGATCTCCCTGGACCTGGGGTACGCCCCGCCCTTCTCCCCCGTCTGGGACCCGATCCTGGTGGCGGCCCGCAAGGTCTCCCGCCTGGTCACCCGGTCATAGCCCACCCGCCGCGAGCCTCCCCGCCCCGGCCGCTCCCCGGAGCGTGGGCAAACCCACCGACCACCGAAACCGGACCCCACACACCCCGCCCGGCGACCGAGACGCCGGATCCGGGGCGGAGCACCGGAAGGGCCTGCGCGCGGCGGCGGTGGCGGACCGGGGACGGCGGCCCGCCACGGGACGCCGCCGACGGGGAGACGGAACCGCTACCGCGCCGTCTCCTCGTGGACGAAGCTCACCAGCCGGGTCAGCGCGTCGGGATCCATCGTCGGGAGCACCCCGTGCCCCAGGTTGAACACATGCCCCTCCAGCCCCGCCGCCGCGGCCAGCACCTCACGGGCCTTGGACTCGACCACCTCCGGCGGGGCGAAGAGCACCGCCGGATCCAGGTTCCCCTGAAGCGCCTTGCCGGGCCCCACCCGGCGGGCCGCCTCGTCGAGCGGAACGCGCCAGTCGACGCCCACGACATCCGCGCCCGCCTCGCCCATCAGCCCGAGCAGTTCGCCCGTGCCGACGCCGAAGTGGATACGGGGGACGCCGTACGACGCGACCGCGTCGAAGACCTTGGCCGACGCGGGCAGCACCGAGCGCCGGTAGTCCGCGGGGGCCAGCGCCCCCACCCAGGAGTCGAACAGCTGCACCGCACTCGCGCCCGCCTCGATCTGCACCTTCAGGAACGCCGAGGTGATCTCCGCGAGCCGGTCCAGCAGATCCGCCCACAGGCCCGGGTCGCCGTACATCATCGCCTTGGTGTGCTCGTGGTTGCGGGACGGCCCGCCCTCCACCAGATAGCTCGCCAGCGTGAAGGGAGCGCCCGCGAAGCCGATCAGCGGGGTCGCGCCCAGCTCCTCGGTCAGAAGGCCGATGGCCTCCGTGACGTACCAGACGTCCTCGGGCGTCAGGTCCCGCAGCCGCGCCAGATCCCCGCGGGTACGGATCGGGTCCGCGACGACCGGCCCGACGCCGGGCTTGATGTCCAGATCGACGCCGATGGCCTTCAGCGGCACGACGATGTCGCTGAAGTAGATCGCCGCGTCGACCTTGTGCCGCCGCACCGGCTGGAGTGTGATCTCGGTGACCAGGTCCGGCCGCATGCAGGAGTCCAGCATCGCGACGCCTTCGCGGACCTTGAGGTACTCCGGCAGGGAACGGCCCGCCTGCCGCATGAACCAGACCGGAGTGTGCGGAACCGGCTCGCGTCGGCACGCCTTCATAAAGGCGGATTCGTACGTCTTCGGCTGCTGGCCCGAGGGGCGGTCGTTGGCGCTCACGACCCAAATCTTCGCACGTACGCGGGAAGCACCGGCCCCGCACGGGTGTCCTTGCCTGCACCGGAGCCCCATTCCGCCTACTCTTCCCCGCATGGCTGCGGCTCAGGGACGTTTTTCCGATCATGCTGAACATTCAGACAGCGCCGATTCCACGGACGGCGCGGAAGGGAAGGGCGTCCCACGCGCGTTCCGGCTCGCGGTCGAGGCGCTGAAAGGCGCCAGACTGCGCCCGGAGATCGAGGTCGATCCCGCGCGCCCGCCACAGCGGCTCGCGCCCCACGCGTACGCCCTGGAGGCGGCGGTCGTCGACGGCGAAGAGGATCTCGCGGACGGCCGGCTCGTGCTGCTGCACGACCCGGCCGGTCACGAGGCATGGCAGGGCGGGTTCCGGCTGGTGACTCTGGTACGCGCGGAACTGGAACCGGAGATGGCGGCGGATCCGCTCCTGCCCGAGGTGTGCTGGTCGTGGCTGACGGGCGCGCTGGAGGCACGCGGGCTCTCCTACGGAGAGCCGAGCGGTACCGTCACCCGCGCGAGCTCTCACTATTTCGGTGGACTCTCACAACGGCGTCCCGCGACCCAGATCGAGATCCGGGCGTCGTGGACTCCGAAGGAGGGCCGGGGCGGTGTGCCGGACACCTCCGCACACCTTGTGGCCTGGTGCGATCTGCTCTGTCAGATCGCCGGACTGCCACCGTCGCCGGCCGGTCCGGCGGACGCCGTGACGGGTGTGGTGACGCTTCCGCAGCGGCGGGGGCCGCAGCATCGGTGAGGTACGGCCGACACGGCGGGGTGACGCGGTCCGGGACACTGAGTCCGGACCGCGTCCTCGTTTCCGCTTGCCCCCCACGTAACCGTCCTCTCGCTCCCCCAGCCTCTCCGCCGCCCCGTACCGCGTCACCGCCCCCACGACCGCTCCGGCCCCGCGCCACGCCCCCGGGCGCACCCACCCTCTGGTAACGATCCGTCAGGTCACTCGTAGGATGATCGATCACACGTCCGAATTGCACCAATTATCACTCACCAAATCGTGATCATTCTCTAAAGGCTTCCGGGTTTGGTGCCGAAGAGGTCAATGACCCTAACTTCACGGTTCGCCCCGGCTTCATCCCCGAGCCGGCCCCGTCCCGCACCTTCCCCCCAGGAGGCCTGGTGTCCGTTCTTCTCGAGCAGCCCGCAAGCCTGGTCGCCTACCGCCCGAACAAGCCGACGGCCATGGTCGTCGTGGCCGACCCGCGCGTCCGCTCCACTGTCACCCGCCACCTGTGGGCGCTCGGAGTACGTGACGTGATCGAGGCATCGTCCATCGCGGAGGCGCGTCCCCGCGTCGGCAACCCACGTGACATCTGCGTGGCCGACGTCCACCTGCCCGACGGTTCCGGGCTCACCCTCCTGTCCGAGACCCGTGCCGCCGGCTGGCCCAACGGCCTCGCGCTCTCCGCGGCCGACGACATCGGCGCGGTGCGCAACGCACTCGCCGGCGGCGTCAAGGGCTATGTCGTCACCGGTACGCGAACGAACATCGGCCACCCGACCCGGCCCGGCGCCGCCCCCATCGGCGCCGCGGCGGCGCGTCTCGGCCACCGGCGTCCCCCGGGCGCCCCGAGCCACCCGGGCGGCTACCGGGAGCTGTCCGGCCGCGAGGTCGAGGTCCTCAGGCTGGTGGCGGAGGGCCAGTCGAACAAGGCGATCGGCGTCTCCATGGGCCTGTCGGCCCTCACCGTCAAGAGCCACCTCGCCCGCATCGCGCGCAAGCTCGGCACGGGCGACCGGGCCGGGATGGTCGCAGTCGCCCTGCGTACGGGCATCATTCACTGAACCATGCACACACCCCGCGCGCCTGTCGGCGGATCGTTTCCGTCGACAGGCGCGCTCCGTTCACGGATACCCTTGACACGTGACCGACGCCCAAGACACCGCAGCAGAGACCGCACTGCGAACCGCCGGGGGCGCTCCCCCGGACGCCGGCGTCGCAGCCGAAGAGACACCGATTCCCCTCCTGGAGCCCCGTGAGGGCATCCCCCCGGTGGTCGCCGACGCCGATGCGCTGGCGGCCGTCGTCGCCGCGTTCGGCGCGGGCAGCGGACCGGTCGCCATGGACGCCGAGCGCGCTTCCGGCTACCGGTACGGCCAGCGGGCCTATCTCGTCCAGCTCCGCCGTGAGGGCGCGGGCAGCGCCCTGATCGACCCGGTGGGCTGCCCCGATCTCTCCGTGCTCGGCGACACGCTGGCCGGTACGGAGTGGATCCTGCACGCCGCGACCCAGGACCTGCCCTGTCTGCGCGAGATAGGCATGATCCCCACCCGGCTCTTCGACACCGAGCTGGCCGGACGGCTGGCCGGATTCCCCCGGGTCGGGCTCGGCGCGATGGTCGAGTCGGTGCTCGGGTACGCCCTGGAGAAGGGCCACTCGGCGGTCGACTGGTCCACCCGCCCGCTGCCCGAGCCCTGGCTGCGGTACGCGGCGCTGGACGTCGAGCTGCTCGTGGACCTCCGGGACGAGCTGGAGAAGGAGCTGGACCGGCAGGGGAAGCTGGAGTGGGCCCGCCAGGAGTTCGACGCGATCGCCTCCGCGCCGCCGGCCCCGCCTCGGCAGGATCCGTGGCGGCGGACGTCCGGCATGCACAAGGTACGGCGACGCCGGCAGATGGCGGTCGTACGCGAACTGTGGACGGCCCGCGACCGGATCGCTCAGCGGCGGGACGTGTCGCCGGGGAAGGTGCTGGGCGACGGCGCGATCATCGAGGCGGCGCTGGCCCTTCCGCCGAATGTGCACGCGCTGACCGCGCTGACCGGTTTCGGCCACCGGATGGGCAGACGTCAGCTGGAGCAGTGGCAGTCGGCGGTCGACCGGGCGAAGGCGCTCGCCGACGCGGAGCTGCCGCAGCCGGGCCAGCCCCTGAACGGTCCACCGCCGCCGCGCTCCTGGGCGGACAAGGACCCGATCGCGGCGGCCCGGCTGTCGGCGGCCCGCGCCGCCGTCTCGGCGCTGGCCGAGGAGCTGAACCTGCCGCAGGAGAACCTGATCGCCCCCGACACGGTCCGCCGCCTGTGCTGGGAGCCCCCGCAGCGCCTGGACCCGGACACGGTGGCCGAGGACCTGGCGGGCTACGGCGCCCGCCCCTGGCAGATCGCACAGGTGACCCCGGCCCTGGTCACGGCTCTCGCCGCATCCGCCTGACCCTCGCCAAACGCTCATTTCCGGCCGGCCCCCGGCAACCCCCGACCGGAGGTACGTCCCACCCCCCGGTTGGCCGCCCCCTGCCGAGTGAGCCAAAGACACGCGGGTGGGTGCGCTGGCCGGAGGTCTCCTGGCGAGTGAGCTGAAGGGGCGCGCGGGTGTCGAAAGAGAGAGCGCGCGGAGGCCGCGAGGAACGAGCGGTCGAGCACGGTCGACCGTCGACACACGCTCAAAGCGCCCCGGAGGCGAACCGAGCCCAAAAAGAAGGGGCCGAGTGAGCTGAAGGGGCGCGCGGGTGTCGAAAGAGAGCGCGCGGAGGTCCCGAGGAACGAGGGATCGAGCACGGTCGACCGTCGACACACGCTCAGAGCGCCCCGTGGGGGTCCCCCCGGACGGAGTCCGGGGAGAACCGAGCCCCCAGAAGATTGGCACCAGGGTTACCCGCAAGTAGCATGAGAGGAGCGCGCGCTTAGCCGTCGCGCCCCGCAGCAGTGCCATCCGCACCCTGGAGGAGAGCCATCGTGCCTCGTACCGTCAGGGACGTCGTCTTCGTCGACGGCGTCCGCACCCCGTTCGGCAAGGCGGGCCCGAAGGGCGTCTACCACGAGACCCGGGCCGACGATCTCGTCGTCAAGGCGATCCGGGAGCTGCTGCGCCGCAACCCGGCACTCGACCCCGCGAAGATCGACGAGGTCGCCGTCGCGGCCACCACGCAGATCGGTGACCAGGGGCTCACCCTGGGACGCACCGCCGGCATCCTCGCCGGGCTGCCGCAGTCGGTTCCCGGTTACTCGATCGACCGGATGTGCGCGGGCGCGATGACCGCCGTCACGACGACCGCCGGGTCGATCGCGTTCGGCGCGTACGACGTGGTCGTGGCCGGCGGCGTCGAGCACATGGGCCGTCACCCCATGGGCGAGGGCGTCGACCCGCACCCCCGCTTCGTGAGCGAGAAGCTCGTCGACGAGTCCGCCCTCTTCATGGGCATGACCGCCGAGAATCTGCACGACCGCTACCCGGCGATCACCAAGCAGCGCGCCGACGAGTACGCCGTGCGCTCCCAGGAGAAGGCCGCGAAGGCGTACGCCAACGGAAAGATCCAGCAGGACCTGGTGCCCATTTCCGTGCGGCGTACCGACCCGGAGGCCGGGGAGACCGGCTGGGGACTCGCCACCCAGGACGAGCCGATGCGTCCCGGCACGACGCTGGAGAACCTCGCCGGGCTGAAGACCCCGTTCCGTCCGCACGGCCGGGTCACCGCCGGCAATGCCGCCGGGCTCAACGACGGCGCCACCGCATCCCTCATCGCGTCCGAGGACTTCGCGCGCGAGAACGGCCTGCCGGTCAGGATGCGGCTCGTGTCGTACGCGTACGTCGGCGTCGAGCCCGAGGTGATGGGCTACGGCCCGATCCCGGCGACGGAGAAGGCTCTGGCCAAGGCCGGGCTGTCCATCGGGGACATCGGCCTGTTCGAGATCAACGAGGCGTTCGCCGTGCAGGTGCTCGCCTTCCTGGAGCACTACGGGATCGCCGACGACGATCCGCGCGTCAACCAGTACGGCGGCGCGATCGCGTTCGGCCATCCGCTCGCCTCCTCCGGCGTCCGGCTGATGACGCAGCTGGCCCGGCAGTTCGAGGAGCAGCCGCAGGTCCGCTACGGAGTGACCACCATGTGCGTCGGCTTCGGCATGGGCGCGACCGTCATCTGGGAGAACCCGCACTTCGAGGGGGACAAGTGAGCACCGTGACCACTGCCGAACTGCTCAAGGGCGCGGCCGAGTCGTTCCCCGGCGAGGTCGTCACCCAGGCGCACGTGCGCCATCTCGACCTCCCTTCGGGCGCCGGCCGCTTCGCGCTGATCACGCTGGACAACGGCCTGGACCACACCAAGCCGACCACCTTCGGCCCTCGGTCGCTGGCGCATCTGGACGCCGCGATCGACCAGGTGGAGAAGGAGGCGTCCGACGGTTCGGTCGTCGGCGTCGGCATCACCGGCAAGCCGTTCATCTTCGCCGTCGGGGCCGACCTCAAGGGCGTCGAGCTGCTGCGTGAGCACGGCGAGGCCCTCGCCATCGGCAAGAGCGGGCACGAGGTGTTCAAGCGGCTGGCCGGGCTCGCGGTGCCCACGTTCGCGTACTACAACGGCGCGGCGATGGGCGGCGGTGTCGAGGTCGGTCTGCACTGCTCGTACCGGACGGTCTCGAAGGCGATCCCGGCGTTCTCGCTGCCCGAGGTCTTCCTCGGTCTCGTACCGGGGTGGGGCGGTTGCGCGCTGCTGCCGAACCTGATCGGCGCGGACAGGGCCGTCACGGTCATCATCGAGAACTCGCTCAACCAGAACCGTCAGCTCAAGGGCGGGCAGGTCTTCGAACTCGGCATCGCCGACGCGCTCTTCGAGGGCGCGGACTTCCTGGAACGGTCGCTGGCGTGGACCGCGTCGGTCCTCAAGGGCGAGACCGTGGTCGAGCGCGCCGAGGTGGACCGCGGTGAGGCGTGGGACGCGGCGGTGGCCCGCGGTCGTGCCATCGCCGACTCCAAGGTGCACGGCGCGGCTCCGGCCGCCTACCGCGCCCTGGAGATCATCGCCGCCGCGAAGGCCACCGGGGCCGCGGCTCTCCAGGCCGGTTTCGACGCGGAGGACCGCGCGCTGGCCGATCTGATCATGGGCGGTGAACTCCGCAGCGGTATCTACGCCTTCAATCTGGTGCAGAAGCGCGGCAAGCGCCCGGCGGGCGCGCCGGACAGGAACCTGGCCCGCCCGGTGACCAAGGTCGGCGTGGTGGGCGCGGGGCTGATGGCCTCGCAGCTGGCGCTGCTCTTCCTGCGCCGGCTGGAGGTGCCGGTCGTGCTGACCGACATCGACCAGGCGCGCGTCGACAAGGGGGTGGGCTATGTCCACGCCGAGATCGAGAAGCTGCTCGGTAGGGGCCGGATCGGCCAGGACAAGGCCAACCGGCTGAAGGCGCTGGTCACCGGTGTGCTGGACAAGGCGGAGGGTTTCGGGGACGCCGACTTCATCATCGAGGCCGTCTTCGAGGAGATCGGCGTCAAGCAGCAGGTGTTCGCGGAGGTGGAGGCGGTCGCTCCGGCGCACGCGATCCTGGCCACCAACACCTCGTCCCTCTCGGTCACCGAGATGGCGTCGAAGCTGAAGAACCCGGAGCGGGTCGTCGGCTTCCACTTCTTCAACCCCGTCGCGGTGCTGCCGCTGCTGGAGATCGTCCGGGGTGAGAAGACGGACGACGCCTCGCTCGCCACCGCGTTCGGTGTGGCGAAGAAGCTGAAGAAGACCGCCGTACTGGTCAAGGACGCCCCCGCGTTCGTGGTCAACCGCATCCTGACCCGTTTCATGGGCGAGATCCAGAACGTCATCGACGAGGGCACGCCCGTCGAGGTGGCGGAGAAGGCGGTCGAGCCGCTGGGGCTGCCGATGTCGCCGCTGGTGCTGCTGGAGCTGGTGGGTCCGGCGATCGGTCTGCATGTCTCCGAGACCCTCAACCGGGCGTTCCCGGACCGCTTCACGGTCTCCGGGAATCTGGCGGCGGTCGTCAAGGCGGGCAAGCGGGGCTTCTACGTCTACGACTCCGGGCGGCCGGAGCTGGACCCGGAGGTCGCCGCTCTCCTGCGGCAGGGCGATGTCGTCCTGACCCTGGAGGAGACCCGTGCCCGTGTGCTGGACGCGGTGGCCGAGGAGATCGGTCTGATGCTGGAGGAGGGTGTCGTGGCCGAGGCCCAGGACATCGACCTCTGTCTGATCACGGGTGCGGGCTGGCCTTTCCATCTGGGGGGCATCACGCCGTATCTGGACCGTGAGGGCGTCTCCGAGCGGGTGAACGGCAAGCCGTTCCTGGCTCCGGGCGTCGCGAGCGTCCCTGTGTGACCCGTCGCCCGTCGCCGTGAGGTGTGGGGGGATCAGGGGTACGAAGGGATCGTGCGGGCTTCCGTACGATCCCTTCGTCGCGTCCGGACGTCATCCTGTCCGGGCGCCGTGTCAGGCCGCCGTATCCGGGCCCGGAAGGAACGAGGAACCATGCCGACGCTGCTGATCGTCGACGGCGCGAATGTCGTGGGCTCCGTACCCGACGGCTGGTGGCGCGATCGGCGCGGCGCGGCCGAGCGGCTGCGGGACCGGCTGGTCCGGTACGCGGAGGAGGGCGTCCCCGGTGTTCCGGGCCCCTTGGAGATCGTGCTGGTGGTCGAGGGAGCCGCGCGCGGTGTCGCGTCCGTCCCCGGTGTGCGGGTCGAGGAGGCCGCGGGCAGCGGGGACGACCGGATCGCCGCCCTCGCCGCGGTGGCCCTCGACCGGACCTGTGTGGTCGTCACGGCCGACCGCGAACTGCGGCGCAGGGTCACGGACGCCGGGGCGCTGACGGTCGGGCCGCGGACCGTGTACGGGCCCGGCTGAGGGCCGCGTCACAGGTGGCGGCTCGACGGGCACGGCGGGCGGGCGCCGGGCCGCGGGCCCCGTGGATGGGAGCGTCCGCGAGGCCGCGGGATCGAGCACCCTCGGACGGACGGACAGGCCCCCGGGCAGGCCCCGAGGCCGCAGGGGTACGGGCCCCCTGGCCCACCAGACCGACGGGCGGCAGGGCACTGCGAGACCGCGACGAGGAGGAGGTGTGCCATGGCCGTGCCCGTCACCGCACCCCGGCCGGCCGCCGCCGGTACGCGGACCGGTTACCGCGGCGGGGTTCCCGTGGGGGGCGTGGTCGGCGCCGGGCTCACCGTCGCGCGGCCGAGTCTGCTGTGGCCTCGGCCGTAGAGGTAGTACACCAGCACGCCGATCACCATCCAGATGCCGAACCGCAGCCAGGTCTCGGCCGGGAGGTTGATCATCAGCCAGAGCGACGCCGCCACGGACAGGATCGGCAGCAGCGGCACCAGCGGGGTGCGGAAGGAGCGGGGAAGGTCGGGGCGGGTACGGCGCAGGATGACGACGCCGATCGCGACGACGACGAACGCGAAGAGCGTGCCGATGTTCACCAGTGCCGCGAGTTCCTGGATGTTGGTGAAGCCCGCGATGATCGCGATGATCACGCCGAGCAGCACGGTCGCGCGGTACGGAGTGCGGTAGCGCGGGTGCACCTGTGAGAAGAACCGCGGCAGCAGTCCGTCCCGGCTCATCGCGAAGAAGACACGGGTCTGGCCGAGCAGGAGGATCATGCAGACGGAGGTCAGTCCGATGACCGCGCCGAAGCTGATGAAACCGGCGTACCAGGGTTGGCCGACGGCTTTGAACGCGTCGGCGAGCGGGGCGTCGATCGACAGGTCGGTGTAGTGCTGCATGCCGGTGACGACGACCGAGACCGCGACGTACAGCAGCGTGCAGATGAAGAGTGAGCCCAGGATGCCGCGGGGCACGTCGCGCTGCGGGAACCTGGTCTCCTCGGCCGCCGTCGCCACGATGTCGAAGCCGATGAAGGCGAAGAAGACCACGGAAGCGGCGGTGAAGATGCCCATGACGCCGAAGTTGGTGGGCGCGTAGCCGAACATGAGCTGGACGAGCGGCTCGCGGAGTCCCGATTCGCCGGTCTGCTTGACCGCGGGCGGGATGAAGGGGCTGTAGTTCGAGGTGTTGATGAAGAAGGACCCGGCGACGATGACGACGAGGACGACGATGACCTTGACGGCGACGACCGCGGAGGTGACCCGGGCGGAGAGTTTCATGCCCAGGACCAGGATGGCGGTGAGCGCCAGAACCAGCAGGAACGCCAGCAGATCGAAGCCGAATCCGGTGATGTCGTTCGTGCCGGAGAGCGCGTCCGGCAGCCGCCAGCCGACATTGTCCATGAGCGACCGGAGGTATCCGGACCAGCCGACGGCCACCACCGCTGTGCCGAGGGCGAATTCGAGGATCAGGTCCCAGCCGATGATCCAGGCGGGAAGCTCGCCGAGGGAGGCGTAGGAGAAGGTGTACGCGGAGCCCGCGACCGGGACCGTGGAGGCGAACTCCGCGTAGCACAGGGCCGCGAGGGCGCAGACCACTCCGGCGGTGACGAAGGCGAGCGCGGTGGCGGGCCCGGCGTTCTGCTTGGCCACGGCTCCGGTGAGGACGAAGATGCCGGTGCCGATGATGACGCCGACGCCGAAGACCGTGAGATCCAGTGCGGAGAGCGATCTCTTGAGCGCGTGCTCCGGCTCTTCCGTGTCGCGGATGGACTGCTCGACGGACTTGGTCCGGAAGGCGCCCGTTTGCCGGGCGGGGCCTGTCTCTGTGCTCACCGCGCACCTCCACTTGTCGTCCCCGACATGATCGGGACGGCCGTTGGCGCGCGGGCGGCCATTCGGGTGGGGTTCACGCGAATGGGCCGGTAGGACCACTCGTCCAGGGTGGTCCTACCGGCCCGGTTCGATCCGTGCCGGGTGCCGGGTGCCGGGTGGCGTGTGCCGGGTGGCGGGCGGCGGGCGGCGTCAGTCGCGCGCGGGTTCCACCGCCCCGGTCGCGGGGCTCTCGTAACGGCCGTCGAGTCCCGCGACGAGGCCCGTCACCTGGCGGGCGATGTCCGGGGCCGTCAGACCGATCTCGGTCAGGACCTCCTTGCGGGAGGCGTGGTCGAGGAAGCGGGGCGGGATGCCGAAGTCGCGCAGCGGCACGTCGACGCCCGCGTCGCGCAGCGCCTGGGCCACGGCGGAGCCGACGCCGCCGACCCTGCTGTTGTCCTCGACGGTGACGACGAAGCGGTGCCGTTCGGCGAGGGGTGCCATCGCCTCGTCCACGGGCTTGACCCAGCGGGGGTCGACCACGGTCGTGGAGATGCCCTGCTTGTCGAGGAGGTCGGCGATCTCCAGGCACATCGGGGCGAGTGCTCCGATGGAGACGAGGAGCACATCGGGCGTCTCGGCGTCGGCGTGGCGCAGTACGTCCATTCCGCCGACGCGGCCGACGGCCTTGACCGACGGGCCGACCGCGCCCTTGGAGAAGCGGACCACGGTGGGGGCGTCGTCGACGGCGACGGCCTCGCGGAGTTGGGCGCGGACCTGGTCGGCGTCGCGCGGCGCGGCGATGCGGAGACCGGGGACGACCTGGAGGATCGACATGTCCCACATGCCGTTGTGGGAGGCTCCGTCGGTGCCGGTGATGCCTGCCCGGTCGAGGACGAACGTCACTCCGCATCCGTGCAGGGCCACGTCCATGAGCACCTGGTCGAAGGCGCGGTTGAGGAAGGTGGCGTAGACGGCGAAGACGGGGTGCACTCCGCCGGTGGCGAGCCCGGCGGCGGAGACCGCGCCGTGCTGCTCGGCGATCCCGACGTCGTAGACGCGGTCGGGGAACGCCTTGGCGAACTTGTCGAGGCCGACGGGCTGGAGCATGGCGGCGGTGATCGCGACGATGTCCTCGCGTTCCCGGCCGAGTTTGACCATCTCCTCGCCGAAGACGGAGGTCCAGTCGAGGCCGGAGCTGGCGATCGGCAGACCGGTGTCGGGGTGGATCTTGCCGACGGCGTGGAAACGATCCGCCTCGTCCTGGAGGGCGGGCTGATAGCCGCGGCCCTTCTCGGTGAGGCAGTGGACGATCACGGGCCCGCCGAAGCGCTTGGCACGGGCGAGCGCCGACTCCAGCGCTTCGATGTCGTGGCCGTCGATGGGGCCGACGTACTTGAGGCCGAGGTCCTCGAACATGCCCTGCGGGGCGATGAAGTCCTTGAGGCCCTTCTTCGCGCCGTGCAACGTCTCGTACAGCGGCTTTCCGACGACCGGTGTGCGGCCGAGGATGTCCTTGCCGCGGGCGAGGAAGCGCTCGTAGCCGTCGGTGGTACGGAGGGTGGCGAGGTGGTTGGCGAGGCCGCCGATGGTGGGCGCGTAGGAGCGCTCGTTGTCGTTGACGACGATGACGAGCGGGCGGTCCTTGGCGGCGGCGATGTTGTTCAGCGCCTCCCAGGCCATGCCGCCGGTCAGCGCGCCGTCGCCGATGACGGCGACGACGTGGTCGTCCTTCCCGAGGACCTCGTTGGCCTTGGCGAGGCCGTCGGCCCAGCCGAGGACCGTGGAGGCGTGGGAGTTCTCGATGACATCGTGCTCGGACTCGGCGCGCGCGGGGTAGCCGGAGAGGCCGCCCTTCATCTTCAGCCGGGAGAAGTCCTGGCGGCCGGTGAGCAGCTTGTGCACATAGCTCTGGTGACCGGTGTCCCACAGGACCTTGTCCCTGGGGGACTCGAAGACCCGGTGCAGGGCGATGGTCAGCTCGACCACCCCGAGGTTGGGGCCGAGGTGGCCGCCTGTCTTGGATACGGCGTCGACGAGGAAGGTCCGGACCTCTGCGGCCAGCTGATTCAGCTCCTCCGGGCTGAGCCGGTCCAGATCGCGCGGTCCCCTGATACGGGTAAGCAGTGCCACCCGTGCCTCCTTGCGTGTTAGCTGATCGAGCTTTGCGGTCGAGCTTTGCCGATTTGAGCGAGTCTAATGTTCCGTCGCTGCGGTTGGTCATCGGGCGGTGCGTTCTGGGTCATACCGGTGGCTGTTCCGGGACGGATGCGCGACAATGCCCGGCCTCCTGTACGGGTTGCAGGGGGCCGGGCATGGTCGGCGTCGGCGCTCTTTTTGGGCGGGGAGTCGGGGTCAGTCGCGAGGCGCTGCGGAGTCCGGGGCCCTTCGGGACCATCAACGCCTTACGACATTTACCGCACTTCGGGCATTTCGGACTTAATTTCCGGCCGCTCGGCCCTCGCTCAGGCGCGGCCCGCCGTCTTCTGGGTCCTGCGGGTGATCGAGTCGATCACGACGGTGGCCAGCAGCACACCACCGGTGATCATGTACTGGATCGGGGTGGCGATGCCCTCCAGCGCGAGGCCGTACTGGATCGACACGATGACCATCACACCGAGCAGCGCGTTCCATGTCCGGCCGCGGCCGCCGAAGAGGCTGGTGCCGCCGATGACGGCCGCCGCGATGACGTTCATCAGGAGGTCGCCGGCGCCGGCGCTCTGGTTGGCCGCCGCGATCTTGGAGGCCCAGAACAGTCCGCCGATCGCGGCGAGGGTCCCCGCGATGGCGAAGACGGAGACCCGGACCGCCGTGACGTTGATACCGGCGCGCCGGGACGCCTCCACGCTGCCGCCGAGGGCGAAGATCTTGCGGCCGTAGACGGTGCGGCGGAGCACGAAGTCCGTGATCACCAGGACCGCGAGGAAGAGGACCACCGCCAGCGGCAGTCCCTTGTACTGGTTGAACATGAAGGCCGCGGCGAACGCGATCACGGCGAGCACCGCCGTACGCACGACGACGTCCTCGATCGGGCGGGCGGGGATGCCCGCGGCGGCGCGGCGGCGGCTGTCGAGAAACCCGGAGAGGAAGTAGCCGGCCACGCCGACGGCGGCGAGACCGTAGCCGGCCGCCACATCGGTGAAGTAGTACGTCGTCAGCCGGCCGACGACGCCTTCGCTGTCCAGGTTGATCGTGCCGTTCTCCCCCAGCAGTTGGAGCATGAAGCCCAGCCAGAACAGCAGTCCCGCCAGGGTGACGGCGAACGCGGGCGCGCCGATCCGGGCGAAGAAGAAGCCGTGTACGGCCCCGATGGCCGCGCCGCTCGCGATGGCGACGGCGACCGCGAGCCATTCGTTCATGCCGTGGGTGACGGTCAGGACGGCGACGATCGCACCGGAGACGCCGCTGACCGAGCCGACGGAGAGATCGATCTCGCCGAGGAGCAGAACGAAGATGATGCCGACGGCCATCATGCCGGTGGCGACCATGGTGACCGCGATGTTGCTGAGGTTCTCGGCGGACAGGAAGGCGGAGTTCAGGCTCTGGAAGATCGCTCCGATGACGATCAGTCCGACGACGACCGGGATGGATCCCAGATCGCCGGCGCTCATCCTCCGCTTGAACTCGGAGAGATAGCCCGCGAAGCCCTGTTCGCGTACCAGCAGCCGGGGGTCGACCGCGGTGACGGCGGCTCGGGCGGCCTCCGGATTCACCATGGGCGTACCGGGGGCGGCGTCCGCCGGGGCGGGTACGGCATCCGCGGGGGCGGTGGGCTGAGCGGGTGCGGGGGCCTTGTCGAGGTTCGTTCCGGAGGGCTTGTCGAGGTTCATCGCACAACCTCCGCTCCGCGCGCCGCACGGCGGGTCACGGCATTGTCCGAAGCACCGGTGATGGCGGAGATGATGTCCTCCTGGGAGGTGGATCTGACCTCGAAGACGCCGTTGTTGCGTCCGAGTCTGAGCACGGCCACGCGGTCCGCCACGGCTTTGACGTCGGCCATGTTGTGGCTGATCAGGATGACCGCGAGACCGCGCTCGCGCAGCCGCTCGACCAGGTCGAGCACCTGGGCGGTCTGCTCGACGCCGAGGGCGGCCGTGGGCTCGTCGAGGATCACCAGCCGGGGCGCTCCGAGCATCGAGCGGGCGATGGCGACCGTCTGGCGCTGGCCGCCGGAGAGCGAGGCGATCGGGATGCGGACGCTGGGAATGCGGATCGAGAGCGTGTCGAGGAGTTCCCTGGCGCGGCGCTCCATCTCGACCTCGTCGAGGATGCCGCGTCTGCGGATCTCCCGGCCCAGATAGAGATTGCCGACGACGTCGATGTTGTCGCAGAGCGCGAGATCCTGGTAGACGGTCGCGATGCCCAGGTCCTGGGCGTCGTGCGGCCGGGTGATCGACACGGGCGTGCCGTCCCACTCGACGGCGCCGTCGTCGATGGGGTGGACTCCGGCGATCGTCTTGACGAGGGTGGACTTGCCGGCGCCGTTGTCGCCCACCAGAGCGACCACCTCGCCGGAGTGGACCTCCAACTCGACATCGGTGAGCGCCTGGACGGCGCCGAACCGCTTGGAGACTCCTCGCAACGCCAGCACGGGCGTAGCGGACATGTGAACCATCTCCTTCATCGCCTGACCGGCGGGGAGCGCCGCGCCGGAGTGGGGCGCGGAGGCCGAGCAGTGGGGCAGGGGGAAAGCGGACCGTCCGGCGCCCCGGCGGGCGGAGGGATCGCGACGACGGGGCGCGGGACGGGCGCTGGGGGCTGGGGGCCGCCCCCGGTTGTGGGGAGTAGGGTCCCCCGGCCGAACCGGGTTTCGGTCGGGGGGCCGGAGCGCTGGAGGGCTTCCGGAGCAGGAGTTCCGGAGCACCAGGGGCTGTCGGACTTGGAGAACTTACGAGTCGGGGGCGGGGGTTGGGGGGGCGGAGGTTGGGGGGCTGAAGGCCCGGTGAGAGGCTTCGGCCTACTTCAGGCCGAGCGCGTCGCAGGCGGCCTTGTACTTCGGGGTGCAGATCTCGTCGAGGGTGTAGATGCCGTCCTTGAGAACGGTGTCCTTGATGTTCTCCTTGGTCAGGGCGACGACGGGGACGAGGGTCGACGGGACGCCCTGGGTGGTCGGGCTGTCCACGGTGTCCTTGGCGACCGCGGAGAGTTCCTCGCCCTTGGCGAGCGCGACGGCCAGTTCCGCGGCGGCGTCGGCCTCGCCGGAGTACGGCTTGTAGACGCTGGAGAACTGCTCGCCCGCGATGACGCGCTGTACGGCGGCGAGTTCGGCGTCCTGGCCGGTGACGGGCGGGAGCTTGGTGAAGCCCGCGGCCTTGAGGGCGGTGATGATGCCGCCCGCCATGCCGTCGTTGGCGGAGTAGACGCCGATGATCTTGTCCTTGCCGATGGCCGCGATCGCGGCCTCCATGTTGGCGTTGGCGTTCTCCGGCTTCCACTCCTTGGTGTCGTACTCCTTGCCGACGTTCACCTTGCCGTCCAGTTCGGCATGCGCGGCCTTCTTGTACACGGCCGCGTTCGGGTCGGTGACCGAGCCGTTCATCATCACGATCTGGCCGTCCTTGGCCTTGTCGCCGAGCGCTTCGAGCAGCGACTTGGCCTGGGCGCGGCCGACGGCATCGTTGTCGAAGGAGGTGTACGCGTCGATCGGCCCCTCGGCCAGCCGGTCGTAGGCGACGACCGGGATGCCGGCGTCCTTGGCCTTCTTCACGCTGCCCGCTATGGCCTTGGCGTCGACCGAGTCCAGGATGAGCACATCGACCTTGTTGGTGATCATCGTGTCGACCTGCTGTGTCTGCAGGGTGGCGTCCTGCTTGGCGTTGGCGTAGACGACCTTCGCCTTGCCGTTGGTCAGATCGCTGAGCTTCTTCTCGATGAGCGGCTTGTCGAACTTCTCGTAGCGCGCGGTCTGGTTCTCCGGCAGCAGCAGGCCGACGGTGATGTCGTCGCCCTTCTTGGCACCCGTCGACTCCTTCGCCTTGTCGCCCGACTCCTTCGCGCTGCCGCACGCGGCGAGTGTGACGGCCATCGCCGTGGCGGCCGTGGTGATCGCGGCACGACGCAGATGTGCGTTCATCTGAGCAAACCTCCCTGACGGGCCGCGCTCGGTGCGGCCGAGGTGCCAGGCAGTCAACTCCGCGTGACAGTCAGCGTCAAGGAGTAAATCCTTAACGAGATGACAACGGTGCCATGTGTTCTCTAAGTGAAGTTGTGGCGTGCTCCGGCGACGTGCTGCCGAGAAGTGTGGAATCACCCATTTCGCTGAGTACCACGGCGATCGCGCCCAGAACCTCGGCCCGTCGGCCGAGCGCGCCGGGGACCACCGAGAGCTGCGCGGCGGCGCTGGGAATCGCGTACCGGGGCACGGATTCGCGCATGGGTGAGAGCAGCAGCTCCCCGGCCTCGGCGAGGGGGCCGCCGATGACGATCCGGCTCGGGTTGAGCAGATTGCACAGCACCGCCACTCCGCCGGCGATGTGGCGGCCGACGTCGGCGATGACCCGGCGGCAGCCGGGGTCCCCCTCGCGCGCCAGCGTCACCACCCGTTCCATCGTGAGATCGGCTCCGTGAGAGGGCTGGAGCAGCGGCAGTACGTAGCGGGCGGCGGCGAAGGTCTCCAGGCAGCCCCGGTTGCCGCAGCGGCAGACCGGGCCCGTCTCGTCCAGGGTGATGTGCCCCAGCTCCCCTGCCGTGCCGCCGGGCCCCCGGTAGAGCCGGCCGCCCATCACCAGGCCGGCGCCGACTCCGGCGGCGACCTTGATGTACGCGAGGTCCCGCACGCCCCGGCCCGCGCCCCAGACCAGCTCGCCGAGCGCGCCGAGGTTGGCGTCGTTGTCGACGTGCACGGGAACGCCGAGGCGCTTCGACATCTCCTCGCTGGGGTTGGTGCCGACCCAGCCGGGGAGCATGGCGGTGGCCCCGAGCACACCGGACTCCCGGTCGATCGGCCCCGGCAGGCCGAGGCCGACGCCGATCACCTTCCGCCGGTCGATCCCGATCGCGGTGATCAGGCGGCTGACCATGCGTTCCGCCCGGTCGAAGCCCTCCTCGGACGACGCGTCCACATCCAGCGGCTCGGAGTCCTCCGCGAGGACCGCGTGCGCCAGGTCGGCGACCGCGACCCGCAGATGCGTGTGCCCGAAGTCCACTCCGACGACATAGCCCGCGTCCCCGCTCAGCGAGATGCTGCGGGCCCGCCGCCCGCCCGCGGAGGTCGGGGTGACCTCGACCGTCCCGTTCTCCTTGAGCTCCCGGACGATGTTGGAGACCGTGGCGGCCGACAGCCCGGTGCTCCGCGCGATCTCGGCCTGTGTCAGCGAGCCCGCCATGCGAACGGCCCGTACCACCCGCTCGAGATTGGCCCGGTGCAGCGACGTCTGCGATCCCGGAGTCTGCATCGGCTCATCCACTCCTGCTCCCGGAGTGCGGCACGACGGCCGTACTCCGGCCGGAGATCCCTCGACGGAACCCCGGCGTTCCTCCAACTTGTGAACTCTAAGCTCACTGTCCGGGGGATATCTCGTCAAGTCGTTGAGTGGCGGCACAGGGCCAAGGGCTGTCCCGTAGGCGACGGCGACGCCCCCGGTGGGATTCCCACCGGGGGCGTCCGCTCTTCCGGGCGGCCCGCTACTTGAGCGCGCCGGCCGTCAGACCCGCCACCACCTGTCGCTGGAAGATGATGTACGCGGCGAGGACGGGCAGCATGGCCATCACCAGACCGGCGAAGAGACCGGACCAGTCGCCCTTGTACCCCTGGCTCACCGCCAGCTGCACCAGCCCCTGCGAGAGCACCTTCTTCTCCGGCTCGGTGTTGAGCACCGTGGGCAGCAGATACTGATTCCACTGCCCCAGGAAGTTGAAGATGCCGACGCTGATGAGACCGGGCTTGGCCATCGGCAGCATCACCTGGAAGAACGTCCGGGTGTGCGAGGCCCCGTCCATGAAGGCCGCCTCGGCGATCGAGGTCGGCAGCGTTCGGAAGAAGGCCGTGAGGAAGAACACGGTGAACGGCAGCGAGTACGCGATGTACACGAGGATCAGGCCGTGGAGCGTGTTCAGCAGGGCCATGTTCTGGAGCACGTAGAACAGCGGCACCAGCGCCAGGATGACGGGGAAGCTCATCCCTCCGATGAAGAGGAAGTAGAGGAAGCGGTTCCCGGGGAAGTCGAAGCGCGCGAGCACATAGGCCGCCATCGAGCCGAACAGCAGGGTCCCGATCAGCGAGCCGCCCACCACCAGGATGGTGTTGAGGAAGTAGTCGCTCATATGCGCCTCGGTCCAGGCGCGCGACCAGTTCGAGAAGTGCAGCTTGTCGGGGAGCGCCCAGGGGGAGGTGAAGATCGCCCTGTCCGTCTTGAACGAGGTCATGACCGCCCACAGGAGCGGCATCACGACCATGATCGCCCAGATGATGAGGATGCCGTGCGAGAAGACGTTGAGGACCCGGCCCTCGCCCTTCTCCCGCGCGGGCTCGCCCGCGCCGGGGGCCGCCGTCTTCATGGCGTGTCCGCCGTCACCGGTGACGTCGGCGGATGTGGTGTCGGTCGTCTTCATCAGTACTCCAGCCGCTCGCGCCGGCCCAGGCGCATCACCACGGCCGCGAAGAGCAGCGTGACGACGAGCAGGGCGACGCCGATCGTGGTCGCGTAGGCGGCCTGGCCGTCCCGGAACGCCTTCTGGTACACGTACAGCGGCATGACGATGGTGGAGTAGTCGGGGCCGCCGCCTTGCGGGCCCACCGTCATGATCTGCACGACCGCGAAGGACTCGGCGCCCAGCGCGAGAATGCCCATGTAGATCCACCCGGACTGCACGGTGTCCCAGAGCAGCGGCAGGGTGATCTTGAAGAAAGTGGTGAAACGGTTGGCGCCGTCCAGCAGCGCCGCCTCGTAGAAGTCCTTGGGGATCGAGGCCATGGCGGCCGAGAAGAGGACCACGAAGAAGCCGACGGTGGACCAGACGAGGACCACCATCACACAGATCAGCGCGAGATCGGGGTCGCCCAGCCACTCGGGCTGGATGCTGCCGAGACCGACCGCCTTGAGCGCGGAGTTGATCGCGCCGCTGTTCGGGTTGTACGCGAACTGGAAGAGCAGGGCCACGATCGCGATCGACAGCACCTGCGGGAAGAAGTACACGATCTTGTAGAACGAGGAACCGCGCACTCCCGTGACCGCCGCGCCCTTACGGCGCCGGCCGCCGACGTTGAGCATGAACGCGAAGAACAGCGCGAGCGCGACGGTCACCAGCGGAAGCACGACCGCGAAGGTCAGGCTGTGCTGGAGGGACTTCCAGAAGATGTCGTCGTCCAGCATCCGGGTGTAGTTGTCGAACCCGACCATCGCGAAGTCGGGGCTCAGCCCGCTCCAGTCCGTGAACGAGTAGTAGATGGACTGGATGAACGGCCAGACGACGAAGAGCGCGTACAGCGCCAGGGGCACAGCCAGGAACCCCACGATGAAACGGTACTTGCCGTGTTGCATTTCCTACCGACCCCGATCTACCTGCGGGAAGCACCGCTGGTGCCGTGTGGGGAGCCGGGGCCCCGTTCCCGGTCGTCGGACAGGGGCCCCGGCGGGGGATCACTGGTGCTTGTAGTGCTTGATCGAGGTGTCCTTGGCAGCCTCGTCGGCGAACGCCTGGATCTTCTTGATCGCCTCGGCGGGGGTCGCGCGGCCGGCCATCAGCTCGCCGAGTCCGGCGACGCCGATCTTCTCCTTCTGGAGCGCCACGTACCAGTCCTGCATCCGGGGGTTGACCACATTCGTGCCAGCCTTCTCCAGCGCGGCCACACAGGACTTCAGACCCGGGGTCAGCTCGACCCCGTCGGTGCCGCCGTTCAGCGCGGTCAGCGACTTCACCAACCCGGTGAAGTTCTTGGACGACGCCTCGCTGAGCATGATGCGCAGCTGCTCCATCCCGCCTTCCGGGTTCTTGCCCTTGGCCGGGACGATGAACGGCTCACCGCCCGCGGCCCAGATCGTGCCGAACGGCATCTTGTCCGACGAGTCGATGCCGGTCGGCGCGGACACGGCGAGGTTGAAGTCCTTCGGCATGGTCTTCGCCGCCTCGTTCTCCACCCATGAGCCGTTCGGGATGAAGAGCGCCTTGCCCTCGGTCCACGCGGTCTGCGACTGGATGTGGTCGAGTCCGGGCGTGCCCTTGAGGATGTAGCCCTTCCTGACCAGCTCGTAGTACGCCTCGAAACAGGTCTTGACCGCGGGGTGCTCCCAAGCCTTCGGCTCCAGGTTGTCGATCGCGTCGAGAACGTCGTTGCCGCCGACCTTGGCGATCATCGGGTAGAGCGAGAAGGGGATGTAGTACGGGTGCTTGCCCGCGTACGTCCAGCCCGCGATGCCCTTCTTCTTGGCCTTCTCGCAGACCGCGATCATCTCTTCCCAGGTCTCCGGGTACGTGGCCTCCAGCGAGTCCAGCAGCTTCTGCGAGTACCAGACGCCGTAGACGGTGTAGGCGTAGTAGAGGATCCACACCTGCTGGCCGTCGAACTGTCCCATCTCGACGATGCCGGGACGGAGCGTGTCACGGACCTTCTTGGCGGGGTCGTCGACGGAAGGGGCGTCCAGCAGCGCGGTGAGGTCGGTCAGCTGCTTCTTGCCGACGAGGACGCCCATGTCCATCTGCTCGGCACCGGAGTTGTCGATCAGGTCCGGCGGGTTGCCGCCGTTGAACCGGGGCTGCAGTTCGGTGGTGATCTTCTGGGTGGCGTGGAACTTGACCGTCGCCTTCGGGTAGTTGGTCTCGTAGACCTTGACCGCGTCCTTGGCGTACTGCTGGCCGAAGCCGCCGTCGAAGAGGACGAAGTCCAGCTGGGCGGACTCGTTCACCCCGAGCGGGTTCTTGTCGGTCTTCTTGCCCGGCGCGGGCTTGTCGTTGTCGGATGAGTCGCTGCTCGCGCAGGCGGACAGGAAGCCCATGGCCGGAACCGTCATCAGGCCGAGCGCGGCAGAGCGCTTGATCACATTTCGACGGCCGAGACCCTCATTGTGGTGGGCGGACGTGGATCCCATGCTCAAGTCCTCGCCTTCATTCAGGACTCAGGCGGTGAACAAGTCGCCCGTCCGTCTCGCCTCAGGCGAAGGGCCCCGCCACCGCGGTCAATTACCGGGCGTCCCGGAGGAAGCCCAGAAAAAAGTGGTTCATGCACCGTTCGACGGAGGAAACGGTTGAGGGCAGCAGACGTTCACGCGCACGCCGGCCTGCCTCCTCGTTCCCCCTGGCCCGAGCAGCATGTGCAACGCCTGCCCGGACGCCGACAGGTATAGTCCACTTCCCTTCGAGGGAGCAAGATCGAAAGCAAAGTTCGGCGGCAGTCTTTCCCGAGTTGAGACCTCCCGGATATCTGTAAAGGCCACCGGAATCCGGTTTAACAAGATCGTTTTTCACGGAATGGCCCATTCCAGCCCCGACGTCACGTCAACACCCTTGACACCGCAGACCACTTACCTCCCTACTGGAGCTTGTGGCTTGAAATGACAACGTTGTCGAACACGGCTCACACAGGAGGAAAGGCCCGTGATGGCCAGATCCGGATCTCAGCACAGTCCGACCCACCCTCTGCTCAGACCCATCCGTTCCCGGCCGAGTTCCGCCCGTGCGGCGCTCCTCGCCGCCGTCGCATGTCTGCTGGTGGTGACGGGGCAACCGGCCGCCGCGCTCCCCGCCAACGCCCCCACGGCCCCTGCTCCGGAGACCCGATTCGCCTCGTCCTTCGAGGCTGGGGAACCCGCGCCGGACTGGCGCAATACCGTGGAAGTCGGAGCGGACGGAAGAAAGCGGTCATCCGGCGTCAACGGCGGCTACGCCCAGGGAATTCCGGGCAATGTCACCGACAAGGTGACAGAAGTGCGCGCCAGCGGCGAAAACGAGGGCGGAGGTGAGATCAAAGAGAACTTGATCGATCTTCAGCCAAGTACGAAATGGCTCGAATTCGCGCCCACGTCATGGATCGAGTTCGACACCGACATCCCCGTCAAAGTCGGCGCATATGCCCTGACTTCGGCCAACGACTTCGACTCCCGTGACCCGAAGGACTGGACCCTCAAAGGCTCCGTCGACGGCAAGGAATGGAAGGTCCTCGACACCCGTCAGGGCGAGACCTTCGGCGAACGCTTCCAGACGAAAACGTACGACATCGGCGATCCGGCCGGCATCACGGCATACGCGCACTACCGGCTGGAGATCACCCGGAACAACGGCGCGGACATCACCCAGCTCGCGGATGTGCAGTTCTCCGACAAGAACCCCGGCGCGCCCGCGCCCGAGGACATGCGCTCGCTGGTCGACCGCGGTCCCCGCAGCTCCCCCACCGCGAAGGCGAACGTCGGCTACACCGGCAAGCGGGCGCTGCGGTACACGGGCACGCACGAGCCGGACGGACGGGCCTACTCGTACAACAAGATCTTCGACGTCGACACGGTGGTGCGCCGTGACACCGAACTGTCGTACAAGATCTTCCCGTCGATGCCGGAGTCTGCGCTCGACTACGCGGCGACGAACGTGTCCGTGGACCTCGCCTTCACGGACGGCACCTATCTGAGCGATCTGGGGGCCGTCGACTCCTACGGCGGAGCGCTCACCCCTCAGGGGCAGGGCGCCGCCAAGCGGCTGTACGTCAACCAGTGGAACCGGGTGGCGTCCGCCATCGGCTCGGTCGCGGCGGGCCGGACCGTGGACCGGATCCTGGTCGCCTACGACTCCGCCAAGGGCCCGGCGCGGTTCCAGGGCTGGCTCGACGACATCTCGCTGGCCCCGAAGCCCCCCGAGAAGCGGCACGACCGGGTGTCCGACTACGCGTCGACCACGCGCGGCACCAACTCCGCCTTCGGGTTCTCCCGCGGCAACACCTTCCCCGCGACGGCCGTGCCCCATGGTTTCAACTTCTGGACGCCGGTGACCAGCGCGGACTCCAAGGGCTGGCTCTACGAGTACGCCCGCGGCAACAACGCGGACAATCTGCCGGCCGTGCAGGCGTTCAGCGCCAGCCATGAGCCGAGCCCGTGGATGGGCGACCGGCAGACGTTCCAGGTCATGCCGTCGGCCGCGTCCGGCACCCCCGACACCGACCGCCGGAAGCGGGCCCTCCCCTTCCGCCATGAGAACGAGACCGCGCGTCCGCACTACTACGGCGTCACGTTCGAGAACGGTCTGCGGGCCGAGATGACCCCGACCGACCACGCGGCGGCGATGCGGTTCACCTTCCCCGGCGACGACGCCTCCGTCCTCTTCGACAACGTCACCAGGGAGGGCGGCCTCACCCTCGATCCGGCGAACCGGTCCTTCACCGGATTCTCGGACGTCAAGAGCGGGAACTCCGCCGGCGCGACCCGGATGTTCGTGTACGGGGTCTTCGACAAGCCGGTCACCAGCTCGGCCGCCGAAGGGGTGAGCGGGCACCTCCGCTTCGACGCGGGCGAGGACCGCACGGTCGGTCTGCGCATCGCGACCTCCCTCATCAGCGTCGACCAGGCCAAGAAGAACCTCGCCGACGAGATTCCGCCCGGCACCTCCTTCGAGCGGATACGGGACCGGGCCCAGAACGCGTGGGACGCGCTGCTGGGCCGGGTCAAGGTCGAGGGAGCCACCCGAGACCAGCTGGTCACGCTCTACTCCAGCCTCTACCGGCTGTACCTGTACCCGAACTCCGGTTTCGAGAACACCGGCACGGCGTCGCGTCCCGTGTACCAGTACGCGAGCCCGTTCTCGCCGATGACCGGGCCCGACACCCCCACCCGTACCGGCGCGAAGATCGTCGACGGCAAGGTGTACGTCAACAACGGCTTCTGGGACACCTACCGGACGACCTGGCCCGCGTACTCCTTCCTCACCCCGAAGAAGGCGGGCGAACTGGTCGACGGCTTCGTCCAGCAGTACAAGGACGGCGGCTGGATCTCCCGCTGGTCGTCGCCGGGCTACGCGGATCTGATGACCGGCACCAGTTCGGACGTCGCCTTCGCGGACGCCCATATCAAGGGCGTCGACTTCGACGCGGCGGCGGCGTACGACGCCGCGCTGAAGAACGCCACCGTGGTCCCGCCGGCTTCGGGCGTCGGCCGCAAGGGCATGGAGACCTCGCCTTTCATGGGCTATGCCTCCACCAAGACCCATGAGGGCCTGTCCTGGTCGCTGGAGGGCTATCTCAACGACTACGGTCTCGCGAGGATGGGCCAGGCGCTCTACAAGAAGACCGGGAAGGCGCGGTACAAGGAGGAGTCGGAGTACTTCCTCAACCGGGCGCGCAACTACACCACGCTCTTCGACTCCAAGGCCGGCTTCTTCCAGGGGCGCGATCTCAAGGGCGACTGGCGCGTGCCCAGCGGCTCCTACGACCCGCGGGTCTGGGGCTACGACTACACGGAGACGAACGGCTGGGGTTACGCCTTCACCGCGCCGCAGGACAGCCGCGGTCTGGCGAATCTGTACGGCGGCCGGGCCGCCCTGGGCAAGAAGCTCGACGAGTACTTCTCCACACCGGAGACGGCCTCGCCGGAGTTCACGGGATCCTACGGCGGTGTCATCCACGAGATGACGGAGGCCAGGGACGTACGGATGGGCATGTACGGCCACTCCAACCAGGTCGCCCATCACGCCCCGTACATGTACAACGCGGCCTCGCAGCCGTGGAAGACGCAGGAGAAGGTCCGCGAGGTCCTCTCCCGCCTCTACATCGGCAGCGATATCGGGCAGGGCTACCACGGCGACGAGGACAACGGCGAGCAGTCGGCCTGGTACCTCTTCTCCGCGCTCGGCTTCTATCCGCTGGTGATGGGCTCCGGTGAGTACGCGATCGGCTCGCCGCTGTTCACCAAGGTGACCGTGAAGCTGGACAACGGCCGCGAACTGGTGGTCAAGGCCCCGAAGAACAGCGCGAAGAACATCTACGTGCAGGGCCTGCGGGTCAACGGCAAGGCGTGGAACTCCACCGCCCTGCCGCACAGCACGATCGCCCGCGGCGGCACGCTGGAGTTCACCATGGGCCCGAAGCCGTCCACATGGGGCACGGGCAAGTCGGCGGCGCCGGTCTCGATCACCCGTGACGACAAGGCGCCGGCGCCCCGCCATGACGCGATCAAGGGCGAAGGGCCCCTGTTCGACGACTCGTCGGCCACCTCCGGGGAGTTCACCCCGGTGGAGCTGCCGGTGCCGTCCGCGACCCGCGCGGTGCAGTACACGCTGACCTCGATGGACCGGGCCAAGGCTCCGGCCGGTTGGGTGCTCGAGGGTTCACGGGACGGCGAGAAGTGGCGGGAGCTGGACCGGCGGTCCGGTGAGAGCTTCGCCTGGGACCGGCAGACCCGCGTGTTCTCGGTCGCGAGACCCGGCTCGTACACGAAGTACCGGCTGGTGCCGGCCGGTTCGGCGAGTCCGGCGACGCTGGCGGAGATCGAGCTGATCTCCTAGCGAGCCGATCTGCCAGGGAGCGGATCTGCTAGAGAGCTGATCTCTTAGCGAGCCGATCTCCTAGGGAAGGGCCGGAAACGGGCCAGGGCCGCACCCCCGCTGTTCGGGGGTGCGGCCCTGGCCCGTTCCCGGCCCAAGCGTGCGGGTCGGCCGCGTACCGTGCGCTCGATCCGCGTTCTCGTGCTGCGTCTGGCGCGGGAGAATCCCGGCTGGGGCTACCGGCGCATCCACGGCGAGCTGCTGGTTCTGGGCGACCGCCTCGGCGGCACCCTCCACGAGTACCAGCATGCGGCCTGACCTGCACGGACGAGATCCCCGGCAGGGACGGCGTCGGTGCGCGGAGTTTCGTGACACTGATAGCGGCATGTGTGGCATTCCAGCGTTTCACCGGGGCGGACGGCAAGCGGTGAGGGGGGCGCGGGGCTGATGCTGTGCGCCCTTGAACGAACTGCCCAGGATCAGTCTGCGTCTCCCGGTGTCTGTGGAGCCCACAGCCATGATCGGCCCCGAGGAGCGAAAGCCGGGTTTCCGCTGGCCGTGCTGACCGCGGAGCCGGGGCGCTGGCGTGAACTGACCGGCGCCGGGCTGCCGTTGGTGCGGGACGCCGGGTTCACGGAGATCGCGCCGGGGACGACTCTGGTGGTCGAGGGGCATCACCGGGTGGGATCGCTGCCGCCGCGGGTACGACGGCCCGCTGGTCCTGCGCTGAGCCGCCTGCGAGGCGCCCCGCTCCGTTCCGGCGGCAGCCCGGTCAGGCGGTGCCGAGCGTCAGTCCGCCGGCCGGGGCGGAGGTGTTGCGGGGGCCGCTCAGGCGGCGGCCGGCCGCCCCGTACACGCGGTCCACGGGAAGCCTGACGACCAGGCGCCGTTCGGCGACCATGGCGTGGCGGAAGCCCTCCCAGTCGGGATGTTCGCCCTGGAATCCCCGGAAGACGACGACGAGTTCGTCGGCGACCGCGTCGTGCGGGTCCGTCGTGATCGGCGTCAGCTCCGCCTCGCCCTCGGCGATCATGTAGGCGTAGCCGTTGGGGCTGGTGACGAGGAAGCTGGCGCGTGGATCGCGGCGCAGGTTGCGGGTCTTGGCGCGGTTGTAGGTGACCATGAGCCGGATGAGGCGCGCCTCCGGGTCGTAGGCGTAGCCGACGTTCGACAGCTGGGGGCGGCCGTCGCGCTTGAGGGTCACGAGCGTGCCGATCCTTTGCTGACCGAGGAGCTGGAACAGGGCGTCGTCACCGGCCTTCGCTGATTGCTCTGCCATGCGGCGAGCGTAGGGGAAGGAGCGGCTGTCCAGGCGGGACGCGAGCGGGCCGGCGCAGGTGCGACGCAGATGCGCGCGCGGGCACACCCAGGTGCGCGGGCATGGCTGAGCGGTGCCCTCGCCGCCGACGGGGGATGGAGGCGGAGAGAGCACCGCGGTACCGGGGGCACGGGATCAGGTGGTGGCCAGCGCCTCCGTGGGGGGCAGCCGGGCTGCGCGGACGGCGGGGTAGAAGCCGGCCAGGCCGCCGATGACGAGGGTCGCGCCGACGCCGCCCGCCATCGCCCATGTCGGCACCACCGAGGGCCAGCCCTGGTAGGCGGCGTATCCGGAGGTGACGGCGATGCCGAGGAGGACGCCGCCCAGGCCGCCGAGCGCAGACAGCAGCAGGGCCTCGCACAGGAACTGGGTACGGATCTGCCCCCGTGTCGCGCCGAGGGAGCGGCGCAGACCGATCTCGGAGCGGCGCTCCAGCACGGAGATGACCATCGTGTTGGCCACGCCCACCCCGCCGACGAGCAGGGCGACCGCGCCAAGCCCGAGGAGCAGACCGTTCAGCGTCTCGTCGGTGGCCTCCTTCGCCGCCAGGGCGTCCGAGGGCCGCGACACATTGGCCTCGCCGGGGTTCTCCGGGTTGGCGGTGTGGCCGAGGACGGACTGGACGTCGGTCACGGCCCACTCATCGGTGCGGGTGTAGACGGTCGTCGGATAACCGTCGAAGCCCAGTTGCTCCTCCGCGACCGGCCAGCCGACCAGTGCGGCCGAGTCCAGCTCGGGCACCAGGTCGTTGGGCGCGAGCAGGCCCACCACGGTGAACCACTGCTCGCCGATCCACACCCTGGTGTCGGCGCCGGCCCGGAACACCCCGAGCTGCTCGGCGGCCTTGGGGCCGAGGACGACAGCGGGATACCGCGCGTTGGCGGCGTTCAGCCAGCGGCCGTCGACGACCTTCACGCCCGCGCTGCGCGGCAGATCCGTGCGGGCCGCGGACACGGTGAGCCCGCCGGTCTCCTGCTTCGGGACACGGTCGTTGCGGTAGACCTTGGCGTCGGTCCGGCCGACGGCGGACACCGCCGTGACGCCGTCGATGTTGCCGATCATGTCGACGGACTCGTCCGGCAGATGGGCGGTGCCGCCCGTGAACGACTGGCCCGCGGTGACCGTGAGCAGATTGGTGCCGAGCGCCGCGAGCCGCCGGTCGAGGTCCTCCGTGCTCGACGTGGAGATGCCGACCACGCCGACCATGGCGGCGATGCCGATCGCGATGCCGAGGGCCGACAGGAACACCCGCAGCGGCCTCGAACGCAGTCCGGATCCGCCGACCCGCAGCACGTCGGCGGGGCCGAGCCGGGCGGGCTTCGGGCGGGGGCGCGCGGCGGTGTCCGGCCGGGCCCGCGGTGAGCGTGCCGTCGTCAGGCTCATCGCGTGGCCTCCTCTAGGACCGCGGTCGCGGGCATCCCGTCCAGGCGCCCGCGTGCGGTGTCGTACTCGATGCCGCCGTCCTTGATCCGCACCTCGCGCGGCAGTGCGGCGGCGATGTCCCGGTCGTGGGTGATCACGACCACCGTGGTGCCCGCCCGGTGCAGTTCATGGAGCAGGTCGAGCACGACGGCGCCGGAGCGGGAGTCGAGCGCGCCGGTGGGCTCGTCGGCGAGCAGCAGCGGTGGGTCGCCGAGCACCGCGCGGGCGATGGCCACCCGCTGCTTCTCGCCGCCGGAGAGCTGGTGCGGCTGATGGTGCAGACGGTGACCCAACCCCACCCTGCGCAGGGCGCGTTCGGCGAGCCGGCGCCGCTCGGTTCGGGAACGGCCGCTGTAGAGCAGCCCGTCCGAGACGGAGTCGAGCGCCGGTACGCCGGGGGCGAGATGGAACTGCTGGAAGACGAACCCGATCGCCTGGGCGCGCAGCGCGGACAGCTCCCGGTCGGTGAGGCGGGCAACGTCGTGCCCGTCGATGTGAACGGTGCCGGTGGAGGGTCTGTCGAGGGTGCCCATAATGTTGAGCATCGTGGACTTGCCGGAGCCGGACGGGCCCACGACGGCGAGCAGTTCGCCGCGGTGGATGACGAGGTCGGCGTCCCGCAGGGCGCGGACGTCGCCGTACGTCTTGGAGACCCCGGCGAGTTCGACCACCGGGCCCGCGGTCACGGTCACTTGGGCACCCCCACGACCGTGCCGTCCGCGATGCCCTTGCCGGAGATCTCGACCATGCTGTCGGCGAACATGCCGACCTCGACCGGCGTCGGCCGCACCTCGCCGTCGGGTCCGACGACGTCCACGGCGTAGCCTCCGCCCTGCCGTGCCACCAAGGCGTTGATGGGCACCACGAGGACGTTCTCGCGGGTCTCCGCCTTCAGGGAGACGTCGACGGCGGCGGCCTGGTAGCGGCCGAGCTCCTTCTGCGCGGCCACCTTCAGCTCGACGGGCAGGGTGGCCTTGTCGGAGTCCCCGGAACCGCCGGGGCCCGAGCCCCCGCCGGACGCGGCAGCGTCCTGGCCGGTGGTCGGGGTGCCGATGTCGGTGACCTCAGCCTGCACGGTGGTGTCGTCGGGCAGGGTGACCGTGGCCTTGGTGCCCTTGCGGACCAGGTCCTCGTACTGCGCGTCGAGATCGACGCTGACGACGCGCTCGGTGCCGGTCCAGGTCAGCACGGCACCGCTGAGCGGCGCCCCGGGCACCGTCTTCACGTCCGCGACGCGCCGGGCGCCGTCGGCGATCACGGCGTCGCCGGGCCGTACGGTGCCGGTCTCCTCGCGGCCCAGGTCGTCCTGCCAGTCTCGTACGGCGTCGGCGGTGCCGGAGGTGTACTCGTCGTCGACGGTGAAGCCCGAGTAGCCGAGCGCGGCGAGGTTCTTCTCCAGCATGCGCACGTCCGCGCCCTCGGTGCCCTCCCGCATCTGCCGGTAGAGGGGGAGCGAGCCGTACAGGAGCGGGACCTTCTGCTCCGCGACCCGGTAGACGGCATCGCCCCGTTCGATGACGTCGCCGTCGGCGGGCACCCAGGTGACGACTCCTCCCCCGCCGCCCTGCGGGCCGGCCGGCGCCTGTACGGCTGACACGTCGCCGTGGCCCAGGGTGCCGTCCACGGTCTCGCTGCGGGTGAGCGTCGTGCGCTTCACCCCGGTGGTGCTCGGCGGGGCGTCGGGCGCGGCCAGGTCCGTGCCGCCGCCGTCGCCGCCGAGGACCCCGGCGCTCGCGGCCCCGGCTCCGGCGACGACCGCGATCGCGAGCACGACGAGCCCCGCGATGCGCAGGGGGCGGCGCCGTCGGGAACCCGTCGGGGCGGAAGGGTCGTCACCGTCCGTCCGGGCCGGGGCGGTTTCCGGTACGGCGGGGTCGAGAGTCCCGGGGCGGGAGCCCATCTCCGGTGTGGTCGTGGGCCTCGCCTCCAGGTCCCCGGCGTTCGGCGGTGACACCTCGCCCGGCTTGCGCAGTTCCAGCGCGACCGAGGAGTCCGGGGCGCCGTCGGTGCCCGCGGGACCCAGGGGGCCGGGGGCTGCACCGTTCGGGTGCGGAGCCTCGGTGTCCGCGTCGTGTTCCAGCTCGCGGGTCTCGTCGGACGCGGTCACTGGCCACCGCCCGAGCCGGTGAGACCACCGCCGGGCCACTTGTCCTGGCAGGCCACCCTCGCCTTCTTGAAGTCCTCGCCGCCGGGGTTGATACCGCTGCCCCCGAAGTCGATGCTCATGTTGCCGCCGTTGATCTCCGGGTCGGGCAGGTCCGGCAGGCCGTTCTCCCGCATGCACTTCGCCCAGGCGGCGACCTTCGTGGAGTCGAGCGCCCCGCCGCCGGCACCGCCGCCGCCGACCTTGCCCTGGGGCATCTTGTCGCGGCATGCCTGCAACGCCTGCTGGAACTCGGCCGAGTTGGGGTCGATGCCGCTGTCCGGACTGAGCGCCAGACCGCCGCCGGGCTCCGGGTCGGGGAAGGCGGCCACGCCGTTGTCCCGCATGCATTTCGAGAAGGCCAGGGACTGGTCCTGCGGACTGGTCGGTGATGCCTCGGCGCCGCTGGGCGCCTTGGCCTCGTTCGACGACGAGCCCTCGTCGGAACAGCCGGTGAGGAGTGCGGCGGTGAGCAGCGCGGACACTGCGAGCACAGTGGAAACGGTTCGTTTGTGAGTAGTGGGCATGGGGCCAAGTACTACGCGGGCGGCGGTCACAGCGCGGACACAACAGACGCCTCGGATACAGCCTCCTTGCGCACCCATCGCGCACATGCCACAGGATCGCCGCCCCGCGTCGTCGCCGTCAGCGGTCATGGCCCTCGGCCCGGTCGTCGGACAGCTCACCCACCCCGGCGATGCCCCGCTCCAGCAGGTCCACGAGGGTGTGCCTGCTCTTGCCGCGGGTCTCGGGCCCCGGGCCGCCGTCCGGCTCGGCGAGGTCGTACAGGGCGGCCAGTACGCCGGCGAGTTCCTCCTGGAGCCGGGTGAGCACGTCCGCGACGGCCGCCGCGTTGGACTCCACGATGTCGCCCCACAGGCGCGAGTCACCGCGCGCGATGCGGGTCACATCGCGCAGCCCCTGCCCGGCGAGGCGGGCCGCCGGCACCGGGGCGTCCCGCAGCCGCGCCGCCATCAGGCTGGCCACCAGATGCGGTGCGTGGGAGGTCAGGGCGACCGCGTCGTCGTGCGCGCGAGCCCGCATCACGCGGGGTACCCCGCCGCACAGCGCGATCAGTCCGAGGGCGCGGTCGAAGGCGGGCTTGGTAGTGAACCGCGTGGGGGTGAGCACCCAGGGGCGGTCCCGGAACAGCTCCGCGCGGGCCGCGAGGGGGCCCGACCGCTCGCGGCCCGCCATGGGGTGACCGCCGACGTAGGAGGACGGGTCGGGGGCGGTGGCGAGGATCTTGCGTTGGGGGAGGGCCTTCACACTCGCCACGTCGGTGTAGCTGCGGGCGAGGCCCTGTGACTGCACCTGTGCCAGGACCGGGGCGATCTGGCTGGGCGGCACCGCGAGGACCGCCAGGTCGACGGGGTGGGGCGGGGGTTCGGACCGGCCGGCGCCGCGGGCCTGAGCGGCGCGCAGGGCGGACTCGTCCCGGTCCGAGAGGTAGACGGTCACTCGCTGTCTGCTCGCCGCGAGTGCCACGGAGGTGCCGATGAGGCCGGTGCCGACGACTGCCAGCGTGCGGATGGTCACGGCGCACCACTCGGGAGGGTCTCCCCCGCGCCTCCTCGCCCCGGCAGTCGCTCGCCGATGAGCTCGGCCAGCCGGTCCAGCCCCTCCTCGATCCGGTCGGGCGTCAACGTGCTGATGGACAGGCGCAGTTGCCGATGGCCGGCGGTGGAGCCGTAGAAGTGGCGCATGGGCGTGAAGAGCACGCCGTGCTGCCGGGCCGCGTGGGCGAGGAGCTCGTCGTCGACGGTGAACGGGACGGTGAGCACGACGAAGAAGCCGCCCGTCGGCGCGTTCCAGGAGACATCGGGGTGCCCGCCGAGGCGCCGGCCGAGGCCGTCGAGGACCTGACGCAGGTTGCGGCGGTAGACCTCCGTCTCCCGGCGGTTGGCCTGAGCCAGACTGCAGTCGTGGGCGAGCAGTTTGCCGCCGACGACCGCCTGGGCGATGGGCGCCGTGTTGACCGTGAGCATGCTCTTGATCTTCGACAACTCGTCGGCGAGCACCGTGCCGCCGCCGGACGCCCCGCTCACCCGCTGCCCTGCCACGACGTAGCCCACGCGGGCTCCCGGCATGCCGGTCTTGGCGAACGAGCCCAGGTAGACAACGCGTTCGTGCCGGTCGAGCGCCTTCAGGGTGGGCGGTCGCTCGGCGGCACTGTTCAGCAGTCCGTAGGCGTTGTCCTCCAGGAGCAACAGGTCCTCGGCCGTGGCGAGTTCGAGGAGCCGGCTGCGGTCGGCGAGCGGCATGCTCACGCCGACCGGGTTGGCGAAGTCGGGTGTGACGTAGCAGGCGCGGACGCGGTGGCCGGCGGCACGTGCCCGGCGCAGCCGGTCCGCGAGGTCGTCGAGGTCGATGCCGTCGGTGCCGGTGCGCACGGGCAGGACGGGCAGGTCGGCGAGGAGTGCGGCCCCGGTCAGACCAACGTAGGTCGGGCTCGGCGCGAGCAGCACGTCCCGGTCGCTCGCCCGTAACGCGCGCAGGACCAGGAACATCGCCTCCTGGCAGCCGACGGTGACGACCACGGAAGCCGGGTCGGCCTCGATGCCCTCGTCCGCGGCGAGGCTGCGCGCCACGAGATCGCAGATGATCCCCTTGGTGTCGCCATACTGGAAGAGCGTGTGGGCGACCTGCGGCTCGCTCATCCCCCGTTCGGTGCGCAGGTACCGGCAGAAGATCCGCAGGTATTCGTGGAGCAGTGACACGTCGTAGAAGCCTTCGTAGGGGCGGCCCGCCGCGAAGGAGATCGCGTCCGGGTAGGTGCCGGCGACCTCGTTGAGCAGGTTCATGGACGCCATCGACGTGTCGCCGAGCGAGGCGTGCAGGGTGGCCGCGGGCAACTCGGCCCGAATGATCTCGGAATTCAGGATTTCCATCACCTGAGTCCTTCATTTTTGACAGATGCGGTATTCCGCCGATCTCCGTACGATCGGGGCTGCACCAGAAGTATTCGACCTCGCCGCCCGACCGTAAAGACGCCCACGGAAATGGAACAGCCAAGTCCGCTTGGCGTATCGGGCGACGCTCCGAGGCAATTGAATCCGCACCCTCTCCGCGTACGAGGACTCTCATGACGGATTTGCAGACCGATCTCGCCATCGATTACGTCGAGTTGTATGTCGGCGACCTCGACCGGGCCGTGTCCGCCTGGGTCGACGGCTATGCCTTCACCGTCGTCGGCACCGGCTCCTTCGCCGAGCACCGCGGCATCGCCCTGCGCCAGGGGCGGACGACCCTGGCACTCACGGCAGCGACCTCGGCACATCACCCCGCGTCCGCGTACGTCGCCACGCACGGCGACGGCGTCGCCGACATCGCCCTGCGCACCGCCGACGTATCCGCCGCCTTCGCCGCCGCGGTGGCCGGCGGCGCGGAAACGGTATGCCGGCCCACCCGGCACGAGGGCGAGGGGCCACATGTCACGGCCGCCGTCTCGGGGTTCGGCGACGTGATGCACACGCTCGTGGAGCGGGCCCCCGGGGAAGGTCCGGGGCTGCCGGCCGGGTTCGTGCCGGTCCCGGGCTCGGTGGACACGTCCGGCGGCGAGGTGGGCCTCCTGGACGTCGACCACCTCGCGGTGTGCCTCGACGCGGGCGAGCTCGACCACACGTCCCGGTTCTACCAACGGGCTTTCGGCTTCCGGGAGATCTACGAGGAGCGCATCGTCGTCGGCGCCCAGGCGATGGAGTCCAAGGTCGTGCAGAGCGCCGGGTCCGAGGCGGTCACCCTGACGCTCATCGAGCCCGACCCCGAGGCACAGCCGGGGCAGATCGACGAGTTCCTGAAGAGCCATCACGGTCCGGGCATCCAGCACCTGGCGTTCTCCAGCGACGACGCCGTCCGCTCGGTGCGGACGCTGTCGGCGCGCGGCGTCACGTTCCTCAGCACTCCGGGGACGTACTACGACCTGCTGGGCGAGCGGATCGGCCTGCAGGCGCACACCCTGGAGGACCTGCGGTCGACGAACCTCCTGGTCGACGAGGACCACGGCGGCCAGCTGTTCCAGGTCTTCACCGCCTCCACGCACCCGCGCCGCACCCTCTTCCACGAGGTCATCGAGCGTCGGGGAGCGCGGACGTTCGGCAGCTCCAACATCAAGGCCCTGTACGAGGCCGTGGAGCTGGAACGGGCAGGGCGGCGTGCCGACCGCTGACCACGACGTCCCCGGACCGCGCGAGGCGTACGTTCCGGGGACGTCCCGCGCCCTCGCCGCACCGCCGCCCGGTCCGCGGGAGCCGCGCGACCTGGACGACGTCGAGCGGGCCGCGGCGGCCGTACTGCCCCGTGAGGTGTGGGACTTCGTCGCCGGAGGCAGCGGCCGCGAGCTGACCCTCGCGGCCAACCGGGCGTGCTTCGACCGGGTCTTCGTCACCTCACGGGTGCTGCGGGACGTCTCCGGGTGCACCACGGACACGACGCTGCTCGGGCGGCCGGCGCGGATGCCGGTGGTGGTCGCGCCGGTCGCCTACCAGCGTCTGGTGCATCCCGACGGAGAGCTGGCCGCCGGCCGGGCCGCACGGGACGCGGGCGTGCCCTTCACGGTCGCGACGCTGAGCAGCGTGCCCGTGGAGGAGGTGACGGCGGCCGGCGGTCGGGTCTGGTTCCAGCTGTACTGGCTGCGCGAGCGCGGACGTTCCCTGGACCTGGCCCGCCGTGCCGAGGACGCGGGCTGCGAGGCGCTGGTGCTCACCGTGGACGTGCCGTGGATGGGGCGTCGCATGCGCGATGTGCGCAACCGGTTCGCGCTGCCCGGCCATGTGCGGGCCGCGCATCTGGCCTCCGGCGCGGAGTCGGCGGCCCATCGGGGCGCAGCGGACGGTTCCGCGGTGGCCGCGCACACGGCGGAGGCGTTCTCCCCCGGGCTGACCTGGTCGGACGTGGAGGCGGTGCGGTCGGTGATGCGACTGCCGATCGTCCTGAAGGGGATCCTCGCACCGGAGGACGCCGTGCGCGCGGCCCGCCTCGGTGTCGACGCCGTGGTGGTGTCCAACCACGGCGGACGCCAGCTCGACGGCGCGCTGCCCGGTGTCGAGGCGCTGCCCGCCGTGGCCGAGGCGGCCGGGGACTCCTGCGAGGTGCTGGTGGACGGCGGGGTCCGCAGCGGCACAGACGTGCTCAAGGCGCTGGCCCTCGGCGCATCGGGGGTGCTGGTGGGGAGGCCGCCGGTGTGGGGGCTCGCCGCGGGCGGGCAGGCAGGTGTCCGGCGGGTGCTCGATCTGCTGGCCGAGGAGCTGCGCGACGCGCTGGGGCTGGCGGGCTGTGCCTCGCCGGCCGGTGCGCGGGAGCTACGGGCCGTGCGGCTGCCGTAAGTCAGTACGACATCCGTGGTCAGTACATCATCCGCGGGTCGGTGTAGTGCTTGAACTCCAGGAGGTTGCCGGTCGGGTCCACCAGTACCAGCGTGCGGTGCTCCTCCACGGTTCCCTGGAACCGGGACCGCACCTCCTGAAAGACCGGCACCTTCCGCACCTCGACCAGGCGCAGCAGCGCGTCGAAGTCGGCGCGCGCCCGGAACGTCACCCCGAAATGCCGTGGGTACAGCTGCGGTCGGGCCGCGACGGATTCGTCCGGTGAGTGATGGCAGACGAGTTGGTCGCCGAAGAAGTCGAATGTCACACGGTCGGCATAGCGGCGGGCGATCGGGCAGCCGAGCAGCTGATTGTAGAACCGTGCGGCGGCGTCCAGGTCGTTGGCCGGTACGGCGATGTGAAACGCGTCCGCGGAATTCCTCACGGGTTCACCCCGAATTCTCGGATTTCCTCGGTGTCCAGCAGCGTTTCGGCGCGCAGTCCGAGCCGCAGTGTTTCCACGGCGATGACGTCGGACAGGGCGACATTGCCGAGATTGACGTCGCTGCCGACCCGTTTCACGAAATAGGTCTGGAGTTTTTTCGTGGGCGCCTCGAAGATGAGCAGATCGGTGGGCAGTCCGGCGTCGAGCACGTCCTCGACGAGTCCGAACCGGAGCTCCCCGTCCGCCCGGCAGATGCCGCTGGTGCCGCTCTCGCGGGCCTCCAGGATCACCGACCGCGCCCCCGCGTCCAGGTCGCGCCGTATCCCGGCGATCCACTGGCTGGGCGCGAACAGTTCGGAGCGGTGCGGGTCCTTGAACCCCACTTCGGAGATCACCTCGAAGTCCGCGGCGAGCCGGGTGATGAACCGGCTCTTGTCCTGCGGGGCGAGGTCGATGGTGCCGTCCGACACCTCCACTCGGTCGCATCCGTGTTCCAGACACAGGCCGCGGTAGTCCTCGAACCGGCCCCGCAGCACGTACTTCTCGAAGAGGGTGCCACCGAACATGTAGGGGATGCCGTGCTGCCGCAGCACCTCCGTCTTGTGTTTGATGCCGGTGGTGACGAGCGCCGTCCCCCAGCCGAACTTGACCAGGTCGATGAGGTCTCCGGCGCTGTCGACGACGTCCTCGAACCAGCGCAGCGGTGCCCCGGCGTCGATGACCATGGTCCGCCCGCGGGTGCGTGGCTTGAGTTCGCGCGCCGGCAGCTCCAGTGGACGGTGCGTGGCCGGCGGCGTACAGGAACGCGGCGTGAAGGACTGCGGCATGACCTGCCAACTCCCTTGTGTGGTCACGGACTTATCGGGATCGGGACTCCGCCACGAGCAGGCTCTTGGACACCTTGCCCAGAGCGGTGCGCGGCAGGGCGCGCACCACATGGATCTCCTGCGGCAGCTTGTACGGGGCGAGGCGGGCGGCGAGGAACGAGATGAGGCCGGCGCGGTCCGGGGCGTCCGCCACGATCCACGCGGCGACGCGCTGCCCGAGCCGGTCGTCGGGCACACCGACCACCGCTGCCTCCACAACGGCCGGGTGGGCGAGGAGCGCGTCCTCGACCTCGCCCGCGCCGATCCGGTAGCCGCCGCACTTGATCAGGTCGGTGTCCTTGCGGCCGAGCAGCCGCAGCGATCCGTCCGGCAGCCATTCGCCGAGGTCTCCGGTGCCGAACCAGCCGTCGTCGTCGACCGCGGGGCCGCGCCCCAGATAGCCGGAGAACAGCCCGCTGCCGTGCACCTGGACCTCACCGCCGGTACGCGCCCCGTCCGCCCTCTCCGCCCTCTCCGCCCTCTCCGCCCAGTCCGCGTCGTCCAGCCGCACCCGCATCCCCGGGACCGGGGGTCCCACCGAGCCGGTCGGCCGGTCCGTGCTCAGGTCCGCCGGTCGGGGGGAGGCGATGACGAGGGTCTCCGTCATGGCGTACCGGTTGAGGATCCGGTGTCCGGAGTGCCGCAGTACGCGCTCGGCGACCGCGCGGGGCAGGCGGTCCGCTCCGGACACCAGCAGCCGCGCCGCACTCAGTTGTGTCAGGTCGGCCGCGCCCATGGACCCCCACAGGGCCGGCACCCCGAAGTAGACCGTGGCGTGCGGTACGGGGGTGAGGTAGCGGCCGGTGTGCGCGAGCGGGGAGCCGATACGCAGGGGGCCGAGGCAGCCGAAGACAAGGCCGTGCACATGGGACAGCGGCAGGGCATGGGCGAGGACGTCGTCCGGGGTCCACTCCCACAGTGCGGCGAGGGCGTCGAGGCTCGCGGCGATCGCGCGGCGCGGGACGACAACGCCCTTGGGCGGTCCGGTGGAGCCGGACGTGTACAGGATGAGCGCGGGTGTCTCGTCGGGGGGTGGTTCGGGTGGCGGCGCGGCACGGGCGGTGAGGTCGGGCTCGTCCAGGACGAGGTCGACCCCGGCGTCGCGCAGAATGTGCGCGCGCTCGTGCGCGCCGGCCGCCGGGTGCAGCGGGACCGCGGTGGCCCCGGCGGTCAGGACGCCGGCGACGGCTACGACGGTGGCGACGCTCGGGTGTGCCACGACCGCCACCCTACGGGCGCCGGCCACGGAACGGGCGAGCGCGCCTACGGCGCCCGTCAGTTCGTCTCCTTCGAGGCGCTGCCCGGCCACGTCGATGCGGGCCCGGCCCTCCCGCAGGGCCGGCAGCAGTGCCGGTGGGTGCTCCGCGCGCATGCCCGCGCCCTACTCGGCTGGGTCGGTGACGAGCGCCGCGACCGCCGCGACGAACTCACCGAGCGTCGGGTTCTCCCAGATGTCGCGCACGCCGCCCAGTTCCACCCGGTACGTCTGCTCGACCGTGGTCATCACGTGCAGGGCCGCCAGTGAATGGCCGCCGAGTGCGAAGAAGTCGTCCTCGTCGGCCACTTCGGGCACCTGTAGAGCCTCGCACCACAGGGGCGCCACGACGTCTCGTACCGCCGTCCGGGTCGCCTCCGCCGTACTCACGGCACTGTGCTCCATCACTACTCCTCCAGGTCGTGGCCCGGTCGGTCGGGCTCGTGCAGGGTGATCGCGCCGGACGGGCAGCGGTCCGCGGCCGCCCGCACCGCTGGCACCAGGCCGGCCCGGGGTGCCGGGTCGACGAGCAGGACCCGGCCGTCCCGGTCCGACTGGTCGAAGACGGCGGGGAGATGGGCCAGGCACTGGCCGGAGGCCACGCACCGGTTGCGGTCGACCTCGACGCGCGGCCCCGTCGTTCGGGTTCCCGTCTCGTTCATGTCCCTCATCTCCTCTCACCAGGTGACCGGCAGCCGGTCCACGCCGTGGGCGAGGGCATGCACCCGGAACGGGACGGTGGCCGCGGGCTCGGCGAGCCGGAGCCCCGGGAAGCGCCCGAACAGGGCCGGGTAGCAGACGCCGAGCAGCATGCGGGCGAGGGGCGCGCCCAGGCAGTGGTGGATGCCGTGCCCGAAGGTGACGTGGGCGGTGGGCTCCCGGGTGATGTCGAAGCGGTCGGGCTCGGACAGGAGGGCGGGGTCCCGGTTGGCCATCGGCAGCGAGCACAGGACGTACTCGCCCTCCTTGATGAGCTGTCCGCCGACGGTGACATCGGTGCGGGCGATGCGGGGGGTCGGCGCGTGCGGCACGGTGAGGTGGCGGAGCAGTTCGTCGACCGCGCGGTCCACCGCGCCGGGGTCGTCGCGGACGGCCGCCAGCTGGTCGGGGTGTTCGAGGAGCAGCAGCGTGCCGAGGCCCAGCATGCCGGAGAGGTTGTCGAGGCTCGCCAGCACCAACAGTACGCACACGCCCCGCAGTTCCTTGTCGGTGATCTCGTCGCCGTGCTCGCGCACCAGCATGCCGAGGAAGCCGTCGTCCGGGTCGCGGCGCTGCCGTGCCACCATCGCGGCGACATACCGGGAGAGGAGTTCCCCCACCGCGGCACGCCGGCCGCGTCCCCGGCCGGCGGCGAGGAAGCCGTGGCAGCGGTGCAGGAACTCGTCGCGGTCGTCACGGGGCACCCCGACGAGCTCGCAGAGCACGGCGCCGGGTACGGGCAGCGCGAGCGTCGGCACCAGGTCGGCGGGCGGGCCGGCCGCCGCCAGGGCGTCCAGGCGGTCACCGACGATCGTGTCGATGCGCGGCCGGAGCCTGCGGATCCGGCGGAGGGTGAACTCCGGGGTGAGGAGCTGCCGCAGCCGGGTGTGCTCGGGTGGGTCGTAGTCCATGAGCTGGCCCACCATCGGGTCGGGCCGGGTGCCGGCGTCACGCCCGGTCGCGGTCCTGGACCCGAAGCGGCGTCGGGTGGAGAAGCGCACATGGTCGGCCATGACCTGACGGACCTCGGCGTGGCCGGTGACCAGCCAGACGGACTTCCCGTCGGTGCCCGGCCCGACTTCGACGCAGGTGACGGGGCCGCGGGCGGCGAGGTCGCGCAGGGCGGCGGCCGGGGCGAACCGGTCGCGGCGCGCATAGGCGAGCTGGGGCTCGGCCGCGCCGCGACCGGCCGCCCGGGACGGGGCCGGTGTGTCCGCGCCGGGCGCGGCTGCCTGGGACATGGCTCCTCCTACCAGGTGACGGGCAGTGTTTCCACGCCGTACGGCGCCTGCGGCCGGAACTGGATCTCATCCGGGGGGACGGCGATCCGTAGCGCGGGGAAGCGACGCAGCACCGCCGGGTAGGCGCTGCGCAGTTCCATGCGGACGAGAGGGGCGCCGATGCAGTAGTGGATGCCGTGGCCGAGCGCCACGTGGGGGGCGGCGTCCCGGGTGATGTCGAGGTGGTTCGCGGTGCCCTCCGGTGTGCCGCGGTTGGCCGCGATCAGTGAACAGGCCACCCGGTCACCGGCCTTGATCACCTGGCCGCCGAGGGTCACGTCCTCGCGTGCGGTGCGGGGTGTGGCGGTCGGGATCACCGAGAGGTAGCGGACGAGTTCCTCGACCGCGCGGTCGATCAACTCCGGTCGTGCGCGGAGCAGTTCGAGCTGTTCCGGGTGTTCCAGGAGGGCGAGGACGCCGAGGCCCAGCATCGCCGCCACGTTCTCGACGCCCGAGCCCATGACAAAGGCGCCGAGACCGACCAGCTCCTCGTCACTGACCTCCGCGCCGTGCTCGCGCACCACCCGGCCGAGGAGGTCGTCGCCGGGTTCGCGACGCTTGCGCGCCACGAGCCGGCCCATGTACGCGAGGTACGCGCCGCCCGCGGTCACCTGGGTGCGCCGGCCCCGGAACGCGGGGCGGCCCACCTTGAGCAGCCGCGTCAGGTCGGCCCGGTCGTCGCGGGGCACCCCGAACAGCTCGCACATCACCAGGCCCGGCACGGACCAGGCGACGTGGCGCATGAAGTCGGCGGGCCGCCCGGCCTTCTCCAGGGAGTCGAGACAGTCCTCCATGATCCGGTCCACGGCGAGTTCGAGGCCCCGCATCCGGCGGACGGTGAACTCGGGTGCGAGCAGCTGGCGCAGCCGGGTGTGGTCGGGCGGGTCGTACTGCACGAGGTTGCCCACCTGCGCGGGCCGCCCCAAGGCGTCGGGCAGCTGGGTGCTGAACCGTTCCGTGTCGCCCAGGACGGCACGCACCTCGTCGTGTCCGGTGACGAGCCAGCCGGTGCCGGCCGACGGGTCGTCCGTGAGGTCGGTGCGGGTCAGCGGCGCCCGTGCGCCCAGCCCGGTGAGTTCGGGCAGGGGGTCGAGGCGGTCGCGCCGGTTGTGCATCGAGAGATCGGTCGGCCGCGCCATCAGCGCATCCCCTCACTCACCCGCGCCGTCGGCGGTGCGCGCCGCCCGGTCCGTGTCCTGCCAGAACATGCCGTCCGCGGACGGCACCAGGCCGCCGCTGAACAGGGGTGCCTCCGGTTCGGCGTCCGCGCCGAGGAGCGCCCGCATCTGGACCTGGCCGCCCTCCTGCATCACCTCGCGTACGACCGACGACTTCATCAGCGGCACCATGCTGTCGTCGGCGTCGCCGGCGAGCGTGCCGACCGCGTCGGCGAACTCCGCGGAGCCCGCCGCGAGGCGCTTGGCGACGACGTCGGCGTCGGTGAGGACCTTCTCGCCCGAGGAGACCCCGCCGATCAGTTCGACGAAGGACTGCAGCTCGGGCCGGTCGGTGCGGGTGACCTTCTTGGCCTGCCAGAAGTAGGAGTCCTCGTCGTGGTGCATCTCGTAGAAGGACAGCAGGAACTCGTAGAAGACGCCGTACTCACGCCGGTAGCGGGCCTCGAACTCCCGCATCGCCCGGGGCTCGTCGACGAGTCCGGCGAGCACGCTGTTGATGGAGCGGGCCGCGAGCAGCGAGCTGTACGTGGCGAGGTGGACGCCGGAGGAGAACACCGGGTCGACGAAGCAGGCGGCGTCGCCGACCAGCATCATGCCGGGGCGGGAGAACGTCGTGTGGTGGTACGAGTAGTCCTTGCGGACCCGGAGTTCGCCGTACGGCCCGCTCGTCACGCGTTGGGCGTCCGCGAGGTACTCGCCGATGAGGGGGCATTCGTCGACCAGGGCCATGAGCGCCTTGTGCCGGTCCCCCTGGATCTTCTTCGCCATCTCGCGCCGGACGACGGCGCCGACACTGGTCAGGGTGTCGCTGAGGGGGATATACCAGAACCAGCCGCTCGGGAACGCGACGGACAGGATGTTGCCGGAGTTGGGTTCGGGCAGCCGCTTGCCGCCCTCGAAGTAGCCGTACAGGGCGAGGCTGCGGAAGAACTCCGAGTACTCGCGGGTGCCGCCCACCCGCTGGTAGACGCGGCTCTTGTTGCCGGAGGCGTCCACGACGAACGAGGCGAGAGCCCGGCGTTCGGCTCCGTCGGCGTCGGTGTACCGCACCCCGCGCACCCGCTCGTCGTCGGCGACCACGTCGACGACGGCACAGCCCTCGCGGACGTCGGCGCCCACGCGGCGGGCGTTGTTCAGCAGGATCTCGTCGAAGCGGGACCGCTCCACCTGGTACGCGTAGGACGTCGGCCCGGACATGCGCGGGGAGACGGAGAAGGAGAAGGTCCACGGCTCCGGGTTGGCGCCCCAGCGGAAGGTACCGCCGCGCTTGCGCGGGAAGCCCGCCTCGGCCAGCTCGCCCGCGACCCCGGTCATCCGCAGCACACCGTGCACGGTGGACGGCAACAGCGACTCACCGATCTGGTGGCGCGGGAAGAACTCCTTCTCCAGGACCAGCACCCGGTGGCCCTGCATGGCCACCAGTGCGGCCAGGGTCGATCCGGCGGGTCCTCCGCCGACGACCACGACGTCGAATTCCTCGGATTCCGGCAACGTTCATCCCCCTTCAGGATTATTCACGTTCTCCCGCACCCTCTTTTTTTCCCGCACCGGGGAATCCCCCTTCCCGGCCGTGGAATTTTCGACTTCTCATGTGAGTCTCGTAATGACCGCGTCCGACCGTCAAGCGTGTCCATTTCCCGCACTCGACGAGCGAGATCAGCGGCCCCGTCATGAACGTGGTCACCAGCGCCATCAGCACGAGGATGGTGAAGAGTTCCTCGCCGATGATCCCGGCGTCCAGGGCGACGTTGAGGACGATCAGTTCCGTCAGACCGCGGGTGTTCACCAAGGCGGCGACGAGCGCGGACCCGTGCGGGTCCATGCCGCTGATCCGTGCCGCCCCGTAGGCGGGCAGCAGCTTGCCGAAGATGGCCACGGCGAGGACGAGGAACAGCAGGCCGGCTCCGGCGCCGTCGACGGAGCCGATGTCCAAGGACAGGCCCGTTGTCACGAAGAACAGCGGCAGCAACAGACCGGCGCTCTCCTCCATGGGCCGGAGCACATCGGCGTCCGGCACGCCGTTTCTGCGGGGCATCGCGATACCGGCGAGCAGACCGCCGAAGACGGCGTGCAGGCCGAGTCCCGCGGTGACCCAGCCGCTGCCGAGGGCGAGGGCCAGGGCGAGCGTGCGCTGGTTGGCCTGCAACGCGCCCGACCGTTCCAGCCACCGTGTCAGCAGGGGGCGTACGACGAGGAACAGTCCCGCCACGAACACCACGCTCAGCAGCAGCGTCATCGGCCAGGCGGGCCCGGTCGCGTGCCCGGTGCCGACCAGCGCGACGGCGAGTACCAGCCAGGCCACCACGTCCATGAGTCCGGCGGCGGCGGTGGCCACGCTGCCCGCCGGGGTGCCCGCGAGGCCGCGCTCACGGACGATGGCGGCGAGTACGGGCAGCGCGGTGACGGACAGGGCGACCGCCATGAACATCCAGAACGGCCGACCGTCCGTGCCGTCCACGCCGTCGGGCCGGACCGCGGCGAACAGCCCGGGGAAGCCGCCCGCAAGCCCGGCCCCGATGCCCGCCGGGACCAGGAACGCGCACAGCGCCACCGTCGTCTTGGCTCTGCCGCCCCGGCGCAGCTGCCGCGGGTCCATCTCGTACCCCACGACGAACATGAAGAGCACGACGGCGACCTGGGAGAGCACCGTGAGGAACGGCAGCACCTCGGCAGGGAAGAGACGGTCCGTCGGGTTGCCGGGCAGTCGCCCGAGCAGGGTCGGCCCGAGCGCGATCCCGGCGATGATCTGCCCGATGACCTCGGGCTGGCCGCAGCGCCGGGCCAGGCCGCCGAGGAGCCGTGAGGCTACGACGATGACGGCGATGTCGCCGATGGCGACGGCCGCGATGGACTCTGCGTTCATCCGCGTTCCGTGTCAGAGCGTGGCGGTATCGGCGCGGCCCATTTCCTCGACCAGGCTCTTGGGGCGCATGTCCGTCCAGGTCTCCTCGATGAAATCAAGGCATTCCTGGCGGGTGGCCTCACCGTGTGCGACGGTCCAGCCCTCGGGTATTTCCGCGAAATTCGGCCAGAGCGAGTACTGGCCCTCGTCGTTCACCAGGACGACGAATGTGCCGTTCTCGTTGTCAAAGGGGTTGGTCATTTCTTCAGTCCTTCCGGAGTTTGTCCGTGACGATGCGCATGATCTGCGCCAGGGGTCCGGGCTGCAGCATGTCGTAGTGGCTGACGGCGATTTCGTGCGATTCGATCCGCCCGCCGACGTGGGGCCGCCAGGCGTCGGTCGCCTCCGCCACCGGCAGATCGGCGGGCCGGTCCTCGGTGGCGACGAAGAGCAACAGGTCGCCGCCGAAGGACCGCGGGGTGTGGTCGGGCGTGAAGCCGGCCATGTTCCGCAGCACCTTCTCCAGGTTGGCCAGGGACTGCTCGCTCAGGCCGGTCGAGCGGTACAGGTCGGCAATGCCGCCCTCATCCTGCCGCAGCACGGCGTAGCCGTCCGCCGGTCCGCCCTCCTCGCCGCGCATCCGGGATCGGGCGGAGCTGGTGGGGTAGGCGTCGAGCAGCGCCAGCAGGGCCACCTGTTCGCCCAGTTCCTCGAGACGGGCCGCCACGGCCTGGGCGAGGGTGCCGCCGATGGACCAGCCGAGCAGGTGATACGGGCCCAAGGGCTGCGCGGCACGGATCTCGTCCGCGTAGTCGGCGGCCATCTCCTCGATGCTGCCCGGCAGCGACTCTGGGCGGACCAGGCCGCGCGCCTGTATGCCGTACACCGGCACGTCTCCGGGGAGGTACGGCAGGAGGGCTGCGTATCCCCAGCTCAGCCCCATGCCGGGGTGCACGCAGAACAGGGGCGGGCGGCTGCCCTCGGGGCGCAGCGGCAGCAGGACGTTCAGGTCGCCGCCTCCCGCGCCGGTACGGCGGCCCGCGCGACCGCGTCGAGTGGCGGGGTCGGTGCCGGCCCGCAGGGTGAGCCCGCCTGTCGCGTCCCGTCGCGCCCGGTGCCCGGTGCGGAACATCCGCTCGCCGGCGGGGCCGAACGGGCAGGCCACGAACCGCTCGCCGGTCGCGCCCGGCCGGCCGAGGTAGCCGCGGGCGAGTGAGGTGCCGGCCAGGTACAGGTCGCCGAGGGCGCCCGGGGGCACCGGTCGCAGGAAGTCGTCCATCACGTAGGCGCGGGTGTTGGCCACCTGGCGTCCCGGGGAGGGCTGTTCGCCGGTCGTGGCCGTCACGGTGTCGCCGTCCTGCTCCAGCCAGGTGCCGCCTGTCTCCGCCGCTCCGTGTCCGGCGGCGAGCGGTGTCGCCTGTGCCGTGCCCAGGGTCACCTGGCCTCCCGAGCACAGGGTCGTGAGCAGCGGGGTCAGGAGGTCCGCGGCCGGGGCCCGGCTGTCCAGTCGTAGCGGCTGCGAGGTCTGCGCCGTCTGCGCCGTCTGCGCCGTCCGGGCGCGGTGCGCCAGTTGGTTGACCAGCGCGCGGTGGGAGACGACCGCCGCGGCGCCGGGGTGCGTCGCGCTGTCGAGCACCACGGCGGGGTGGTCGGGGCGCGGCCGCCACCGGCGGCCTGCACCGGCCTCTCCCGGACTCACCTGCTCCGCACGGGAGTCGGGCCCGTCCGAGAGCGGCCGATCCGAGTTCGTCGTCCCGCCCGTCACCGGGTCGTCCAGGAGGACGACGGGGACGCCGGTGTCCGTCGGTACGGGTCCGGCGGCATCGCACAGCAGGACTGCGGGCCGGTTCTCGTCGTCGCCCTCCCAGGGCCGGGACGGATCGGCGAAACGACATGCGGCCCCCGACTTCAGGACGCCGAGCAGCGCGATCACCAGCATGAGGGTGGGCGGGGTGGCCACGACGACGACGCCCTCGGGTCCCGCGCCGGCCGCCACCAGACGCCGGGCCACCTCGTCGGAGGCGGCGTCCAGCGTCTCGTACGTCATGGACGCCTCGTACATGCCGGGGATCCGCTGGTCGAGGACGGCCACGGCGGCCGGGGTGCGCGATGCCTGCGCGGCGAACAGCTCCGGCGTGGTGGCGTCGGGGAGCGGCATCTGAGTGTCGTTGCCGAGGTCCACCGCCCGCCGGCGCTCGTCCTCGTCCAAGAAGACGTCCAGCCCGCTCAGCCGCATCTGCGGGTCGGCGGCGGCCTGTTCCAGGAGTCGGGTGAGCCGGTGCGCGAACGCCGTGACGGTGGGTACGTCGAACAGGTCGATGGCGTAGCGGACATGGCCGTCGATGCCGCCGAAGTCGCCGTCGGACAGATAGCGTTCGGCGAGATCGAGCGAGAGGTCGGTCTCGGTGGCCCGCGGGCCCGTCTCCAGTCGGAGGGTGCGTACCCCGGGCAGCTCCCAGGGGCCCCAGGCGTCGGCGATGTCGTCGCGGACGTCGAGCATGACCTGGAAGACCGGGTGGCGGGCCAGCGAGGGCGGCAGGCCGAGCACGTCCACCAGCCGCTCGAACGGTACGTCCCGGTGCGCGGCCGCTTCCTGGTACGTCTCCCTGGCCCTGGCGAGCAGGTCCGTGAAGGTGGGGTCGCCCGAGGCGTCGCCGCGCAGGGCGAGGGGGCCGCCGAAGGGGCCGACGACACCTTCGAGGGCGGGGTCGTCGCGGCGCGGGATCATCGTGCCGACGGTGATGTCGTCGCCGGCGCCGAGCCTGGCGAGCAGAGCCATGAGCGCGCTGTGCACCACGGTGAACGGCGTCGCATCGGCGGATTCGGCCAGGTCGGCGAGGCGGGCGTGCAGGTCGGCGTCGAGGCGCAGCGGGACGGCACCCGTCCGGTGGGAGGCGACCTGGGGGCGCGGGCGGTCGGCGGGCAGCGCGAGTTCGGTGTCGATGCCCGCGAGGGTGCCCTTCCAGTAGTCGAGCTGGTCGCCCGCCAGGCTCTCCCTCGCCTGCTCTCCCCGCAGCAACTCCCGCTCCCATCGGGCGTAGTCGGCGAACTGCGCGGGCAGCGGGGCCCGTTCGGGCATACGGCCCTCCCGGCGGGCGGTGTAGGCGGTGGCCAGGTCGCGCAGCAGGACGTCGACGGATGCCTCGTCGATCGCGATCCGGTGCACGACCAGGAGCAGTACGTGATCGGTGTCGGAGAGGGCGAACAGGTGTCGGGCCCAGGGGGTGTGGCGGGAGAGGTCGAAGGGGTGGCGGGTTCGTTCGGCGAGGACGTGGGCGAGTTCCTCCTCGTCGACCCGCTCCTCGGCCAGGATGCCGGTGGTCAGGGGGTCGGTGGTCGTAAGGGCGTCCTCGACGGGCAGAACCCGCTGGTGCAGATCTGCCCCACGGGTGCCGGGGAAGATCGTGCGCAGGACGGCGTGGCGGGCGGCGAGGTCCGTGAGGGCCGCGCGCAACGCCTGCTTGTCCAGTTCTCCGGTGAGCCGCAGGGCCACCGGGATGCGGTCCACGCCCGCCTCGTCGTCGAGCCTGGACGTCAGCCAGGTCTGCAACTGGCCTGCTGTTACGGGGACTTCCGCCTCGTCCGCTTCGGGCCCGGCGGCGCCGAGGGCCGGGCGGGCGCGGGTGGCGAGGAGGCGGGCGACCCCGGCGGGGGTGGGCGAGCCGAAGAACTGCCGGATGGGCAGTTCGGCGTCGAACTCCTCACGGATCCGGCCGGCGAGCCGCATGGCGAGGCCGGAGTCCCCGCCCAGCTCGAAGAAGTTGTCGTCGGAGCCCACGCGTTCCAGGTCGAGCACCTCGGCGAAGAGACGGCACAGCTTCTCCTCGGCCGCCGTGCGCGGCCCGCGCCCGGTGACCCGGGCGGCGAAGTCCGGGGCGGGCAGCGCCTTGCGGTCGACCTTGCCGTTGCGGGTCACGGGCAGCGCACCCAGGGCCAGGACGGCGGCCGGAACCATGTAGTCGGGCAGGCGCCGGGCGACGTCCTCACGTATCCGGTCGGGGTCCACCGTCTCCGCGGCGGCCGGTACCACGTAGCCGACAAGGCGCCGCCCGCCGGGACCGTCGTCGCGGGCGACGGCCACGGCCTGTGCGACTGCGGGATGCTCGGTCAGGGCCGCCTCGATCTCGCCGAGTTCGACACGGAAGCCCCGGATCTTCACCTGCGCGTCCGCACGGCCGACGAACTCCAGCTCGCCGTCGTGCGTCCGGTGGGCCAGGTCCCCCGTGCGGTACATCCGTTCGCCGCGCAGGAACGGGCACGCCACGAAGCGCTCCGCGGTCCGCCCGGGCGCGTTCCAGTAGCCGCGGGCCAGTGCCGCGCCCGCCAGGTACAGCTCACCGGTTCCACCGGACGGCACCGGCTGGAGGAAGGCATCGAGCACATACGCCCGGCGGCCGGGCAGCGGACGGCCCACCGGCAGCACGGCCAGCTCCTCGTCGCCGGGCCGCAGGGTGTGCCAGGTGAAGCAGAGGGTGGTCTCCGTGGGTCCGTACAGATGCCGTACGGCCACCTCCGGGCAGGCCGCGCGCACCCGCGCCACCGCGTCGACGGGCACCACGTCCCCGCCGGTCAGGACCTCCCGCAGCCCGGTGAAGCACTCGGGAGTCTCACCGGCGAGCACCCGGAAGGTGCCGGCGGTGAGGTGCAGGGTGGTGACACCGCCGGCCACATACCGGCGCACCTCCCGGGCGTCGACCACACCCGGTCCGGCGACGACCACGCGGGCGCCCACGGTCAGCGGCACCCACGCCTCGAACAGGAAGGCGTCGAAGGCGTGCGGGGCGTGCAGCAGCACCGCGTCGTCCGGGTCGAGGCGCCAGCCGGGCTCGCCGACCAGCGCGGCCACGCTCCCGTGCGGGACCGCGACGCCCTTGGGCTCCCCCGTCGAGCCGGAGGTGTACATCACGTACGCCACCTCGTGCGCGGTGACGGGGAGGGCGGCCGGGTCGGCCCGGTGCGCGAGCACGTCGGCCCGCACCGCCGGGTCGTCGAGGTCCACGACCCCCTTCGCGCTGTCCGGCACCACGGCGCGCGTCGCGCCGGTGCACAGCACCGCCGAGGCTCCGCAGTCCGCGAGGACCGCCGCCACCCGCTCGGCCGGGTTCCCGGGATCCACCGGCACCTGCACGGCCCCGGCCCGCCACAGCGCCAGCAGCGCCACCACCACGTCCGCGGACCGTTCGAGCACCACCGCGACGCGGTCGCCCCGGGTCACGCCCACGTCCGCCAGATACGCCGCGAGCCGTCCCGCCGACGTCCACAACTCGCCGTACGTCAGAACCTCTTCGTCCGCTACGAGCGCCACGGCGTCCGGGGCGGTCGCGACCCGCTCGGCGATCAGCTCGGGCACCGTGAGGTCCGGCGCCACGCCGGGCTCGGCACTTCCCTCGGGGAGCGCCGGTTCGGTGACGCGGATGCGGCCCGTCGGCACGGCGGGGTCGGCCACCAGTTGTTCCAGGACCCCGACCAGGGAGGTGAGGACGGCCTCGGCGGCGGCCCTCTCGAAGAGGTCGGGCCGGTACTCAAGCCGTAACCGGGTGCGCTCGCCGGGCGCGACTACGAGGGTCAGCGGATAGTGCGCCGCCTCGCGGGCGATGCTCTCGGGCCGGATGACCGGGGTATCGGGCGCGGTGGACCGGCCCGCGCGTGCGGCGGACTGTCGGGGGAAGTTCTCGTAGATCACGAGCGTGTCGAACATCGCCCCCGGACCGGCGAGTCGCTGGACCTCCAGCAGGCCGAGGTGCTGGTGGCCCATCAGCGCGGACTGCCGCTCCTGCAGGCCCCGCAGCAGGTCGGCGACCGGCTGGTCGCCGTCGAGCCGCACCCGTACCGGCAGGGTGTTGATGAGCAGCCCCACCATCGTCTCCACGCCGGGCAGATCTGCGGGCCGCCCGGCCGCCGTGGCGCCGAACACCACGTCCGTGCGTCCGGCCAGCCTGGCGAGGACCAACGCCCAGGCGCCCTGCACCAGGGTGTTCACGGTCAGTTCGCGGGTGCGGGCCAGCTCGGTCAGCGCGCGGGCCAGCGGGTCCGGCAACTCGCGGTCGACGTGGTCGGGGAAGGCGGGCAGGCGGTCGGGGACGACCGGCGCGACCAGCGTCGGCTCGTCGGCCCCGGCCAGCTCCTCCCGCCAGGCGGTGCGGGCCGCTTCCTTGTCCTGCTTGCCCAGCCACAGCAGATAGTCGCGGTACGACGTCGTGCGGGGCAGCTGCGAGACGTCGCCCCAGCCCGCGTACAGGGCGGCGAGTTCGCCGATCAGCACGGGTGCGGACCAGCCGTCCATGAGGATGTGGTGGCTGGTGATCACCAGGCGGTGGCGGTGCTCGGAGAGCCGGACGAGCAGGACCCGCAGCAGTGGCGCGGTCGCCAGGTCGAAGCGCTCGGCGCGTTCGCGCTCGGCGAGGCGTTCGGCGGCGGCGTGGGCCTCGGCCCCGGGCAGGTGCGACACGTCCTCGGATCGCCACGGCAGGGTCACGGTCCGCGCGATGACCTGCACCATCTGTGCTCCGCTGACCTGCCGGAAGCAGGCGCGCAACGCGGCGTGCCGGTCCAGGAGCGCCGTCCACGACGCACGTAACCGTGCCTCGTCCAGCGGCCCGTCGACAGCGAGAGCGGACTGCACAGTGTAGACATCGGGTCCTTGGTCGTCGAAGGCGGCGTGGAAGAGCATGCCTTCCTGCAGCGGCGACAGCGGCCACACGTCCTCGACTGCGGATCGGGTCATCGCTTCTCTCCTCGGCAGGGTGGAGTCGGCAAGGTGCGGACGGCCGAGGGTGCTCGGCCGGGCATGGTCGGCAGGTCAGGTCTGGCCGTCGTCGGTGAACCCGGCTTCGAGTTCCTCGATCTGGTTCTGTGCCAGGTCGAGGAGGGGGAAGTCGGAAGGGGTGTGCCCACCGGCGGCGGGGCCGGCGGTGTGGCCGGCGAGACCGCGGAGCACGTCCAGCCATGCCTCCCCGAGCCGTCGGGCGGCGGCGTCGTCGAGCACGCCACGGGGCCAGCCGAGGGACAGGGTGAGCTCGGGTCCGTCAGTAGTGTCCACCACGAGGGCGCCGGCTTCCAGCGCGTGCGTGGACGGCATGTCCGGGTCGGCACCGCCGCCGATCTCACCGGTCAACTGCCAGTCGGCCACGTCCCCTTGACGGTTTCCCGCAGTGAAGCGGCCGAGATAGTTGAAGCCGATCTGGGGTGCCGGAAGCGCGGCCAGGGTCGGTCCGGTGTCCAGGTTGAGGTGCCGCAGCAGTCCGTGGCCAAGTCCGTCGCCGGGCACCGTCCGCGTCTGCTCCTTCACCGCTTTCAGCACGGATCCGCTCGACTGGCCTCCGGCGCGGGCGTCGTCCAGGTCGACGCCGCTCAGATCGAGGCGCACCGGGTGCGTGCGGGTGAACCAGCCCACCGTGCGGGACAGGTCCACTCCGTCGACGGGTTCCCGGCCGTGGCCCTCGACGTCGACCAGCAGGACCCGGTCGCGGTCCGCCCGGGTGGCTGCCACGGCCGCCGCGAGGCCGGCGAGCAGCACCTCGTGCACACCGCAGTGGAACAGGGCGGGTGTGGTGGCGGTCAGGGTGGCCGCCTGCGGCGCGGGCACCGTCCACGAGGCGTGGCGCACGGTGGCGGCCGTGTCGACCGCCGGGTCCAGGGCGCGGTCGCCGACGAGGGGTTCGGCGACGTCGAGGAGCCGCGTCCACTGCGACAGCTCGGCGGTCCGGCCGGGTGCGAGGGCCTGCTCGGCCAGCAGCGTCGCCCACCGCCGGAACGAGGTGACCGGCGGGTCGAGTTCGGGTTCCCGTCCGGCCGCGGCGGCCCGGCATGCCTGGGCGAGGTCGGGGACGAGGACCCGCCAGGACACCCCGTCGACCGCGAGGTGATGGACGGCGAGCACGACGCGTCCGCTCCGCTCGGGCCCGGCGTCCACCCACACCGCCCGGAGCAGCGCGCCGGCGGCGGGATCGAGCCGCCCCACGGCCTCGCGTGCCGTGCGGACCGCGAGCGCGTCGAGGTCCCGCGTGGCCACGTCCCGTGCGTCGACACGGACGACGAGTTTCTCCGCGTCCACGGACCCGGCCTCGCCGACCATGAGCCGGTCGCCCTCGGCCACCCGGGCCCGCAGCATGGGGTGCGTGGTCAGCAGGGCGCCGATACCGGTCACGAGGACGTCGCGGGTGAGGTCCGACGGAGCCCCGAGGACCACCCACTGGGCGAATCCGGGGCGCAGGACGTGTTCGCCGAGCTCCCGCATCACCGGGGTCCACGGCACCTCGCCGATCGCGACGTCCTCGGCGTCGGGAGCTGCCGGGCCGGTCGCGCCGGCGGCTACGGCGACGACGGCGAGGCGTTCGGGGGTCTTCTCCTCAAAGACCTGACGTGGCGTCACCACCAGTCCGGCCTGCCGGGCCCGCGAGGACAGTTGCATCGACGAGATGGAGTCGCCCCCCAGCTCGAAGAAGCTGTCGTCGGCCCCGACCCGGGCCAGGCCCAGGACGTCGGCGAACACCTCGCACAGGACGGTCTCGGCGGGCGTACGCGGCTCACGGCCCCGTGCCCTTCCGGTGAAGTCCGGGGCGGGCAGCGCGGCGCGGTCGAGCTTCCCGTTCGCGGTGCGGGGCAGGTCGTCGAGCGGTACGAAGGCGGTCGGCAGCATGTACTCCGGCAGGCGCGTGGCGGCGAAGCCCCTTACTTCGGAGACGAGTTCGTCGGTCCACGGGATGCTCGGCGCGGTACGACCGGTCTGCGCGGTACGACCGGTCGGCTCGGCATCGCCGCTCTGCCCGATACCGCCCGGCTCGGCCGCCCGCGTGACGACGTAGGCGACGAGTCGCTGTTCGCCCGGGCGGTCCTCGCGGGCCACCACCACGGCCTGCGCGACCGCGGGGTGCGCGGTCAGGGCGCCCTCCACCTCCGCGGGTTCGATGCGGTGACCCCGTACCTTCACCTGCCCGTCCGCACGCCCCGCGAAGACCAGTTCGCCGATGTCGGTCCAGCGGGCGAGGTCCCCGGTGCGGTACATGCGCGCGCCGGGCGTGAAGGGGCAGGCGACGAAGCGCTCGGCGGTCAATCCGGGCCGCTCGCCGTAGCCGCGGGCCAGCCCCGGGCCCGCCACATACAGCTCACCGGTCACGCCCGGGGGCAGCGGCTGGAGGAAGGCGTCCAGGACGTAGACGCGTACGTTGGGCGGGGGGCCGCCGATGGGGACGGTGTCGGCGCCGGGGGCGAGCGGTCGGCTCATCGCCGCGCACACGGTCACCTCGGTGGGGCCGTACGCGTTCACCATCCGCCGGTCGGCGGCCCACCGCTCCACCAGCGCCGGCGGACAGGTCTCGCCGGCCACCACCAGCGTCCTGAGGGAGGCGGGCAGGTGCTCCTCGGTGGCGAGCACGCTGGGGGGCACGGTGACGTGGGTGGCGCCCCACTCCCTTACGGCGTCGGCGAGCGTCACCCGCGGCGGCAGCCCATCCTGGTCCGGCACCACGAGCGAGGCGCCGGACAGCAGGGCCATGCACAGTTCGGAGACGGCGGCGTCGAAGCTGAGCGAGGCGAACTGCAGGACCCGCGCGTCGGGTTGCACCGCGAACCGCTCGATCTGGGCCCGCGCCAGGTGGGCGAGTCCCGTGTGGGTGACGACGACGCCCTTGGGGGTGCCGGTCGACCCGGAGGTGTAGATCACGTACGCGGCGTTCTGCGGGCGCAGGGTTCCGTTCCGCTCCCCGTCGTCGAGGGGACCGCCCGCGCGCCGGGCTACGCCCGCGATGACGTCCGGGTCGTCGAGGACCACGATCCGTCCCCGGAACCCGTCGGGCACCGCGCCCCGGGTCCGCCGGGTGCACACCACGGCCGCCGGGCCGGCGTCCCGCACCAGGAACGCCACCCGGTCCGCCGGGTGGCCCGCGTCCACGGGAACGAAGACACCGCCCGCCATGGACACGGCCAGCACGGACACGACCATCGCCTCCGAGCGGGGCACCAGCACGGCGACACGGACCTCCGGTCCCACGCCCGCGTCGACGAGGTAGCGGGCCAGGCGCCCGGCGGATGTCTCCAGCTCGGCGTACGTCAGTGCGCGCTCGCCGGCATGGGGGGCGTCGGCGGCGCCGGGGGCGACCGGTGTCCGCTCGCCGGCACCGCGGCGGTCCGCCGCGCCCAGGGCTTGCGTCAAAGGTGCGGACGCCGCGCTTGGAACTTCCATCGCGGACGCGGACGCCATGCCCGAAGCCTGCGTCTTTGAGGCGGACGCCGTCCCCGGAGCTTGAGGTCCTGAGGCGGACGCCAGGCCCGGAGCCTCCGCCGCGTAGACCGACGCCGCACCCGGGGCTTCCGTCGCGGACGCGGCGATCGTGGTGGACCCGCGCGACACCAACGCCACCGCGTGCGGCGATCGCCGTACCTGACGCTGGAACAGTTCCGGCAGCGGGGCGGCCTCGAACGGCGCCCGCGTGCCGCTCCACGTGTCCACCACCAGCTCGCGCCGGGCCGGGCTCAGCACACCGACCCCCGCGACAGGGGCGTCCGGGCCCGCGGCCAGCTGTTCGAGGACGTGTCCCAGGGAGGCCGTCACCTGCTGGGCCCAGTCCTGCCCGAACACCTTGGGCCGGTAGATGAGTTCGCCGTGCAGCCGGTCCCCCGGCACCGCGATCAGGGTGAGCGGGTAGTGGCCGGTGTCTTCCGGCCTGCCGCCGGGGCGGATGGTCAGGGTGTCGGGCGAGGGCTCGGCGAGGCGCGGGCGCGGATAGTTCTCGTACACGAAGAGCGCGTCGAAGACCGCACCCGGACCGGTGAGCTGCCTGATCTCGGGCATACCGATGTGCTGGTGCGCCATCAGCGCGACCTGCCGCCGCTGGAGGTCCTGGAGGAACTCGGCGACCGTCCGGTCACCGCTGAGCGGCACGCGTACCGGCAGCGTGTTGATGAAGAGGCCGACCATGGACTCCACGCGCGGCAGCTCCGCCGGCCGCCCAGCGACCGTCGCACCGAACACCACGTCGGTCCGTCCGGCGAGCCTGGCGAGGAGCAGGGCCCAGGCGCCCTGCACCACCGTGTTCACGGTCAGGCCGCGCTCGCGCGCCAACTCGGCGACCGCGCAAGTGAGTTCCTCGGTGAACTCGAAGGCCACCCGGGCCGGAACCGTGGGCGCCCCGCCCTGTTCCCCGGGTGCCACGAGCGTCGGCTCGTCCACTCCCGCGAACTCGGCCCGCCATGCCTCCCGCGCCGCCTCCTTGCCCTGTCCGCCGAGCCAGGCCAAGTACTCGCGGTACGAGGTCGCCGGGGGCAGTGCCCGTGCGGCACCGCCCGCCGCGTAGATCGCGGACACCTCGCCGATGAGCACCGGCAGCGACCAGCCGTCCGTGACGATGTGGTGGCTGGTGACGATCTGGACGTGCCGGTGCTCACCGAGCCGGACGAGGGTCAGGCGCAGCAGCGGGGCCTGGGTCACGTCGAGACGGCGCGATCGCTCGCCCTGCACCAACCGGTCGAGCCCGGCCTGTACCTGGGCCTCGCCCAGTCCCGTCAAGTCGGCCTCGTGCCAGGGAAGTTCCACGTCACGGGCTACGACCTGGACCGCCTCGCCGGCGTCCTGCTGGTGGAAACTCGCCCGCAGGATCGGATGCCGGTGCAGCAGGGCCCGCCAGGAGGCCCGCAGCCGCTCCACGTCCAAGGGCCCGTCCAGGGCCAGGATCCGCTGCCCTTCATAGAGGTCGGGGCCCTGGTCGTCGTAGGCCGCGTGGAACAACAGCCCCTGCTGGAGCGGCGACAGCGGCCAGATGTCCACCAGGCCGGGCACCCGGGCTTCCAGTTCCTCCACGCTCCGCTGCGTGAGGGCGAGGAGGGGGAAGTCAGAGGGGGTGTGTCCGCCGACGACCGGATCGCCGACGTGGGTCGCGAGACCGACGAGGGTGTCCCGCCAGATCCGGCCGAGACCCTCCGCCGCCGTCTCGTCCAGAAGTGTCGTCGGCCAGCCGAGCGTGATGGTCAGGACCGGGCCGTCCGGGGTGTCCTGTACGACGGCGGCGGCTTCGAGGGTGTGCAGGGCGGGCATCCGCGGTGCGGCCGAGCCGCCGATCGCGGTCTGGCCGGTCAGCTGCCATGCCTCCACGGCGGTGGTCGACCGGCGACCGCCTGTGGTGAAGCGGCCCAGGTAGTTGAAGCCGATCTGCGCGGCGGGCAGTTCGGACAGAGCCGGGCTCGTCCGCGGGTTGAGGTACCGCAGCAGCCCGTAGCCCAGACCGTCGCCGCCGGGCACGGACCGCACCTGTTCCTTGACCACCTTCAGCAGCGCACCGGCCGCCGGTCCACCTGCCAGGACCTCTTCCAGGTCCACACCGGTGACCGCCAGCCGTACCGGATGGCTGCTGGTGAACCAGCCGACCGTGCGCGACAGATCCGCACCGGCGACAGGTTCACGACCATGCCCCTCCACGTCGACCAGCACACCGTCCACGGTCTCCGGCCGCCACCGGGCCACCGCCCCCGCCAGCCCCGCCAACAGCACCTCATGCACACCACAGTGGAAGAGCGCAGGCGCCACGCTCACCAACTGGGCCACGTCCCGCACCGGAAGAGTCCAGGACCTATGCATCATGGTGGCCGCGGTGTCGAGTGCAGGGTCCAACTCCCGTGTACCCACCGAGACTTCGGGCACGCGCACCAGTTCGGCCCAGGCGTCCAGCTCACCGGTCAGTGCCGGATCAGCCGCCCGTTCCGCCAAGAGTGCCGACCAGCCCCGGAACGACGTTGCCACCGGGTCGAGTTGTGGCGACCGGCCCTCGGCTACGGCCTCGCAGGCGGCCTGCAGGTCCGGCAGCAGGATCCGCCACGACACCCCGTCCACCACCAGGTGATGCACCAC